>JANLGA010000016.1:0-12246 GCA_024653225.1 Bacillota bacterium | reverse complement strand
GGGAGCCGCACCAAGCGGCTCCCCCGACGACGTACCGCGCGAACCGTGCTTTCCCTAGGCTCACATCAGGGCTTCGATAGCTCTTCTCGCGTGGGACGCTATCTCCTGGTCAAGGGCTGTCGAGACCACAACTATGTCGAGCCCGGCATCCTTGACGCTCCCGATGTTCTCCCGCCTGATGCCGCCCTCCAGTACTCTAAACGCCCGGGACGCGCTGGTGAACGTCTTGATTCGGTCCAGGAACGCTCGGGCGAAACCGCCGGCGCTCTGCCCCTTGTACGTCATGCCCGTGGTCAACCCGATCAAGTCCACCCCGATTCGCTCGAACTCCTTCACGGTATTCTTCAGCGCCTCGTCCGTGGGGGCCTGAACGCCCAAGTTGTCGTCCGCGGTGATGTAGGCTTCGACCAGGAGGCCGGCCCTGTGACCGAGAGAGACGATCTCGCCCACATCTTCCAGGCAGGATTTGTGGGTGTGGAGGCAATCCGCGCCCGCGCGAGCGACCGAGAGCACGTCTTCGAGCGACAGAGGCACAGGCACCTCCTCCGTGAACGTGCCCGGGAAGCCGACCGTGATGAACACTTCGTCACCGCAGACCGCCCGGAGCCCGCGCACCGCGTCCACCATCCGAGACATGGGTACCAGGTGCCTGACCTTTTCCGCCGCATTCATGGTGGTAACGCCGCCCAGTCCCATCTGGAGAGCCATGGCGGGGTGGTTGGGTTCGAAGATGCGGACCCCGGCTTCGAAGGCGGCCCTGGCTATTCTCATGTCGGTTCCCATGATCCCGCCGAGCATCAGGGCGGGGCGTCCGGCGGCGAAGATGGCTTGCAGTTTGTGCCTGGCTCCAGCCAGTCTCGAAGCAGCCTCCGCTCGCATCTCTAGGGCTCCTTTCCTAGCCGCAGAATATCTTGGCTATCGCGATCAGCAGCGAGTAGAGAGGGTTGCCCGCGCTTATGCTGGAGATTGCGGATGCGCCTTGCTGAACCTCAAGCTTGAGGGCGAGAGCTGCTCCGGTGTAAAGCTTCGCAACGAACGTCCCGAGCCACAGGTATATAGCTGACCCCACGGTCCCCGCCACGATCCCCCTGAACAGATTACCCCTGCAGGCAATCACTGCCCAGAGCATGTAGAACGGCATGCTTGACAGGTCCGCAAAGGGCAGGACGTGGTTGCCGGGGAGGATCACTGAAAGGAACATGATTATCGGGACGATGACAATGCCGAGGGCCATTACCGAAGGATGTCCCACTCCGACTGCGGCATCGAGGCCGATGTACACCTGTCTGCCGGACAACCGCTTCATGACAGTGTCCCGCACGCCGTCCGCTATCGGCACGAGTCCTTCCATGAGTATGCCTATGACCCTGGGCAGCAAGACCATTGAGGCGGCCAACTTCACCGTGAGGTCCAGCACTCCCTTTGCATCGTAGCCGGCGAGAACCCCGAATATGGCTCCGAGGATGCCGCCTATGAACACCGGCTCTCCAAATACCCCGAAGCGTCGCTGGATAGATTCGTGGCTCACGTTCCAATCCCTTACACCGGGAATCCGGTCAAGGACTGCATTCACGGCGAAGTAAACGGGAGCCATACTGATGGTGTCCAGGTGTGGCAACGTGACTCCCTGGGGAAGACCCACAACGTCCCAGGCGCCTTTCGCCCAGATGTCGGACAACTTGATCACGATGATCGCAAACACGATTACCGAAACCAGACCGAGCAAGAAACTCCCGGTGAGCTGTTGGATCATGACCCCACCTGTTATGAAAAGCCAGTAGTTCCACAAGTCAACATCGAGGGTCTTGAGGAAACCGGCCATGATGAGCAAGAGATTGATCCCGATTATCGCGACGAAAGCGACCGGCATGAGGGGAGAGGAAAATGCCATAGCCGCTCCCAGGGTCCACCCTGCGTCAATGACGTCGAGGTGGAACCCAAATCGCTCCACCATGGCGGAAGCCGCTTTGCCCAGGCTTCCGAGGAAGAGGTCGAGTATCACCAGGATGCCGGTGAACCCGACACCGTACATCATTCCGCTTCGCAGGGAACGTCGGAAGCCTATGCCGACGAGTGTGCCCAGGACGGTGATGATTATGGGCATCGTGACGGCGGCGCCCAGATCCGAAATGTACTGAAAGACGTTCTTCAGTAGGTCCAACGTATTAGCCTCCTTCTTGGCTACCCGATTTGGTTACCCGACAGAATGCCGACCACTTTACGTTCGAGATCGTTCACGCCCATGCCGGTCAAGAAGGGCAACCCGTTCAGGCTGGGAACGCCGCCCGCAGTGCCGGGGAGTAAGCCCGAGCTGGACACAATCAGGTCCGGCGAAAACGCAGCCACCGTGCTGGCCACCTCGATCGTCGCACAGATCTTGATTTCGGCTGCCACCCCTTCCCTTTCACAGAGCTCCCGCAGCTTCTGCGCAATAAGAGTTGAAGTCGCAGCTGCAGTTGGGCAAACCACCAATATCCTCTTCTTGTTCACTACGCCACCATCTCCTCGATGCCCGGCAGAGACTACTCGGCAAGCCCGACTTCCCGCAATACCTGGATCACCTCCTTGTCAGTGCCCGCGTGTTTCAGCCTCCTGAGCAGCGCCGGGTTCTGCACTATGTTGGAGATCTGCCTGAGCACGTCGAGCTGCGCGGACGGATCGTTTATCGCGAGCATGATGATGACCTCAACTGGGACTTGGGCAGGCCCGCCCCCCATCGCTCCGAACAGGACCGGCTCCGCGAGTGTTGCCACTGCGAGGGTGGGCACGATCACCTGGCTCGCATCGCAGTGGGGGATGGCGACGCCGGCTCCGTCAGTGGGTAGCCCCGTAGGGTACTCACCCTCCCGGGCCACGACGGCGTCGGGATACGTGCTCTTGACATAGCCCAGGGCGACCATGCGGTCCGCGATGGTTCTCAGCAATAGGTCCCTGTCGTGCGCGCGAAGGGGCCCAATTATCAAGCGTGGATCGATCCGGAGCATTCAGGCTGTGCGTCCTCCTTCGTGGTCCATCACGTTTCCAAGTAGAGCCAGCAGTTCTTCCTCCGTTTGGGCTTGCGCCAGTTTCTCGGGTTCTCCGTGGAGGACGAGGTCGGTCACCAGGTCGAGCCGCCTCGGGTCGAGCCTCTCTGTCAACGCCAGGCCGATGACGGTCCACACCGGCTCCTCGGGCAGGTTCGGGAAGTACACCGGGCTGCCCAGCCTTATGAGGCACATACCCGCTTTCAACACTCCGTCTTCGGGCCTGGCGTGGGGAAGCGCAAGGCCCCCGCGCACTACCACGTAGCTTCCGTAGGTGTTGATCTGGCGGACCATTGCCTCCCCGTACTGCCTTGTGCAGAAGCCTTGTTTGCGGAGGATCTTTCCCGCGGTCCTTATGGCGTCCGTCCAATCGGCGCACGCAACATTGAAGCGGACGGCGGACCTCTTGAGTCGCAGCGGGCCGATGGCTGGTTGATTCGACAGCCCGAGGGTCGTGGGCGGCTGCGCGATAAGGGAGAGCAGCCCCTCGATGAGTTCCATGTCCCTCCGGTCGAGCAGCGGTCGCACCACGACGCAAGGGACGTTTCGAAGCTGCAGCGGCACGGTTGAGACGACCGCGTCCACGTCGTCGGGCTCTATCCCCTGCGCCTCTTCGGCGGAGGCGGTGCCGACGATCTCGATACTTGGGAACGCGGAGACTATCTGCGACGACAACATCTTGGTCGTGCCCAACCCGCTGGAGCAAACGACTACGATCCTCTTTCTCGGTGCCGTCTCCTGACTGGCCCTCTCGAACGCGGCACCGATGTGCATGGCGATATAGCCCAATTCTTCCTCCGGAAGACTGAGACTGGTCAGGGACGAAAAGACTTTCCCGCATTCTACTGCGGCGTCGTAGAAGAGGGGGTATCTTCTCTTAACGTCGTCAAGTAGGGGATTTCGGATTGGAAGGTTGTGTTTCAGCCGCTGGTATACCGATTCTAGATGGACGGACAGGCCTTCTACGAGCTCACGGTCCGTCAGTTTCTTGGAGATGAACGCTTGGGCCGCGCGCGCCATCTCGGACGCGACTGCCCTGAGAAACCCCCGCAGTACGAGACCCGGCGAGCGACCGCCCGCCGAGCGCTTGGCGCAGGCGAAGTGCACCGCCAGAAAGGCCGTTTCTGCCTCCGGGATGTGAATGCCCAGCCTGCTCGCCACCGCGTCTGCGAGTTCCCGCACGACTTCGTATTCCCCTGATTCTCTCAGGGCCGAAAGTTCCGCGGGAGGCATCGTCACCGCATGGCCGGTCAAAAGCCTGCTGATGAAGATTGCGAGGTGTACGACCAAAGCCCTCGAAGTGCCGCCCGCAAAGCGAACACCGAGTCTGGATTCGGCGGTGCTGACGAGCCCCCGGAGAAACGCCTCCGCCTCCCCCGGGTCTGAAAAGACGCGCGCGACTGTGCCGATCGCCAGGTTCCAGATGGACCCTTCATCGGCCGCAACTCTTGCGTCGTCCGTTTCGCGACCCGCCTCGGAATAACCCAGTATCACGTGGTCCGCAAGCAGCTGGCGTATCCGCGATTCGCTTCCGGAAAGACAGTAGCCCTTCGTCCTGGCGGACTGGAGCTTCAGGTTGTACCGTTCCAGCGTGCTCCTCAGCCTGTTCAAGTCCTTGAGAGCGGTGGACTTGCTCACCCCGAGAAGGTCCATGAGGGTGTCGAGGCGGATCGGCTCCGTGCAGCCCGCAAGGGCTTTGAGCAGCAGTGACTGCCTCTCGCGGGCGCTGTACTTATTCACGTACGAATCGGCTTCGCAGGCAATCGCGCGCAAGCGCTTCCTGCGCTCGTCGCTGGCCACCAGGGAAATGCCCTTTCGTCCCGCGCGCAGGCAGGCCCCGTAAGCCTCGAACCATTGCCTAAGATTGGATATCTGGTAACGTACGGCTCGAGGGGAACAACCCACCCTGAGGGCGAGGTCGGTCACACTGATCGGCGACCTCTCGGCAAGCAGGTGTCCGACAATCTTTCGAGAAGTGGCATTCAGGGTCACGAACATTGCCTGAGAGAGCCTCCCGATCGAGTTGATTCTTCGGAGGGAGCGGGAATCACCTACCAGTTGACGGTACGAAACAATTCCGCCGCGCTGGTGACGGGCGGCATACTTAGCAGAATGTTCAGGCTATACCTCCGCATGCTCGAGCGCGGGCCACGGGAGACAGCGGGACGCCCCTCGCTTGTCGAACTCGGCCCCGCCCGTATTGCCAACCGTACAGCGGCGTGCTACCCTGAAAACACCGGCACGGACGGGGGGTGGCGCGGTTGGTGAGGGCGGACATACCGGGCGACCGGATCCTGTTGTTCGACGGCGCGATGGGGACATGGCTGCAGGAGCTCGGGATGGAACCCGGTCATTGCCCCGACGCGCTGTGCCTCGAGCACTCCGAGCTCGTTTCCCGCATCCACAGGCATTATGTGGAGGCGGGTGCGGACATCGTGGAGACCAATACATTCGGGGCGACGCCGCTGCGTCTGTCGCGCCACGGGCTCGAGCACAGGGTCCGCGACATCAACATTGCCGCGGTACGCATCGCCGCGGAGGCGGTGCGGGGCCGCGCGATGGTCGCCGGTTCGATGGGACCGCTCGGGGTCCTGGTCGAACCACTGGGAGAGACTTCCTTCGACGAAGCATACGAGGCATTCGCCGCCCAGGCGGACGCGTTCGGCGAGGCTCGGCCCGACTTCATCATCATCGAAACGATGGGCGACCTCAACGAGCTCAGGGCGGCGATGCTGGCCTGCAAGGACCGCGCGCCCGGGATCCCGGTGATCGCGCAGATGACCCTCGACCCGAACGGCAGGACGTTCACGGGGACCGACCCGGAGACTGCCGGGCTAGTCATGCAGTCACTCGGCGCGAACGCGATCGGATTCAACTGTTCCGTGGGACCGGACCTGTTGCTGCCCGCCGTCGAGAGACTGCGGCGCGTGGCGCGCGTGCCCGTCTCGGCCCAGCCGAACGCCGGGATGCCCGTCCCCGGGGCCGGTGGGCGGGCCGTTTTCCCCGTGGGACCCGAGGAGTTCGCCTCGTTCGGCCCGAAACTGGTTGCGGCAGGGGCCAGCTTGCTCGGCGGATGTTGCGGTACGACGCCGGATCACATCGGGCGGCTGCGCGCCTCCGTCGAAGGACTCGAGTCCCCCGGGGGTCCCGGACCCCTCGGGCGGGCGTTCGGCCTATCGTCTCGCACCCAGTCAGTCTTCGTCACTGCGGAGAATCGGCCGCTTGTCGTGGGGCGGATCGGAGCCGTCTTGGACGGCGAGCGGAAGGCGGAGACGGATCGGAGCGAATTGTCGCGCGTGCGCAGCGAGGCAGGGAGGCAGGTGGCCGGCGGTGCCCACGTTCTCGACGTGAGAGGACTGATCGGCCACGAGCGGTCCGACTCGATCCCCAGTGAAGTCGGCCGCGACGACCATTTGACGATGGAGAGGGCCGTGCGGCTCGCCCAGAAGGCCGCTCGCGTGCCCCTCTGCATCGGGTCCGAGCCGCCCGGCGCGCTCGAGGACGCGCTCAAGGCGTGCGTGGGGAAGCCACTCGTAAACGGATTCACGCCCGGGCGGGGCCGAGAGGATGAGGTGTTGCGCCTGGTCCGGCGCTACGGTGCCGCCGTGGTTGCGCGTCCGGCGGGCGAAGCGGTCCGCGGGCCGGGGGAGCCGCCCGATGGGCGGGACCCCTTGGAGACAGCCCGGGCCCTGGTGGAGGCGGCGTCGTTCCACGGCATACCTTGCTGGGATATGGTGCTGGATGTCACGGAATTCGCCGCACGCGGTTCAGAGCCGGCGGAGCGTGCGGCCCGGATAGTGAGGGCCGTTCGCGAGCGGCTGGGTTGCACCGTGGGGATCAGGATCGAGGGCGTTCGGCCCGCAGCCGCGGGGGTCACACCGTCGGGAAGCCCGGTGCGGCGAGTCCCGGACGCGAATGCCATTGCCGCCGTCCTGTCAGCGGGGGTGGACGTCGTCTTCGCCGATGCCGCCGACGAGTCGGCCATGGATCTCGTGAGGCGTTACTCGGCCCGGCGCAACTCGTGAATCGAGGGGCGGCGAGGGGATGGGTGGTTTGCGCAAGATCGCTATCATAGGGCCGGGGCGAGTGGGCACCGCCCTGGCCGTGCACCTGGCGCGGCGCGGGTACCCGGTCGCCGCGGTCGCCGGGAGGTCGCGGGCGTCGCTCGATCGTTTCCTGGCCAAGTTGACGGTCGAGGGCATGGAACCGGAGATTGCGAGTGCCGCGGAGGCGGCGCGACGGGCTGAAATCGTATTCATCACGACCCCCGACAAGGTGATTGGGGACATTGCCGCCCTACTCGCCGAAGCCGCAGCGGTTCACGAGGGCCAGGTAGTCGTGCAGACGAGCGGCGCGCTCTCGTCCGCGGTGCTTCTGCCCGCGGCGAAGTGCGGCGCTTCCGTCCTTTCTTTTCACCCGTTACAGAGTTTCGCGACCGTCGAAAGGGGTATCGAATTGCTGCCGGGCTGTAGCGTCGTGCTCGACGGCGACCCTGCGGGGATCGAGGTCGGCGGCGAATTGGCCCGGGTCCTGGGACTGCACACCATGACGATTCCCACCGAAGTGAAGCCGTTGTACCACGCCGCCGCCTGCACGGCCTCGAATTACCTCGTGACGCTGGTCGGGCTGAGCCTGGACTTGCTGGAGGAGTGCGGACTCGACCGCGGTGAAGCCTTGCGGGCGCTGCTGCCGTTGATTCGCGGCACCGTCGAAAACGTGGCGGCCCTCGGTGTGCCGGAGGCTCTGACCGGACCGATAGAGCGAGGGGACACGGACATTCTGAGGGGCCATCTGGAGGCCATGGGACGCCGCCTCCCGCGCCTCGACGAGGTCTACCGCGTGCTTGGGGCCGAGACGGTCCGGCTGGCCGCCCGCAAGGGACGGCTCTCCGAGGAGGACATAGTGAACATGCTGGCGGTTTTCGAACCGGCAGAGGGCGGGGCGGGGGGGACTTGCCGATGAAGGTAGTCGGGACGATCGCGGAGGTTCGCGAGTACGTCGGCGCCGCGAAGCGGCGAGGGGAATCCGTCGGGTTCGTCCCCACGATGGGGTACCTGCACGATGGTCACCTCGCACTGATCCGTCGCGCGCGCGCCGAGAACGATGTCGTCGTCGTGAGCATCTTCGTCAATCCCCTTCAGTTCGGGCCCAACGAGGACTACGAGCGCTACCCGCGGGACCTGGAGCGGGACATCGCCCTGGCCGAAACGGGCGGGGCGGACCTGGTTTTCGCACCCTCGGTCTCCGAGATGTATCCCAGGCCGATGCTCACCTACGTCAACGTGGAGAAGTTGAGCGAGGGTATGTGCGGCGCGTCGCGCCCCGGTCACTTCCGGGGGGTGGCCACTGTCGTATGTAAACTGTTCAACATCGTTACCCCGGACAGGGCGTACTTCGGCCAGAAAGATGCTCAACAAGCGGCGGTAATCAAGAGAATGGTCGGCGACCTGAACATTAATGTCCAGACAGTAACCGTGGGCACCGTGCGCGAACCGGACGGGCTGGCGATGAGTTCTCGCAACGTTTATTTGGACGCGGGTCAACGGTCGGCCGCCCTGGTCCTGAGCAAGTCCCTCTCACTCGCCCGGCGGATGATCGAGGCCGGCGAACGGGACGCCGGAAAAGTGAGGGATGCCATGACCAGGATGATCCAGTCCGAACCGCTGGCCAGGCTGGACTACATCGCCCTCGTTGACGCCGAAGACCTGGTTCCCCTCGACCGTCTTTCCGGGCCGGTGCTGATCGCGCTTGCCGTGTTCATAGGCAATACCAGGCTCATAGACAACATCCTCGTAGAAGTCGGCGGGTGCCCGCCGACGGCTTCCCCGTAATCCCCCGGTGACTACAGGATCCCCCGCGCTTTCTGTCCGCGGGGCGCAACGTTTTTCCGTTCCGCGAATCTAATCAATGGGTTGCCGAAAGAGGTGAATCCATTGGAGCGGGGAAAAACCGGGCCCGTCGCCGACAGTCACCTGGACGGAGAACGGGACGACTCGTGGGAGCAGATCGTAGTCGCCCACCACAGGTACATATACAACCTGGCGTACTGCCTCTGCAACGACCGGCACGAGGCGGAAGACCTCACGCAAGAGACGTTCCTTAGGGCATTCGAAGGCCTCGCTGGCTTCAGAGGCGAAGCGGCCCCGCGGACGTGGCTCACCCGCATCGCGGTCAACGCCTACCTGGCGACGAAGAGAAGGCGCGCGAGGCACCAGTCGCTCGCCCTGGAGGTGTTCCGAGTCGCGGACCGAGACGGCGAGCCGGAGCGCGTCGTCGTGAGGAAGGAGATGCAGTGGTGCATTCACCATGTGTTGCAGCATCACCTGACGCGCCAGTACAGGGTGGTGATCGTCTTGAAGGACTTGAACGGGTTCAGCTACGAGGAGATCGCGACGATGCTCGGTGTCTCAGTGTCGGCGGTGAAGTCCAGGCTGCACCGGGCGAGGCGCGCCTACCGTGACCACCTCGTGAAATCCGGCTGCGCCGGGTTGCTGGAGGGTTACACGTGTTACTGCGAAGGGGTCCGAGGCGCATGAACTGCCGGGCGATCCGAGCCTTACTCACCCCGTATCTCGACGATGAATTGGACGATGTCCGTCGTGAAGCGGTGCGGCATCATCTCCGATGTTGCGCCCGGTGCAGAGTAGAATTGTCCACGTTGGACAAGACCGTGAGGATAATAAGGTTGTGGGCCGGGGTCAATCCGCCGGAGGCGGGGCCGCGCTGGGTGGAGGGCCCTGGGAGGACGCCGCACAACGGTGCGGCCGAATTCAGGAAGCCCGACGGGAAGGGGTGAACCAATTGCACGCAGGACCTCGCGTGCTCGATGGCGGTCTGCCTCGGAGACCTGAGACGAAGGCGCGGGTTCTTCGAGCGGTATCCCCCGGAGGAACCCTTGGACCTGGTGGCGGTAATCAACTGCGCGGGCTGTCCCACCATCGGTGCGGCGGAGAAGATCCTCGAGCGCGTCAAGTCCGTCGCCGAGTTCAATCCGGACGCCATCCACCTGTCGTTCTGTATGTCGTCGCTGTGCCCGTTCCGAGACAGGTACGCGGGCGTGGTGCGGGAGTACTACCCCGGCATCGAGGTGGTTATGGGCACTCACACCCCCAAGGACCCGAGGGCATTCCAGCTGGAGGTCAAGGAGCTGCTCTGCGTTGCGAGGCGCAATATGACGGACCTCATTAAGAGCCGGCCGACGAACAGGCATCTCTTCGAACGCGGCGGCGATTGACCGGGGCCCGTGGACCTTCGCCCGGGACGACGGCGGCAACCTACAGCGCCGCCGTCGCGCGGGCGCCCGTCATCCTCAACGGTCCGGCCGGACATACAACCACGAGATGCTGTCACAGTAGGCGTCATAATTGAAGTACCTTCTCGCGCCGCCATGGCAATCATTCACGTAATAGCCCCGCTCGCCGACGTTGGTATTCTCGTAGTAGCCCACCGCCGTCATCCAGTGGTAGCTGGATTGCTTCACCGGGTACCACCAGTCGTGGTATACCATCACCGGCCGCTTGTTCTCGATTTCCCGCTTGAAACCAGGCCACGAGTTCTTCTGCCTGTCGAGGCTTTTCGCCCGTACGGCGTTGAAGTGGTACCGGCAACTATAGGACACCCTAGTTTTCAAGTGAGTGTGCTTGTTGTTCGCATGATACTCGATGCCGTCCTCGGCCGCCGCGAACGTCACCGGCGGCGGACCCATGTCCGTCGCGAGGCATTGCTGGAGCAAGGAGCCGTTCTTGTCATCCTTGTTTGACTGGAGATCGGGATACCCCTTCTTGTCCCAGTAGGCCAGCAACATCGCCCCCGCGCAGTGACCGCAACCGTTCCCGCGCTGGGTGTAGTTGGGCACGCCGGAAATGTAGCGGGAATATGAGGCCATCGGCTGCACGAACTGCTCGTCTGTCGAGTACCGGTGCCAGGCGTCGCTCGCGATTGACCGGGGGGCCGCTGACTCTACCAGGGCCGTGATGCGGCGCGCATCCGATACAGAGACCACGGCCGAGGTCTCCAGGTCCCGCAACTGTCCGTACTTCATGACGGAGTAGGTGTACGGCGGCACGAACACGAGCGTGCCTTCGCGCGCGCCTCGACCGGGTGCTTCTCCTTCGTCCGCGGACTCGATGACAGGGACCTTGCCACGGTGGGCGCTCACGGTGATGTAGCCGCTCGGTCCCCGCTTGCCGATCACCGGGAACACGTAAACTGCGGGGCTTCGGTCCACGTAGCGAAAGAGGGCGGGCTCCCCAAGTCGAGCTTCTCTCCACTCGGAGCGGAGGTAATCAGCCTGGTCCTCCAGGTGGCGCTCCGCCACGCGGCGGGCTTCTTCGGGTGTCGCCGTGAAAGGTAGGACGGGGTCTCCTGCAATGGAAAGGGTTTGCTCCCCCATCCCCAGGGCGCTTATGGACCATGCCGAAACGAGGATGACGGCCGATACCAGCGAAAACCCGAGTTCGACACCCGCTAGGTAGATACAGTGCCGGAAGAGCAACGGAGCCAAGTATCGGCGGGATATGGTAGAAAGTGGGCGTGTATCTACGTGTTAGGCCTTGGCGGGAGAGTATAAGTCCAGTATGCGAGGGGGTTCTTGTATACCGACAGCCGCAAACAATTGCTTCTGGATGGCCGTCGTTTCCGTTCTCTGCATGACCCGTGTGGCGTTGCTCCCAAACTCGATCGCGTGCATCATCTCCAGATGCCGGCGCTGATACCTCCACAGCTTTCCGGTCTTCGTCTCCGCGACCCGTTGGAGTTACCCCGGTTTGGTGGACACCGTCAGGCTTTGGTTTTCAGGCTGCAGATACTTGTTTCTGCCCGGCGCGCCACCTCCCTTCGAACTCGAGCGGGGTGAGATACTCCAGAGCTGAATGACGCCGGCGGCGGTTGTAGAAGGCCTCGATGTACTCGAAGATGGCCGACTTGAGATTGGACCGCGTTTGCCAGGCTCCCCTGTCAAGCAATTCTGTCTGCAGCGTGGCGAAGAAACTCTCCGCTACTGCGTTGTCCAACGCGTCACCGACCGATCCCATCGAACCGATGATCCCTGCCTCCCGGAGCCTGGTAGTGAAGACCAGAGAAGTGTACTGCGCGCCATGGTCGGAGTGATGGATTACCCCATCCGCCGGACGCCGATTCCATACAGCCATGTTGACCGCGCTAACGACCAGGTCCGCTGTTGGACGATCACCCATCGACCAGCCGACTACCATCCGGGAGAAAG
>JANLGA010000015.1:2549-30936 GCA_024653225.1 Bacillota bacterium | reverse complement strand
AGCCCCATACCCTTGTGCATCTTCAGGGACGACCCGTCGCTCGTGACTATCCCCGCGCTCTCCTGGCCGCGGTGTTGGAGCGCGTGGAGCCCGTAGTACGTCACCGTGGCGGCGTCCGGATGCCCGAACACGCCGAACACGCCGCACTCCTCCCTCGGCCTCCGCGTCACCCATTCATCAGGCACGGTATCACTTCCAGCCACAGTCTCTCGACGTCCGCCGTATACGCGTCAATCAGTACCCCGACGCCGGTCGCCGCGATCCGCAGGCGACGACCGCCTACGCGGCCGATCGCCGTGTACGGCACTCCCTTGCTCCGGCAAATGTCGGCCAATTCGCGCTCCATCCCCGGCCGCACCGTGACCACCGCGCGCGATTGGGTTTCCGAAAAGAGCAGGGAGTCGGCACGCCCCACCCAGGGTATGGTCACGTCGGCGCCGCGGGCGCCCGGAAGCCCGAAAAAGCAGCATTCGGCCAACGCGACCGCCAGTCCCCCGTCGGAAATGTCGTGCGCCGATCCCAGGATTCCCGACGAACAGGCCTCCACCAGTACCTCGATGAGGGCCTTCTCCCTGCGGAGGTCGATCGAGGGCGGCTTCCCGGCGACCATCCCGTGCACCCTCTTCAGGTATTCGGTGCCTCCGAGCTCGTCAATCGTCTCCCCGAGCAGGACGATGAGGTCTCCCTCCGCCTTGAACCCGGGGGTGGTCGCCTTCGACGCGTCGTCCATCAATCCGACCATCCCGACGATGGGCGTGGGGTATATGGCGCGGTTGCGGGATTCGTTGTAGAAACTCACGTTCCCGCCCGTCACCGGCGTACCCAACGCCTCGCACGCCTCGCGGATCCCCTCGATAACGCCCCTGAACTGCCAGAACACATCGGGCTTTTCCGGGTTGCCAAAGTTGAGGCAATCGGTGATCGCCAGCGGTCTCGCCCCCACGCAGGCGACGTTCCTGGCGGCTTCCGCCACGGCGATCCGCCCGCCCGTCACGGGGTCGAGGTAGCAGTACCTGCCGTTGCCGTCCGCCTTGAGGGCCAAGCCCTTCTCGGGACGCCCTCCCTCATTTCTGATCCTGATTACAGCGGCGTCCGCCCCGGGCAGCACCACGGTGTTCGTCTGCACCATGTGATCGTATTGCCTGTATACCCAGGCTTTCGACGCGATGGAGGGGCTCGCCAGCACGGTCCTGAACGCATTCTCCATGTCGCCCGGAACCGGCACCGACCGGTGGTCGAACGACCTGGCGCCGGCCAGATAAGCGGGTTCCTCCCAGCCCGGCTCGAGGACCGGGGCTTCGTTCACCAGCACGGAGGCGGGCACTTCGGCGCGCACCGCGCCCCGGTCGAGCACGCGAAACATGCCGTCACCGGTGACGCGCCCGATCGCGGAGCACGGGAGCCCCCATTTCCGGCAGACCGCGGCCACCCCGTCCTCCCCGCCCCTTTCCACGATCACGAGCATCCGCTCCTGGGACTCGGACAGCATTATCTCGTACGGGGACATGCGCCGCTCCCTGAGTGGCACCTTGGCGACGTCTATCTCGATCCCGGTTCCGGCCCGGGCGGCGGTCTCCGCGCACGAAGAGGTTATCCCCGCCGCGCCCATGTCCTGGATTCCCACCACGCGACCGGTGGACATCATCTCCAGGCACGCCTCGATGAGGAGCTTCTCGTAGAAGGGGTCTCCCACCTGTACGTTCGGCCGCTTGGATTCCGAGTCCTCGCCGAGCTCCTCCGAGGCGAATGTGGCGCCGTGGATGCCGTCCCTGCCGGTGAGGTGGCCGACGAGCATCACCGAGTTCCCCACTCCCGCGGCGACGCCCCTCTTGATCGCGCCCCTCTCGATGAGTCCCACGCACATCACGTTGCACAGGGGGTTATCGGCGTAGCAATCCTCGAACGCGACCTCTCCCCCGACGGTGGGAATGCCGACGCAGTTCCCGTACCCCGCGATCCCGGCCACGACGCCGGCGAAGAGTCGCCGCACCTTCATGTCCGAAAGCTCTCCGAACCTCAGCGGGTCAACCAGCGCGATGGGCCTCGCGCCCATCGCCAGGATATCCCTGATAATTCCCCCGACCCCTGTGGCGGCTCCCTGGTACGGCTCGACCGCCGACGGGTGGTTGTGGGATTCCATCTTGAAGGCCACGGCCAGCCCGTCACCTATGTCCACCACGCCCGCGTTCTCCCCGGGCCCGACCAGGACGCCCGGCCCGCTGGTGGGGAGGGTCCTGAGCACCGCGCGCGAATGCTTGTACGCGCAGTGCTCCGACCACAGCACCGCGAACATCCCGAGCTCCGTCCAGTTTGGGGATCTCCCCAGCAGACCGCGAATCCTTTCGAATTCGAAGTCCTTGAGCCCCATGCCGCGCCAGAGCTTCCGCCCCACTATCTGCTCGCAGGTCGGCTCGCGTTCCGGTCCCGCGCGATCTTCTCCCGCCATGTCATCGGCCCCCCAGGAAGGAGGTCACGGACCTGAATATCTCGAGCCCGTCCGCGGACCCCAGGATACGTTGGTAAGCGCGTTCGGGGTGGGGCATCATGCCCGCCACGTTGCCCCGGCTGTTGCAGATCCCCGCTATGTTGAGCAGGGAACCGTTCGGGTTCGCCTCGGCGGTGACATTGCCCTCCCCGTCGCAGTACCTGAACAGAACGCGTCCCGCGGCCTGCAGGTTGCCGAGGGTTTGCGAGTCGGCGTAGTAGTTACCCTCGCCGTGGGCTATGGGCAGGCGAATCACTCGGCCCCGTTCGAGCGCGTTGGTGAACGGCGTCGCCGCGTTTTCCACCTTCAGGTTGACGTATCCGCACCGGAACTGCAGGCTGTCATTCCTGAGCATGGCGCCGGGGAGGAGGCCGCACTCGAGGAGCACCTGGAATCCGTTGCAGATGCCCAGGACCAGACCGCCCCTTTCGGCGAACTCCAACACCGCGTCCATGACGGGCGAGAACCTCGCTATGGCCCCCGCCCTGAGATAGTCGCCATAGGCGAACCCGCCCGGCAGTACAATGCAGTCGAAACCGCCGACATCGCGGGTCCCGTGCCAGATGTACTCCACGGGCACCCCGAGCCCGTCCCTCACCGCGTAGTACGCGTCGGCGTCGCAATTCGACCCCGGGAACACTACTATTCCGAACTTCAACACTCGTGCCCCCCGCGACTCGGCGCCTCCGCTATCTCGAAACGGTATTCCTCTATGACCGGGTTCGCCAGGAGCCTCCTGCACATCTCGTCCACCATCCGCGACCCTTCCTCGGGGGAAGCGCAACCATCCAGTTCCAGGACGAGGTGTTTCCCGACGCGCACATCCCGCACCTTGTCGTATCCCATTGACAGGAGGCCGGATCTCACCGCCGCCCCCTGGGGATCCAGCACGGACCGTTTCAAGGTTACGGTCACGGTCGCCCTTAAATTCATGACCTGACCCTCCTCAGGACCTCCCGGTAGGCCTCCTCCACCCCGCCGAGGTCCCTCCTGAATCGGTCCTTGTCCATTTTCTCCCGCGTGTTCCTGTCCCAGAACCGACACGTGTCGGGCGTCACTTCGTCCGCCAGGATAATGGAATCGCCGTACCGCCCGAACTCGAGCTTGAAGTCCACCAGCTCGATGTCCCTCGGCTCCAGGAACTCCCGCAGTACCTCGTCGCACTTCATGGCGAGACGGGTGATTTCGGACATCTCCCGTTCCGTCGCCAGGCCGACGGCGTAGATGTGGTATTCGTTTATCATCGGGTCCCCGAGTTCATCGTTCTTGTAGTAGAACTCGAGCACGGGGCGACCGAGGGCGGTGCCCTCCGGCAGGCCCAGCCGCTTCGCCAGGCTGCCCGCCACCACGTTTCTCACGACGACTTCAACCGGCACTATCCCCACCCGCTTCGCCAGCATCTCGTCGGCCCCAAGTAGAGCCTCGAAGTGCGTGGGTATCCCCGAACGCTGCAGTACCCCGAAGAATATGGCCGAAATCTCGGCGTTCATGGCTCCCTTCCCCGGTATCGACCCCTTCTTCTTGCCGTTGAACGCGGTGGCGGCGTCCTTGAAGTGGATGATCAGCAGGTCCGGATCGTCCGTACTATAGACTATCTTCGCCTTGCCCTCGTAGAGCTTGTCCCTCTTGACGACGCCGTCCACTCCAACCACCGTCCCCGCACGAGTTTTCAGGAGTCCAGCCCTGCGCGGGCGAATATCTCGTCCACGCGCCGGAGGTGGGTCCTCCAGTCGAAAATCCGTTCCAACTCCGCGCCCGTGAGCAGGGCGCCGATCCTCCCGTCCCCGAGCACCAGGGATCTGAAGTCCCCGCGCCCCTCCCACGCCGAGGCCGCGAGCGACTGGACCATTCCGTACGCTTCTTCCCTGCTCAATCCCTTGTTCACGAGCGCGAGCATGAGCTCCTGGGAGAAGATCAGGCCGCCCGTCAGGCGGATGTTCGATTCCATCCTTTCCGTGTGAACCCGCATGTCGCGCACGATCTCGGTGAAACGCGCGATCATGTAGTCGAGGAGCGCGGTCGAGTCGGGTAGGACCACGCGTTCAACCGAGGAGTTGGATATGTCGCGCTCGTGCCAGAGGTTGACGCTCTCCATGGCCGAGATCGCGTACCCACGCACCAGCCGCGCCAGCCCGCAGATCTGCTCGCAGCCCACGGGGTTCCGCTTGTGCGGCATCGCCGAGGATCCTTTCTGGCCCTCGCGAAAAGGCTCTTCGACCTCCAGCACCTCGGTACGCTGCAAGTGCCGGATCTCCGTCGCGAACTTCTCGATAGATGAAGCGATGAGCGCGAGTTGGGCCACATACTCCGCGTGCCTGTCGCGCTGCAGGATCTGCGTGGAAACCGGGGCCGGATCAAGGCCCAGCTTGTCGCAGACGTACCGCTCGACGCGCGGGTCCACGTGCGAGAAAGTCCCCACGGCGCCCGAAAGCTTTCCGACCGAGATTACGGCGGCGGCCCGGGCGATCCTGTCCAAGCATCTCCCGAGCTCCGCGTACCATAGGGCGAGTTTCACCCCGAACGTGATGGGTTCGGCATGTACCCCGTGCGTACGACCAACCATGGGGATGTACTTGTGCCGGCGGGCCTGCGCCGCCACCACTTCGCGCAGGGACCTGATGTCGTCGGCGATGAGGTTCGCCGCGCGGACCATGAGGTAGGAGAGGCCCGTATCCACGACGTCGTAAGAGGTCAGGCCGTAGTGAAGCCACCGCCCGGCGTCGCCGACCGACTCCGACACCTGCGTGACGAATGCGATGACGTCGTGCCTCACCGCGGATTCGATCTCCGCGATCCTCCGGGGGTCAATCCGGGCCTTCGACCGCAGTTCCGCAACGGCTTCGTGGGGCACGACGCCGAGGTTCGCCCACGCCTCGCACGCGAGTATCTCGACCTCGAGCCACGTGCGGTACTTCGTTTCCTCCGACCAAATCGCGGCCATCTCGGGCCTGCAGTATCTCGGTATCACTGAGGACGACCTCCGGTGAAACGAAATTCACCGTCCCGCGCGCTCCGGGGCCGTTCGTCCCGCCGAATGCAGCTCCGCGTCCTTCTTGGCGACCGACTCGGCCATTTGCCGGCGGTGTTCAGCCAGCCTGGCGCGGAGGACCCCGGCGTCCACCCCGCTTCCCCCACCGGCGGCCAGGATCTCCACCGCGAGGATCGCGGCGTTCACGGCCGCGTCAATGCCGACGGTCGCCACCGGGACCCCCGGCGGCATCTGCACGATCGAATAGAGAGCGTCCACCCCGTTGAGCGGGCCGCTCTTGACGGGCACCCCTATGACGGGCAGCGTGGTGAGGGACGATATCGCCCCGGGCAGGTGTGCGCTCAATCCCGCCGCCGCTATTATTACCGCGGTGCCCTTGGCCTCCGCGGACCTAACGATCTCCCTCACGCGTTCTGGGGAACGGTGCGCCGAAGCTATGAACAGCTCGAAGCCTATGCCGAACGCCTCGAGCGTCCTGGCCGCTTCTCCTATCACGGGGAGGTCGGAGTCACTCCCGACGACCAAGGTCACGAGCGGCTTGTCTCGCGAAGCGTCCAATCCCACACTCTCCCGCAATGGCCGTCGGCGCGGAGCCCGACGGAAATGTTCGGATCTGGGACCTTCAATGAGATCGTAGCACCCGAAAAACGCGCCTGTCAACGCGCTGGTGCCGAACGATGTCTCGGGATTGCGGGAATATTGTTCGGGTATTCACCGCCCCGGGGATCGCCCTCTCTCGCGAGCCTCACTCCCACTCGATTGTCCCCGGAGGCTTCGTGGTAATGTCGTAGACGACGCGGTTGACGTCCTGGACCTCGTTGACGATCCTGCTCGACATCCGGCCGAGGAGGTCGTGCGGGAGCCTTGCCCAGTCGGCGGTCATCCCATCGTCGCTGGTCACCGCCCTGATCACGATCGTGTAGGCGTAGGTCCTGCCATCCCCCATGACCCCGACGCTCCTCGCCGAAGAGAGCACCGCGAAGCTCTGCCACACGCGGCGGTGCAGCCCGGCGGCGCGGATTTCCTCCATGACTATGTGGTCCGCGCGGCGAAGGATCTCGAGTCTGTCGGCGGTTACCTCGCCGATTATCCGGATCGCCAGGCCCGGTCCCGGGAACGGCTGCCTCCACGCGATCTCCTCCGGCAGGCCGACGCTGCGCGCGATCTCCCTGACCTCGTCCTTGAAGAGGTCTTTGAGCGGCTCCACGAGCCTGAGCCTCATCCCCGGCGGCAGGCCCCCGACGTTGTGGTGGCTCTTTATTACAGCCGCCCTTCCGACCCCGCTCTCTATCACATCAGGGTATAGCGTCCCCTGCACGAGGTATTTCACGCCCTCGATCCGTGCGGCCTCTTCCTCGAACACCCCAATGAATTCGCGCCCTATGACCTTCCTCTTCTCCTCCGGGTCCGTCACGCCCGCCAGGGCGTCGAGAAACCTTCGCCTGGCGTCCACCACCACGAGATTCGCCGAGAACCGCTCCCTGAAAGTTTCCACTACCTGTTCCGGCTCGCCTTCCCTGAGGAGTCCGTGATTAACGAATATGCACGTCAGCCTATCCCCGATCGCCCGGTGGGCGAGGACCGCGGCCACGGATGAGTCCACGCCACCGCTCAGCGCGCACACGGCCCTGCCATCGCGCATCTCCTCGGCCATACGGGCGACGGCGGCTTCGGCGAAAGAGCCGGCGTTCCACGAGCCGGAACAACCGCATATGCGGTACAGGAAATTCCCGATGATCTCTTTGCCGCGGAGGGTGTGCACGACCTCCGGGTGGAACTGGACACCGAAGAGTCTCCTCTTGCGGTCGGCGATGGCGGCGAGCGGGGCGTTGGCGGTCCTCGCGAGCGGGATGAATGAAGGCGGGGCCTCGAGAACGAAGTCGCCGTGGCTCATCCAGCACTGCGTCACGTCCTCCACCCCGGCGAAGAGGTCCTCCTTGTCCAATACCTCGAGGTCCACCCTGCCGTATTCGCGTCGCTCGCCCCTGCGGACGTCCCCGCCCAGCACGAGGCACATGACCTGCATGCCATAGCAAATTCCCAGCATCGGGACGCCCGCCTGGAACAGGGCGGGGTCGCACCTGGGTGCGCCCTGTTCGTATACGCTCGCCGGACCGCCCGTGAGGATTATTCCCATCGGTTTCCTGGACATCACGAGTTCCGGAGGCGGGTCGCACGGCAGGATCTCGCAGAATACCCCCGCCTCTCGCACCCTTCGGGCGATTAGCCGACCGTACTGTGCGCCGAAGTCGAGGATCACCACTCTCTCGGCCGTAGGTTCACCGGGCATTGGAATTCCCCCCGTTCGACCGATATGCCTCGTCCTTGAGCACGCAGATGAACGGGAAGTGCCTGTACAGGCCGTTGAAGTCGAGGCCGTAACCGACGACGAAGGCGTCGGGGATCTCGAAACCCACGTAGTCTATGGTCACCGGCACCTTCCTGCGGGACGGCTTGTCCAGGAGGGAACACACGCGGAGGCTCGCCGGGTTTCGCGCCTTCAGCACTTCCTTGAGGTAGTTCAGTGTGAGGCCGGTGTCGACGATGTCTTCGACGATCAGCACGTGCCTGCCTTCCACGCTCTCGTCCAGGTCCTTGGTGATCCGAACCACGCCCGATGTCCGGGTGGAAGTGCCGTAACTCGATACCCCCATGAAGTCGAACTTCACCCTGCAATCCAGGGACCTCGCGAGATCGGAGAGGAATATCACGGCTCCCTTCAGGATGCCGACCGCCACGATTTCCTTCCCCTCGTAATCCTTCGAGATCCGGGCCCCGAGCTCCCGGACCCTCCGCCCAATTGACTCGGCGTCAACCAGGACCTCCCGGATGTCCCCCGAGAAGGCACCCCCGAGACGCCTGTCCCCCCGACCGGCCGACGCATCCTGGCTCCACTCGACTCTTTCGCCCAAGGTTCAGACCTCCCCGGTCTTCCTCACTGCCCGATCCCAACCCCAGTATCCGCGTCTTCTCCGGCAGTGTCAAGAAACTCGACAGGGTTCTCCCGACACGCAGTGCTTTATTGCGCGGCCGCGGCATTGTACTATGCCGGGTGGGCTCGTCCATCACCCGTCCGGAGGTGCCCCACTGTGCCGAATCTCTCGACGCGCCCGCATCTCGGCGTTGCCGTGTTCCTCGTCAGCCTGGCGCTATCGTCCGCCGCCGCACCGGGCCTCGCCCGAGCCGCCTCCACGCGGGGAAGCCCCGCGGAGGAATCCCGGGTGTCGGCGTACATCTCGGGGGGCGGCGCCCTATTCCAGGTCGTCACCCGGTCGTCACGGAAGGCCGCGGGGGGCACCACCCCGGTGTACAGGCCGGCGGGAGCCCGTGACCGCGACGCGCTCGCGATCCTAAGAAGGCTGGAAGAAGGATTCGCGCCGGATGCCTTCGCCATCTGTAGGCTGGCCCGAAACTTCCTAGCGAACGAGGCCGGAGACGGTCGGGCGACAACGCCGAGGTTGCTCGAACCGATACGGGTGATCCACGGGGCCGGCGTTCCCGCCGGACGGGCGGGGTTCTGGTTGGAGTCTCCCGAGGGAAGGGGGCTCGAGGACCACACCTCGGAACCATTCATCCTTGCGGAGGCCGGGGGCCGCCTCGACCTCGACTTGTCAATCGCATACCAGGTCGGGCGCTTGATTGTCTCGGAGTTGTGCGGCACGGCCCCGCGGCCGCCCTCGACGACCGTGCCCGACATAGACACCGCCACCGATTGGTGGACCGCCTTCGCGGAAGGATGGGCCGCCCACCTCCAGGCGGTCGCGGTGGACCACTGCGCGTCAGCCGCGCAGGCGGAGGAATACGTTCGACGAGGCTCTGCTGCGATGGAATACTGGCTGCGCCGGATGTCCGAGGACGAATACCGCGGGGGTCGGGGATTTCGAGATGCGGTCGCGGCGGCCCTGGGGCGCCGGCCCGGAGCCGCAACGCTCTCGTTCCCGGTATGGCGCGCCCTCTACGGCCCGGCATACGCGGTGTCCGGCATCAGGTCAGCGGCTTTCCGGTGGTCCCGCGGCCGCGGTGTGAGCGACGCCGGAGCGGGGGGACACCGGTCGCTACGAAACCCCTCGGAGATGCTCGCCACCCCCGGAGTCGTGGCGTCCGTCGTCTACGCTCTCGTCACCGATCCCCGTATCCAGTCACTGTACCGGCCCCCGGAGTTCTATGCCCCGTTCCTGCACCCGTCCGTCTCGCGCACGGGTGGGAGTCCACAGCCGGTGCCGATATTCACCCCACTCCAGAACGCCTACGCCAAGGTAATGTACGTGATGGCGACGGCCGTCAGACCGAATCTATCCCCCACCGCGCGGCCGCCCGTTGTCAGGCTGATCGAGGAGTATGCCGCTGTATTCCCGGATGAGGCGGAGGCGGCTTATCAGGCATTTCTGTGGGCCACCGGGGGCGCGACCCTCGACCCCGTCGAGGCCGAGAAGTACGCGGCCGATTCGCTCGGGCGCAGCCCGCGTTCGCTGGAGCGATACGCCGGGTTCCTCGGCGGACTCCTCGACGCCCTGCTTCGCGGCGAGAAGCGCCTCGACCGGGCGGTCGGACCGCAGATCTGGCTGCTCGACCGCGACAATCCTGTGGGTCCCACGGCCTGCGACAGGTTCGCGGTCGTCCCCATCCCCCGCTCATTCGACCTGAACGCGGCAGGCCTCGATGACCTCCTCTCCGTACGGGGGATGACTGCCGAGACGGCCGCGAACATCCTCGAGGAAAGGAGGGTGCTCGGTTACTTCACGACGATCCAGGAGCTCGCCCAGGTCCGCGGGATGAGGCCCGAACTCCTCAACAGGCTGCAGGCCATGAAAGCCGAGACGGAAAGGTTCCTCGCCGGGCCCGGCGCCCCCGGGGTCGGGGATGCGGGGGAGGCCTACGCCGATCAGCTGCCGGTCGCCATGTCCTACGTGCGGATGGTCGCTGTCAGGGTACTGGCGGGATTCTGCGCCTGCCTCATCCCGTTCGCCGTCTGCAGCAAGATCCAGGCTTCTCTCGAGCGTGGATTCCTGGGGGAATGGGGCACCCCCGTCCCGAGAAGGACGAGCGGTTTCGGGGCCGTTCTACAGGCGGTCCTCGGGGTCGCGGGGGCGTGGGTCGCCCTCGGTGCCCTGCTGTTCCTGCTTCCTCCGGTGGCGACCGTCCTGCGTCTGGCGATGGGAGCGGCTGCGGCGCTGGGCGTGTGGGCGTTCGGGGTGCTCCCGCAGATCAGGGGGATCTGCGCGTTCGCCGGCTTCTCGGTTCGTTACTCGCGCTTCCGCGCCCTGTGGTCACTCCTCACGCTTGCGGCCGTCCTCTGCACGGCTTTCGTGGTCATGTGATCTCAGGCGCGCGCAATCGCGGGCCCGACCCCTCAACACCTCCACCGCGTGCGGTATCACCGGCATCACGACAGCGAGACACTCCTCCACCGCCCTCGGGCTCCCCGGCATGTTCACGATCAGGCAGCCGCCGCGGGTGCCGGCCGTCTGCCTGGATAACATAGCGTTCGGAGTGAACTTCATGCCCTCGCGGCGCATAGCCTCGGCGATCCCCGGGACCTCCCTGTCTATCACGTCCGTGGTGGCGTCCGCCGTGCGATCCCTGGGGCCCAAGCCGGTCCCGCCGGTCGTGAATATCACGTCCGCGCCGACGTCGTCGGCCATTTCCCTGAGCTCGCGGGCTATCGCGTCACGGTCGTCCGGCACCACGACGTACCTCACCACTTCGCCGCCCGACGCGCGCACCGCCGAGCAGAGAACCTCCCCGGAGACGTCCCGGCGCCCGCCCTCGGCCGCCGAGTCACTGGCTGTCAGAATTCCGTATCGGATCACCTCGGTCCACCCCCCGGTAAGTACCGCTCCTGCCCCCGGACTTGAACACGAGCCTGATCGGCCCGATCGCCATCCCCCTGTCCAGGGATTTGCACATATCGTAGACGGTAAGGGCGGCAACGGAAGCGGCGGTGAGTGCCTCCATCTCCACCCCGGTCCGCCCGATGCATTCGACCGCGGCCTCGATCTCCAGTGCGGGGCGTCCCTCCGGAAAGGAGAACTCCACCGAAGCCCGCGTGATCTCGACCGGATGGCACAGCGGGATCAGTGATGCGGTCCGCTTTGCCGCCATGATCCCGGCGACCCTCGCGACCGCCAGTGCGTCGCCTTTCGGCACCGCCCCTTCTTTCAGCATCCTGAGCGTGTCGGGTTCCATCACCACCTCGGCACGGGCGACGGCCTTGCGCCGGGTCTCCTCTTTCCCCCCGACGTCCACCATGACGGCGTTCCCGCCCGCGTCGAGATGGGTGAACCCCCGTCCCGCGCACCGCTCCATGGGCGATCACCACCTATCCGCCGATCCTCGACATCCGCCTCTCATCCGAGGCGCCGTACTCCATTCCCCGCCGCCACGGCTTCAGGCGCGCCGCCTCCATGAGCAGGGCCGCCAGGCGACTGTTGTCACAGCCGCCGCGCAGCGCTCCCTTCACATCAACCTCCGTGTCCGACGCGAGGCACGGCCTCAGTCCCCCGGTGGATGTCAGCCTCATCCTCGTGCACCACCCGCAGAAATGGCCCGTCACGGCCGGGATGAACCCGATCGTCCCCCGGTAGCCGTCTATCTCGAAGCAGGCGGCCGGTCCTCCTCCCGGTCGGGGAGCCGAAGGCGACAGGCGCGCACCCGAACGCCGGACCACCTCTTCCACCACGGACTGAACCTCGGCCGCCGGCACGAACCTATCCCGGAACCACGCGCCGTCGCACCCCACCGGCATCAGCTCGATGAACCGGAGATGGATGGGGAGAGTCCCGGCCATGCTGACCAGGGCCGGGATCTCTCGGTCGTTCAAGCCTTTCAGCGGAACACAGTTCACCTTGACGGGGGCGAGTCCCGCCGAAAGTGCCGCCCTTATCCCGCCCAGGACCTCGCCTAGGTCTCCCCCGCGGGTGATCGCGGCGAACGTTCCCGGGTCGAGACTGTCCAGGCTGACGTTGACGCGGCGGAGGCCCGCGGCTTTCAGCTGCGCCGCGTACTCTGCGAGCAATACCCCGTTGGTCGTCATGGACAGGTCGTCGAGCCCCTCGATGGAGGCCAGCCGCTTCACCAATGAGACGATCCCGCGTCTCATCAGCGGTTCGCCCCCGGTGAGCCTCACCGCCCGGACTCCCAGTGCGACGCCGACCCGCACGACCCGCTCGATCTCCTCGAACGTCAGCAGGTCCTCGTGCGAGACGAGGGGCACCCCCCGCTCCGGCATGCAGTAGACGCACCGAAGGTTGCACCTGTCGGTCACCGACACCCGTAGGTACGTCAGTTGTCTTCCGAATCCGTCCTTCACGACGTCACCGCCCGACGCGACCGGCAGTCATGGGGCAAATCACACCCGCCTGATTCGTCCGGTTTCCCTGGTATCGTACCCACCGAGGGATTCGACGGCCTTCTTGAACCCGTCGCTCTCGACAATGCCCAGCACCAGGCGTACAGCCGGGACGTCGAGGTATTCGCCGGGTATCGCCAGCTCGTAACGCTCCTCGCACACGGGGACGAAATCGAGCCGCATTGCCCTCGCGGCGGCTAGTATCCCGAGGCCCACATCCGCGGTGCCGGCGGCCACGGCCGCGGCCACCGCCATATGGGTGAATTCCTCCCGCTCGTAACCGTTGACGCTCGCCGGGTCTATCCCCTCGAGACGGAGATAGTGATCCAGCAGCAGCCTCGTCCCCGCTCCCCTCTGCCTGTTCACGAAAGTGACGCCGGAGCGGGCGAGGTCCGCGAATCCCCTGATCCCCAACGGGTTCCCGGGCCTCACGATGAATCCCTGCAGCCTGTGGGCGACCGTGACCAGTCGCACGTCCTTCCCCGGCATTATCTGCTTCACGTACGGGACGTTGTAGTCGCCGGTGGCGGGGTCGAGGAGGTGGGTGCCGCTCGCGTGCGCCTCGCCGCGCTTCAGCGCCACCAGGCCCGCGACGCTCCCCGCGTGCGCCGACGACAGAGAGTGCCCGGGGTGACGCGAGGACAGCATCTCGCCCAACACGTCAAGGGCGACGTCGTGGCTGCCGATGACGACCACCGAGTTCTCAATGTCCTCGACCGGTCTGAGCAGGTCCACCTCGACCGATGCCCCCTCCTCGTACCCTTCGCGGAACCTCGGGACCAGCACCACCCCGTCGGCGCGAACCAGGGAAGTGACCAGGCCCGCTCCCCTCGCGATGGGCGTGGCTACGAGCCGATCCCCCACCCTTCCGACCTTGACCCTTACGTATTCGTCCACTCCGGCTTGCGACACGGTCCTCCTGCTCAACGCAGCTCTCACGCGGACGGTGCCCGGCGTGGCCAAGCCCTGGCACAGGTACACGAGGGGCTTCAGGAACATGCGCGAGGCAATGTAGCACGAGACCGGATACCCCGGGAGCCCCAGGGCCGGGATCCCGTGGGCGATGCCGAGCATGACCGGCTTGCCGGGCTTTATCGCCACCCCGTGCACGACGATATCGCCGGCGCGGGACAGAGCCACGGCTGTGAAGTCCCCCCGCCCCGCCGATGACCCCGCTATGACTGCGATGACGTCCGCTCGCTCCGCCCCTCGTTCGATCCCCGCGGAGATCGCCTCGGGGTCGTCGGCGCACGGGGGCATGACCACCGCCCTCCCGCCCCACTGGCTGACGAGGCCGGCCACCATGGCGGAATTGAACTCCGGGATCTTGCCCGCGGCGGGATCCGCCTCCGCCGGGACGATCTCGTCGCCGGTCGGGAGCACGGCGACGACGGGCCTCTTCCTGACCGCCACGGAGGTCACCCCGGAAGCGAGCAGCGCGCCCAGGTCCTCCGGCCTCAACACCCGCCCGGCGGTCAGCAGTATCTCCCCGGCCACGATGTCCTCTCCCACCTGGCGCACGTTCTGCCACGGGACCGCGGGCTCGATTATCTCCGCCACCCTCTCGGCCCCCGAGTGCGACCCACCCTCCCCGTTCCCGGCATCCGTCCCGCCATCCGGGTAATGCACTTCCTCGGCCATGATCACGCAATCGCAGCCAGCAGGAAGGGGATCACCCGTATCCACCTCGACGGCCTCGACGCGATCGGAGACGGCGTCTCCCAACCTGAGCCTCACCGGGCGGGTCTCAGAAGCACCGAACGTGAGAGAGGACTTCGTGGCGATGCCGTCCATGGCCGCCGCGTTGTAGTGCGGCACGGACCGCGCCGCGCGGACCGACTCCGACGTTACCCGCCCCAATGCCTCGACCACGGGGATGGTTTCCGAGCCGGTGCGCAGGGCGCAGACATCCCCGAGTGCCGCCAGCCAGCGGCGAAGGGCCTCTTCCCAAGGCACCGTCCCCAGGTAGACTTGTCTCGAACCCCGCTGACCGGACATCGTGTCACCCCCTGCGCCCCGCCCGTGCAGTGCGAGGCGGCAACGCCCTACTCGAACACGCGCACATCCACGATGGAGCCCTGTTCCACGCCGTCGCAGTCGAGCGGGATGTGGATGAACGCGGACGCCTTCACCATCGTTGATATGAGACCGGATTTGCCGAGGACGGGATCGGCCCAAGTCTCGCCGCCCCTGGTTCGCAGGGTACAGCGCACGAATTCCTCCCTGCCCGGCCTGGAGGATAGGCGGCGCGAGCAGCGCGCCCTGAGCGGGGGCCGCTCGAACGGCTCGTCCCGGACAGTCTCGCCTCCGACGTGTCGCAGGAGAGGCTTCACCACAGTCTCGTAAGACACGAGGGCGGACGCCGGGTGCCCCGGCAATCCCACCGCGAGTTTCCCGTCCAGGACCGCCAAGATCGTGGGTTTGCCCGGCCTGAGCGCGAGTCCGTGAACGACAACGCCCGGGCTTCCGCGGGAGTCAATCACGGAAGCTATCATGTCTCGCGGACCGGCCGAGCTTCCACCCGAGACCACGAGCGCATCGCATTCGAGCGCCCTGAGCAGACAGTCCTCCAGCAATCTCCTGTCGTCGGGGACAATCCCCAGGAACTCCGGTACCGCGCCGTCCCTCAGCAGCGAAGCGCACACGGCCGGGCCGTTGATGTCCCTCACGCATCCCGGGCCGGGCACCCGGAGGGGGTCCACGACCTCGTCGCCCGTCGAGACCACCGCCACCCTCGGCAGCGGGTATACCTCAACTTCCGCGAACCCCAGGGCGGCCAGCGCCCCTATGTCCTGGGGTCTCAACCTGTGTCCGTCTCGGAGGACGGTCGCGCCCGCCGCTATGTCCTCTCCCCTCTGGATCACGTTCTCCCCCGGGCTGACCGAGCAGTAGACGGTCACCGTGCCGTCCCCCGGCTCGTCGCAATACTCCACCATGGCGACGGCGTCGGCGCCCCTCGGCAGCGCGCACCCGGTCGCGACCCGCACGGCGGAGCCCCGCCTCAGTGCCCCCGCGGGAACGCCTCCAACCGGAACCTCCCCATCGAGGACCAGGATCGCGGGCGTCCCCTCCCCCGCGCCGAACGTGTCCGCGGCCGCCACCGCGAACCCGTCAACGGTGGACCTGGGAAACGATGGCAAGTCCTCGCGGGCGACTACGTCGGCCGCCAGGACCCGGCCCACTGCCTGCACGGCATTCACTCTCACCGGCGCGGCGATCCCCCGCGGGATCATGCCCCTTACCATCCCGATCGCCTTTGAAACCGGCACCACCTCGAGCAAGGTTCCGTCCCCTTTCACACCGTTTTGCGCGGGACTTCCCTCTTGAAGCACCCGAGCTGGCAGGCGACGATCTTCACCCCGAGCTCATCGGCCGCCGCACCTACCTCCGCCGGGGCGACGCCGAGCCTTCTCGCAAGGTCGAGGGCATCCCTGCAGGGCAAGCCACAGCCCTTGGACGCCGCCCTGACGGCATCCAGTACCAGCCTCCGCCGTTCCGCCTCCATCGCCAAACACCTCGTACACCCGTGGAAACACCGGGGGCGCCCCGGTCGCACTACAGGGAGCGCCCCTGACCGACGAACGCTCCTTTCCGAACACGGGAGGCGCGGCGGTTTCCCGCCCGCCCTCGGCGCCCCGGATCCCGCGGGCGCCTCGGCCAGTACCCGCGGACGCTCAACGCCCGTACGGGCCACTGGCTCGGAGTCTCTTCGTACTATTCATTTCCTATGTTCGTACAAGGACGGCGGGTTGTCAACCTCGGCCGAACCGTGAGCCCGACTGGGTGTGCCCGCGGCGGTCCCGAGTGCTCCCGGGGGCTTCGCCGTCAGGGGTCGTCGTACTCGCAGGCCACGGGAATGACCAACACCTGCCCGGGGTATATCACGTAGGGAGCCTCGATCAAGTTCCAGCCGGCCAACGCCCTCCAGCCCACCCCGAAACGCGACGCTATGGACGCGAGGCACTCGCCCTCGCTCACGCGGTGCATGGTGAATTCGGGGACGGGGATCCTCACCCTGTCCCCCGGCCTGAGCTCGGCCCCCTCTTCCATGCCGTTGAGCAGGGCAATCAGCCGTGCGGGCACACCGTACGCCTTCGCGACCGCCTCGAGTGTGTCGCCCTCCCCGATTTCCAGCCCGAACTCGCTCCATTCCAGCATGGCGACGATCGTCATGAGCACTCCCAACGTCTCTTTGGATACTTCCCCCGTTCCCTTCCCGCCGCGCGACACCTGGAACGACCGCACGGCGGCGGCGGTCTTCGGGCCGTAGTATCCGGTCGGCTCCCCCTCGAAATAGCCCAGCTTCCCCAGGCACGATTGCAGCGTCCGGACGTCCTCGCCCCGGGCTCCCGGCCCGAGCGGCCGGTACCCGAAGTGCGCGGCTGCACACCCACGCACGGCCGGTCCCGGCCACCCGGCAATCGCCGCCGCGAACAAGACCGCAACGGGTATTCCCAGACGCTTCATGACCGTCCACCCCCCGGTTCACCCGCCCACTACTTCTTTCCAGTCTTTGGCAATTCCTTCGCGGGTCGAGCCGCCGGGCTGAATAATTACACAATGACAGCGCAGGGGTTTCGGACCGCGGGCCCGAAGTATTCCCGCGAAAGGAGTGGCGGAGATGACCCGGGCGACGTTTGAGTCGGAGCTCGAGGAGCTCAAGAGGGATATCCTGAAGATGGGCACAATGGTCGAACAGGCGATACACGACGCCGTGAAATCCCTGGCGGATAGGGACCCGCAGCTCGCCGAGAAAGTCGTTCACGAGGACGACATAGCCGACAAACTGCAGCTGGAGATCGAGAACAAGTGCCTCACACTCCTGGCGCTGCAGCAACCGATAGCCAGGGACCTGCGCATCATCGGGACGGCCATGAAGATCGTGACCGACCTGGAGAGAATGGGCGACCACGCCGTAGACATCGCGAGGGTGACGATCAGGATACACAATCAGCCCCTCATCAAGCCGCTGATTGACATCCCCAGGATGGCGCAGATCACCAAGTCAATGGTGAAGAGCGCCCTGACCGCGTATGTCTCCGGCGACACCGAGGAGGCCCGCAAGCTGGCGGAGGCGGACCACGAGGTGGATCACCTCTACAACCAGGTGTTCCGCGAGCTGCTGGTCTACATGATGGAAGACCCCAGAACGATCAGCCAGGCCACGCACCTGTTGTTCGTCGCCTCCCACCTCGAAAGGATAGGAGACCACGCTACCAACCTGGGGGAGTGGATAGTCTACGCGGTGACGGGAAAGCGGGAGGACCTGAATAGGTAGCCCCGGATAACGATCAGTTAACAGGGACCCTCCGATCCTCATATACTGTGGGGTGGCAGGGACCGACTACGGTTCGAACGGAGGGAACCCCGATGTATTATCCCGTTTCGTGCCCCCCGGTCCGGCGCCCGCTGTGTCCCCCGGTTTACCCTCCACCCGTGCAACCCATGCCTTGGGCGGTCGGGTGCGCGCTTCAAGAGATCGCGTTCTGGTCCCGCATTGCAGCGGAACAGACCGTCGCCGCCAGGTCTCTCGTCCCCAACCTGGACGAAGCCACCGCGACGGAACTCCAGAGGCTCGAGCAGGAATACGCCGACATAGAAGCGCGGGCGAGGCTCCTCCGGGAGAACTGGGGCACGTTCGGCTCGCTCGACCCGGTGCTGGGCGAATTGGGAATGCTGATCAATCGATCGATGTCGGCGAACACGAGATTGATCGAACTGTACGCGGCAATAGCCCAGGCGAATCCCGACAACGCGGTCGTCCAACTGCTCGCGAGGCATTTCAGTTCTCTCATCCGGTACTACCAGGCGCTGCTCGAGCAGATGACCCCCGCCATAATGGGCCGGTACTAGCCGCCGCCAGGCCCCCGGCGCCGGGGGCCCGGCGATCCGTTCCAATGGTCATTACCACTTCCCCGTGAACACGGGCTTCCTCTTCTCCAGGAAGGCCTTCATGCCCTCTTTCTGGTCGGGGGTCCCAAAACACTCGCCGAAAACCTCCGCCTCGAAGCGGAGCCCCGTCTCGAGGTCGGCGTCCATGCTCACGTTCAGGGCCCGCTTCGCAAGCCTCACAGCCACGGCGCCCCTCGATGCGATCTTTGCGGCGAGCTTCATGGCCTCCGCCATGAGCTCGGCCGCGGGCACAACCGCGTTGACTAGACCGATTCGCTCCGCCGTGGCGGCATCGAGTACATCCCCGGAGAGGATCATCTGCCGTGCCCACCCCGGGCCCACGACGCGCGGCAGCCGTTGCGAGCCTCCGAAACCCGTCGTTATTCCCAACGTCACCTCCGGCTGTCCCAGCTTCGCCCTGTCGGAGGCGATCCGTATGTCGCAGGCGAGGGCGAGTTCGCACCCCCCTCCCAGGGCGTAGCCGTTGATCGCTGCGATAACGGGTTGCGGAAGGCTTTCGATCTTCGAGAATATTCGCTGACCCAAGACGGCCCATTCGCGGGCCTCGGGGACCGACATGGGCTGCATCGCTTCTATGTCCGCGCCGGCCACGAATGCCCGGTCGCCGGCCCCCGTTATCACCACCACCCTCGTTTCCGCGTCGGACGCAACTGCGTCCAGAGCGTCGGAGAGCTCGTCGAGCACTTGCCAGTTCAGCGCGTTGAGCGCCGGCTGACGGTCAATCGTAATGACGGCCACGCCGTCCCGCCTTTCCACCTTCACGTAGTCCATTTGCCCGCCTCCCTACTGGTAAGTGTAGACGCCCCTGCCGGTCTTCCGTCCGAGGTATCCCGCCTTGACCATCTTCCTCAGCAACGGGCACGGGCGGTACTTCGGGTCCCCGAAACCCGCGTTCAGTACCTCCAGTATGGAGAGGCACGTGTCGAGGCCGATCAGGTCGGCGAGCGCGAGGGGACCCATGGGATGGTTCATCCCGAGCTTCATCACGGTGTCTATGTCCTCCGCGGAAGCGACGCCCTCCATGAGGCAATAGAACGCCTCGTTGATCATGGGAAGGAGCATCCTGTTTCCGGCGAAGCCGGGCGAATCCTGCACCTCGACGGGGGTCTTCTCCATCTTCAGTGCCACGGACTTCGCCGTTTCGACAGTCTCCTGGGAAGTGGCGATACCCCTGATGATCTCCACGAGCTTCATCACGGGGACCGGGTTGAAGAAATGCATCCCGACGAACCTGTCAGGCCGCTTCGTCGAGGCCGCGAGCTCCGTGATCGAGATGGAGGACGTGTTGGTCGCCAGGAGCGTATGAGGGCCGCACGCGGCGTCCAACCGCGCGAATAGCCCCTTCTTGGCCTCCACGTTCTCCACGATCGCCTCCACAACGAGGTCCGCGCCACCGGCGGTCGCGAGGTCGGGCGCCGGCTCTATCCGGGCCGCCGCCGCCTCCCTCGCCTCGGCGCTGAGCCTCCCCTTCTCCACGGCCCTGTCGAGGTTCCCCCTGATCGCTCCGAGGGCCTTCTCGATTAGGGACGGGGAGACGTCGTTCAGGTGAACCGTGAAACCCGATTGGGCAGCCACCTGCGCAATTCCCGTTCCCATCTGGCCCGCTCCCACGACGAGGATTCTCCTTACTTCCATGACGTGCCTTCCATCCCCCTTTCGCCCCTGCGGGACCCGGTGGTCCGAAGCGGGGCCGGCTACCGAATGATTTGGCCTTCACGACAGCAGTTCCTTCAAGCGGATCCGGAGTGCTTGCCGCGCCCGGGCCGATGGATCCACGGCCCCGCCTGCCGAAATGTGGTCAGTCCGCCGAACTCTTGGCACCAGTCCCATCCGGGGCTGTCCGGCAACCGCCGCGAAGCGGGCGGGAGCGCCGCAACGCGTTGGCATAGTTCATGCTACGCCAGCTATAAGTGAGATACCAGATTCGCGGAGAGGAGGTCAGATACATGGGCAAGTGGATCAACCTGAAGACCGAGCTCCCGGGGCCCAAGTCCCTCTCGTGGGGCGAGAGGAAGGAGAAGGCCGTCTGCCGGGCATATTCGCTGAACGTCCCGATAATGATAGACAAAGCCAAGGGCGCCGTGCTAACTGACATTGACGGGAACCAGTTCATTGACCTGACCGGCGGTATCGGCTGCCTGAACGTCGGCCATTGCCATCCCGAGGTCGTCGAGGCCGTCAAGGAGCAGGCGGAGCGGTTCTTCCACACGGACTTCACGGTGGTGCCCTACACCTCGTTCGTGGAACTGGCCGAACGCCTGAGCGAGCTACTCCCGGGGAATTACCCGAAGAAAGCGACGTTCTTCAACTCGGGCGCAGAGGCCGTCGAGAACGCCTGCAAGATCGCCAAGTACTACACTAACAGGAGGGCGTTCATCGCGTTCGAGGGCGCGTTCCATGGCAGAACGCTCATGGCGATGTCGCTCACCAGCAAGATCATGCCCTACAAGCACAACATGGGGCCGTTCGCGCCGGAGGTGTACCGGATCCCGTTCGCGTACTGCTACCGGTGTCCCGTGAACCTCGAATACCCGTCCTGCGACATCGCGTGCGCCAAGCAGCTCGAGCGGGCGTTCTTGATGTACGTGGAGCCCACCAACACCGCCGCCGTCGTCGGCGAACCGGTGCTCGGGGAGGGCGGATTCGTGGTGCCGCCCAAGGAGTTCTACCAGAGAATACGGGAGATATGCGACAAGAACGGGGTATTGCTCATCCTGGACGAGGTACAGAGCGGCATTGGAAGGACGGGCAAGTTCTTCGCTCACGAACACTTCGGGATAACGGCGGACCTCGTGACGGTCGCCAAGTCCGTGGCCGGGGGCATACCGATCAGCGGGGTGGTCGGCCGCGCCGAAGTGATGGACGCCCCGCACGACAGCGCCATAGGCGGCACATACGTCGGCAACCCCATCGGCTGTGTGGCCGCGCTCAAGGTCATCGAGGTCATCAAGAAGCACAACTTGCTGGAGAAGGGCATGAAGCAGGGCAAGACGATCCTCGATAGGTTCAACCAGTGGAAGAAGGATTTCAAGATAGTCGGCGACGTCCGCGGCCTCGGTGCCATGTGCGGCATCGAATTCGTCAGGGACAGGAAGACCAAGGAACCCGCGCCGAAGGAAACCGCCCGGATCAAGGACATGGCGTTCAAGAACGGGGTTCTCGTCCTCAAGGCGGGCATCTACGGGAACGTGATCCGCATGTTGGCGCCGCTCGTGACCGAGGAAGACCAGCTCAACGAGGCGCTGGACGTGATGGAAAAGGCGGTGGCGGAAGTAAACGCCTCCCTGTAGTCCGCCGCTTACGGGCGCAAGCGGGTTCGACGTTGACAGAGAGACCCCGGCCGGCGGCCGGGGTCTCGCGATCTCGAGACGAGGCTCCTACCTACCGCTGTAGTTCGGGGCCTCCTTGGTGATGTACACCCCGTGCGGATGGCTCTCCTGCAATCCCGCGGCGGTGATCCTGATGAACACCGTGTCTTCCTGGAGCTGCCTGATATTCTTCACTCCGCAGTATCCCATCCCCGCCCGAAGGCCGCCCACCAACTGGAATACGGTATCGGAGAGCGGGCCCCTGTAGGGAACCCTCCCCTCTATTCCCTCGGGGACAAGCTTGTCGCCGTTTTCCTGGAAGTACCTGTCGGCTGACCCGTCTTTCATGGCGCCCAGGGAGCCCATCCCCCTGTACACCTTGAAGCTCCTCCCCTGGAATATCTCCATCTCCCCGGGGCTCTCCTCAGTCCCCGCAAACAGACTCCCGATCATGACCGCGTCGGCGCCGGCCGCTATCGCCTTCGTTATGTCACCGGAGAACCGAATCCCCCCGTCCGCGATGATCGGCACTCCCGAACCGCGCACGGCCTGATAGGCATCCAATATCGCCGTCACCTGGGGCACGCCTATCCCCGCGATGACCCGCGTGGTGCATATGGATCCCGGGCCGACCCCGACCTTCACCGCGTCGGCACCAGCCTCGACCAACGCGCGCGCCGCCTCTCCGGTCGCTATGTTGCCCGCGACCACGTCCACCTCCGGGAACCTGCCTTTCAGCTCCCGCACGGTGCCCAGTACACCCTTCGAATGACCGTGCGCGGTGTCCACGACCAGCACATCAACCCCGGCCTCGACGAGGAGCCCCGCGCGCGCCACGGCGGACGCGCCCACCCCCACCGCGGCGGCGGCCAGCAGGCGTCCGTGCCTGTCCTTCGCGGAGTTCGGGTACTTGCGCGCCTTCTCTATGTCCTTCAGGGTGATGAGACCCCTCAGTCTGAACTGGTTGTCAACCAGGGGGAGCTTCTCGATCTTGTGGGCCCCCAGGATCTTCCTGGCATCTTGGAGGGACGTCCCCTCGGGCGCCGTGATCAGGTTTTCCTTCGTCATGACAAGCGAAACGGGCTTCGTGTGATCCTCTTCAAACCTGATGTCGCGGTTGGTGATAATGCCGATGAGCTTCCCGCCGGGCCCGACGATGGGAACCCCCGATATGTGGTACTTGGCCATCAGGGCGAGCGCGTCGTTCACCGTCGCGTCAGCGGGAAGCGAAACGGGGTCCGTGATGACCCCGTGTTCCGAACGCTTGACCTTGTCCACCTCGGCGGCCTGGTCCCGCGGGGCCATGTTCTTGTGTATTACCCCGATGCCCCCCTCGCGCGCGATGGCGATGGCCATCCTCGCCTCGGTGACGGTATCCATGCTGGCGCTGGCGAGGGGGATGTTGAGCCGCACCCGGCGCGAGAATCTCGTCGAAACGTCCACCTCCGCCGGCAGGACCTCGGAATACCTCGGGAGCAGCAGGACGTCGTCGAATGTCAGCCCTTCGCGTTCCAGCTTGTCGGAGAACTTCATCAGCGGACCCCCTTGCCATGCCTTTTGTCAGAGTATAGCATCCGTTTAGTACTCCTTCAACAGACGGAGGCGATCCCCCTCCAGGCCGCGAATAACGTGTCGTGAGTTGTAGAAGGCCGGGCCTACGGAGCGCCCGGGAAGGGGGAGAAGGTTGTGCTCAACCTGTCGAACCTGTTCTGGTTGTTCTTCCTGTTCTCCGCGTTGTCGCCGCTCCTGAGGCAGATGAGGTTGCAGAACGCCAGGTTGAGGCTGATCCGACGGATCGAAGAGAAGCGGGGCACCAGGTTCATCAGCCTCATTCATCGCCAGGAAGCCGTGAGCCTCCTCGGGATACCGATATCGCGTTACATCAACGTCGAGGATTCGGAACAGATCCTGAGGGCCATACGGTTCACGCCTTCCGATATGCCCATTGATATCCTTCTGCACACCCCGGGGGGATTGGTGCTCGCGGCCGGGCAAATAGCCAACGCCCTGAAAAACCACGGGGCGCCGGTGACCGTGTTCGTCCCCCATTACGCGATGTCCGGCGGCACGCTCATAGCACTTGCCGCCGACCAGATCGTCATGGACCCGAACGCCGTGTTGGGCCCGGTTGACCCCCAGATTGACGGGCTCCCCGCCGTCTCGATACTCAAGGCGACAACCCAGAAGGACGTCAACGAGCTGGACGACAAGACCCTCATACTGGCGGACGTGGCCCGTAAGGCGATAGACCAGGTCCGCGCCACCGTTCGTGAGATCCTCCTGGACAAGGTGACCCCTGAGAAGGCGGAGGAGCTTGCAGCCCAATTCACTGAGGGGCGATGGACCCACGACCACCCGATCACTTTCTCGGAGCTCGCCGAGATGGGGCTACCCGTTTCCGCCGAGCTCCCCAGGGAGATATACGACCTCATGGATTACTATCCGCAGCCGGTGCAGCAGAACCCGCCGGTGCAGTACATACCGGTCCCGTACAGGAGGCACGAGCGGAAGGGGTAGCGCGGTCGCCGGCGGCGTCGAGACCCAAGCGAAGGAGGCCTGCAAGGTGAACATGTTACTACCGGTGGAGATCGCCCGGGCGGCATCGGCGATGGGGGCCAAGAAGGCGGAGATGCCCCACGCGAGGATGTTCTCATTGGCCGTCCTGGCAGGAGCCTACATAGCCTTCGGCGGCAATTTCGCGACGGTGGTCTCCAGTGATCTCTCGAAATACTTCGGATACGGTTTCGCCCAACTCGTCACCGGGGCCGTATTCGCACTGGGCCTGACCCTCGTCGTCTTGGGCGGGGCCGAATTGTTCACGGGGAACAACATGGTGCTGACCGTGGCTGCCCTCGACGGCGCGGTTTCGTGGCCGGCCGTGGCGCGAGCGTGGGCGATCGTGTACGCAGGCAACTTCGTCGGCGCCCTGCTGATGTCGTCGCTGGCCTACGCGAGCGGGCAGTGGGCCGCGGCAAACTTCCAGGTCGGGGCCAGGGCGCTCGCTATCGCCAACGCGAAGGTCGGTCTCACGCTGTCGCAGGCGTTCTTTCGCGGCGTCCTGTGCAATTGGCTTGTCTGCCTCGCCGTGTGGCTCACCCTCGCCGCCAAGGACGTCGCGGGCAAGGTGTCGGCCCTGTTCTTCCCCATCGCCGCTTTTGTCGCGTGCGGATTTGAGCACAGTATCGCCAACATGTACTTCGTTCCACTGGGGATCTTCCTCGGTCGCGTCGAGCCGGTCGTCGCCGCCGCCGGGCTTTCGGGCAAGATCGCCGGCCTCGGCTGGTGGACCTTCGTCACCCGGAATCTCCTGCCCGTCACCGCTGGCAACATAGTCGGCGGGGCCGTCTTCGTGGGCTTGGCCTACTGGTACGCGTACCTCGGCCGAGCCCCGGTCGCGCCCGGGGCGTCGGGTTCCACTCGGTCCCCCGGCTCAACTTGAACCCGGCCGGCTATCCCCGCCGCCGGGTTTCATTCCCGCTATGATGGACCTCAGCTTGTCCCTCTGGTTGAGGCCGGGGTCGTCCAGTACCATGTCGAGCAATCGCTGCAATACCTGCCCGACCCGGGGCCCGGGCCCTATATCGAGCACCTCCATTACGTCTTCGCCGTTGACGGCCAGTCCCGACCCCCGCACCGCCTGCCCGCGATCCAGGATGTCCCGGACCCTGTGCTCCACTTGGCGGAGGAAGGGCGCGGCATCGCCGCCGGACGCGACCACGTCCGCCCGCCTGAGTTCGAGCAGGTCGAACACACCCTCCTCCCCGACGCGACCGACGAGTCTTCTCAGTGCCGCGTCCGTTGCCTCCGGACTATAGAAGAACATGTGCTCCTTGACGAGAACCCGTACCCTGTCCCTGACCACCTTCGGATACCGCAGTCGCTCCAGGATCTCCCCGACCATTTCGGCGCCCAGCGCGTCGTGACCGTGGAAGTGCACGCGGCCGCGGTCGTCCACTCCCAAGCAACGCGGCTTCGCCACGTCGTGCAAGAGCGCGGCGAGGCGCAGCACCAGCGACGGAGCGACCGCGTCCGCAGTCATGATTGCGTGCTCCATGAGGGTTCGGCCCGACAGGCGGCCCGCACCGACTCCTCCCGATTCCGACAGCTCGGGCACGACCGCATCCATGAGGCCCAGTCGCACCATGTCTGCAAGGGCCCTCCCCGCGTGCGGCCCCACGAGCACCCGTGACACCTCGTCCCTGACCCTCTCGGCCGATATCCCCCGTACGCGTTGCGCGTTCCGGGATATGGCAGAACGAGTGCGGGGCTCGATGCGCCATCCGTGCTCGGACTCGAACCGGACGGCTCGGATCATCCTCAGGGCATCCTCCGCGAACCGCGACGCCGCGTCCCCCACGGCCCTGATGATCCCACGGCGAAGGTCCTCCACGCCGCGGAACGGGTCGGTCACCTCGAGCCCCGGCCATTTCATCGCTATCGCGTTGACGGTGAAGTCCCTCCTCGAGAGATCCCCCTCGATGTCTCCGATGAAAGTCACCGAATCGGGATGCCGCGCATCCGAATACTCACCCTCCGCCCTGAACGTGGTGAACTCGACCGTTACACCTCCGTCCGAGGCTCCCACCGTCCCGTGCGCCTCTCCCTTGTCAATCGGTTTCATTCCCATCCATTCGATTACCCTTCTGACCTCGGACGGAGGGGCGGACGTCGCCACGTCCCAATCGTCGGCCCGCGTGCCGAGCAGGATCGCTCTCGCCGCGCCCCCCACGACGTAGCACTCGTAACCGGCGTCGAGGAGAGCGTCCATCGCCCGCGCGGCGACGGTCGGGGCGGTGCCGCTTCCAACACCCCCGCAACCCGAACCCATCCAGGACCCTCCCTTCGCCTTTCCGCGGCAGGAATTCGCCCCGCCCCGGCGCCACCCTTTCTCATACCCGAAGAGACTCGTCCGATAAACTTTTTCCCTTTCAGGAACGATATTTAAACTTGACGGTATTGATATTCGCGCCGGTATGTGGGGGGATCGGAAATGACGGACGAAGCGAGGGCCAAAGCGGACGAACATCAGCTCGTGGTATTCGGGATTGCCAACGAACTGTACGGTGTGGACATCGCCGCGGTCCGTGAAATCATAACGATGCAGCGCATAACGAGGGTCCCGAGGACGCCCGATTTCGTGGAGGGCATCATTAACCTACGCGGCAAGGTGATCCCCGTAATCGATCTCCGGAAGAGGTTCCGTCTTGGTGTGGCGGAGGAAAACAAGGAAACGAGGATAGTCGTCGTCGAGATCCAGGGAAACACGATCGGGATGGTGGTGGACAGCGTCTCGGAGGTGTTGAGGATCTCGGGCGACGTCCTGGAGCCCCCATCCCCCGTCATCGTGGGGGTGGATTCGGAGTACATCCAGGCCGTCGCGAAAGTGGAGGATAGGCTGATCATCCTGCTCGACATGGAGAAGGTCCTGAACAGGCAGGAGCAAGTGGAGCTCAAGGCGGTCAGCTGAGAATCGCCGGGTAGGGCTCGAAGCGGGGGTGAACCAGGTTGCGGGCCGATCTCGGCGATGATCTCAAATTGTTCATCGCGGAAATGAACGAACTCCTCGAGGTACTCGAAGACGGCTTGCTCAAGCTGGAGAAATCCCACGACCCGGATGTGATAGCCGAGGCATTCCGGGCCGCCCACACTCTAAAGGGGTCTTCCGCCACCGCGGGTCTTCCGGCCGTAGCCCAGGTCACCCACGCGATGGAAGACCTCCTCGATTCGTGGAGACAGGGTTCCCCGGTGAATCCGGACCAGGTAAGCCTGCTGTTTGAGGGTCTCGACTGGCTGAACGAAGCAAAGCGCCGGCTCGAGGAGCAAGGGGGGTGCCCCGAGGCGGGCGAACTCGTGGGCCGCTTGAGGGCGGCAAAGGATCGGGCCCCGGGCGAGGCACAGGGCGACGGAACGCCCTGCGCCTCGCCGCACCACGAGGGCGGAGGCGGGGCCGCAGGCGCCCTCGACGCCCCCTGGCCCCAGGCAGTCCAGTCGGAGCTGGAAGAAGCCGCGGCAAGGGGGTACAGGGTGTTTCACGTCCACGCCGACATCGAGCCTTCGGCGCTGATGCCCTCGGTACGCGCGTTTCAGCTCCGCTCCTTGGTGGAAGACATGGGGAAGATCCCGTGGTCGCAGCCGTCCCTCGAACAGATCGAGCGGGACGAGGTCGGAACCACCCTCGATCTCGTCGTGGTCACAGACGCGGACGCCGACGACATCCAGAAATCGGCCCGCTCCGTGGCGGAGATCGCCTCCGTCACAATCTCCGTCCCCCGACTGAGCGAAAAGAAAGCGCCGACCCGGTCAAAGACCCCCGGGCGCGTGCTGGGATCGAGCGTCCGCCTCGA
>JANLGA010000015.1:0-2539 GCA_024653225.1 Bacillota bacterium | reverse complement strand
GTCCTGGATTCCCTCATGAACCTCATAGGCGAGCTGATCGTGGATCGAACAAGGCTCGTGCAGGTTACCAGCACGATTCACGAGCTCAAGGACATCGAGGAATTCGAGAAGAACCTCGGCGGGATATCGGCCCGCATTGCCAGGATCAGCACCCAGCTTCAAGAAGGGATAATGCGCGCACGCCTCGTGCCCATCCAGAACCTCGTGAGGAAATACCCGCGGATGGTGAGGGACCTCGCCTCCGCCTCCGGGAAAGAAGTCAATCTCGTCATCGAGGGCGAGCAAACGGAGCTGGACAGGTCAGTCATAGAGGCCATAGACGACCCCCTCATTCACATACTCCGCAACGCGGTGGACCACGGGATCGAGGCCCCCCAGGACCGCGCCCGGCTGGGCAAGCCGCGCGCCGGACTGGTCAGGCTCACCGCCTCCCACCAGGAGAACCAGGTGGTCATCGTGATAGAGGACGACGGCATGGGCATTGACGCGGACGGCCTGCGGGCGGCGGCGGTGTCCAAGGGGTTCCTGAGCGAGGACTCGGCCCGCCGACTCTCCGACGAGCAGGTCCTCGAGCTCATATTCCTGCCGGGATTCAGCACGAAGCGAGAGATAAACGAGGTTTCGGGCAGGGGCGTCGGCATGGACGTCGTTCGCACCAATCTCAAGAGGATAAACGGGACGGTGGACGTCAAGACGAAGGTGGGTAGGGGGACCAGGTTCACGATGAGGCTCCCTCTCACATTGGCCATCATCCAGGCGTTGCTCGTGAGGGCGGGCGAAAACGTGTACGCCCTGCCGCTCTCGACAGTCTCCGAGGCCGTCAAGATAGAGCCCGAGCTCTTGAGCACCGTCCGCGGCAAGCCGGTGATCAGGGTGAGGGATAGGGTTTTCCCCCTGGTCGATCTCGATTCGATGTTCTTCCCTTCGGGTGACAAGTTCATTAGGCAGTATGCGGTAATCGCGGTGAATTCCGGCCCCGAGGTCGCCATCGCAGTTGACGGCCTGCTCGGACAGCAGGAAGTAGTCGTGAAGAACCTCGGCAAGTTCTTCGGCACCGTCAGGGGGATCTCCGGGGCCACCATTCTCGGCGACGGCAGTCTCGCCTTGATAGTGGACGTGAGCAGGTTGGTTGTCGTCGAACAAGACGAAGAGAACCTCGAGTTGTTCAGCGTCGCGGCGAGCTAGGGGTGAGTGGGGGTGTCGGAGGGAAGCAGGCTGTACGACGCGATCTCGATAGGTTTCGGCGAGGCGGGTAGGGTGTTGAGGCTGATGGTCCCGATCGAGGTCACAGTCTCGACGCCCGAGATGAAGCCCGTTAGGATCGAGGACATCCCGTGCTTGCTGGGGTCCGCGGAGAAGACGGTCGTCGCAACGTACTCGCGGGTCAGGGGCGACATAAGTGGTCACCTTGCCTTTCTGTACGACCCGGGAACGGCCCGACGCCTCGCAACGCTGGTGACCGGGGAGGCCGAGCCCGACGACGAGATGAGCGCCTCGGCGATATGCGAAGTCAGCAACGTCGCCGGGTCCCGCGTGCTCAGCGTTCTCTCCGATGCCACGGGATTGAGGATCGTCCCGACTGCCCCGGTGCTGGTCTCGGACATGGCCGGCGCGATCCTGCAGTCAACCCTCTACGACCTCGCCCCAGTGGGCAAGGATGCCGTGGTGACCAAGACCGAGATCAGGCTCGCGGGGGAAGACGCGGCAGGACTCATGGTCCTGATCCCGACGGGTGATGGGGTCTCCCTCTTGGCCGAGCGCCTGGGGAACTGACCATGGAGCCAAGGGTCCTGCCGGTGGGAATAGGCGAGATCCGGTTCAGCGACGAGGCCGGGTCCGTCCTGGTGACGTATTCATTGGGGTCCTGCATCGGGCTGACAGCCTACGACCCGGTGCTGCGGCTCGGGGGCATGGCGCACATCGTGCTTCCGAACGGCACCGCGGGGGGCGAAGGCCCGGGCAAGTACGCGCACACTTCCGTCCCCGCCCTCGTCCGCGGGCTCCTCAGGATGGGCGCGGCGAGGGAGAGGATAGTCATAAAGATGGCGGGTGGCGCCAGGATACTCGGGCTGGCGGGAACGCCGAACGGCCCCGGCATCGGAAGCCAGAACCAGGCGGCAGTCCTGGAGGCGGTCGGACGGCTCGGGCTGAGGGTGCATTCCGCGGACTGCGGCGGCACTTTCGGACGAACCATGCGCCTCTTCCTGGACTCGGGGGTGGTTGAAATAGTCACGGCGACGCGGGGTTCCTGGACTATTTGACTGCGGTCGGGGGGAATCGTGACCATGGCCAAGATACTCGTAGTCGATGATGCCATCTACGTGAGATCGAAAAGCATCAAGCTGCTCAGCGAGAGCGGCTACGAGGTGGCGGAGGCCTCGAACGGGGCCGAGGCGGTCAGCAAGTACCAGGAGGTAAGGCCGGACCTGGTGTTGATGGACATCACGATGCCCGTCATGGACGGGATAACGGCGGTCAAGGAAATCCGCAAGGTGGACCCGTCCGAGCGCCGTGCACATCACGACTTTTGCGGACGGGT
>JANLGA010000014.1:26767-31709 GCA_024653225.1 Bacillota bacterium | reverse complement strand
GGGCGGGGGCGAAGGATTTCCTCGTGAAACCCTACCAGCCTGAACGGGTGCTCGCGACAGTCAGGCGGGTCATGGAAGCTGCAGGGTGATTGCATGGCGGAAAAGATCACAGTTGTCGTCGCAGATGACTCGGCCTTCATGCGGCACGTCGTTTCGGAGATGCTACAATCCGATGACCGCATCCAGGTGATCGGAACCGCGAGGGACGGCCTCGACGTGCTGGAGAAGACGAAGACACTGAGGCCGGACGTGGTGACTCTGGACGTCGAGATGCCGCGGATGGACGGCCTGGAGGCGCTCCGGAGGATCATGGACGAGTGCCCGACCCGGGTCGTGATGTTCTCCAGCTTCACCCAGCGGCACGCGAGGGAGACCATCAGGGCGCTGTCAATGGGGGCGTTCGACTTCGTGCCCAAGCCGACGACAGGCGGCATCCTGGAGATCAACGCCCTCAGGCACGAATTAGTCACGAAAGTCGTGGCCGCGGCTCAGTCGAGGCTGAGGCCCGCACCGGTAAGACGACCCGAGCCACGCGCCCCCGACAAGAAGCCGGAGGGAGTCGAGAGTGCTCGGGCAGTGGTGGTGATCGGCTCATCCACGGGCGGCCCCTCGGCGTTGCAAGAGGTGCTCAGCGGGTTGTCGCCCGGGATGGAGGCGGGGATCCTGCTGGTGCAGCACATGCCGCCCGGCTTCACGCGGTCGTTGGCGGAGAGGTTGAACGATATCTCCCCCCTCGAGGTCCGGGAGGCGAAGGGGGGCGAAGCGGTATCGCGCGGCTGGGCCATCATGGCCCCCGGTGGATTTCACATGACCCTGCAGGGTTCCCGCGAGATCGTGCTGACGACGGACCCGCCGAGGCACGGAGTACGTCCCTCGGTGGATGTGACCATGGAAGCAGCCGCCGCCGCTTTCGGCGCCAACTGTGTGGGCGTGGTACTGACCGGGATGGGCCTCGACGGCTCGCAGGGCTGTTCGGCCATAAAGGCGCGGGGGGGCAAGGTCATCGCGGAGCACGAGTCCACGTGCGTGGTCTACGGGATGCCTCGGGCGGTCATCGAGATGGGGTACGCCGACGAGGTCCGTCCGATTGACAGGATGGCGGAGGCGATCAGGGAGGCGGTGGAAAGTCTCCCGCGGGGAGGGACTGCGGCGGGATGATGTCGAGAGACGCGTCATATGCCCTGCTGAGGCGCAGGGTGCTCGACGTAACCGGGATAGACATAGACTCGTACAGGCACCAGCAAATGGAGCGTAGGCTGCGCGCGCTGCTCGACAGATTCAAAGTCGAGGACTATTACACGTACGCGAAGATGATCGAACGCGACCCGGAGAAGGCCCGGGAGCTGTGGGATTTCATTACCATCAACGTATCGGAGTTCTTCCGGAATCCGGAGAGGTGGAGGGAACTGCGTGAAAAGGTCGTCCCCTCGCTGTACTCCGGCGGACCGCTTAGGGCCTGGAGCGCGGGGTGTGCCAACGGCGCCGAACCGTATTCCCTCGCGATCGTCCTCCAAGAAGCGTGTCCCGGTGGGCAGTACTCAGTCCTGGCGACGGACATAGACAGAAAGACGCTGGAGCGAGCCCGGGCGGGGGTTTACGAAGAGGGAGACCTGAAGAACGTGGATTGGACCCGGATGAAGTATTTCGAGAAGATGGGCGAAAGGTACTCGGTCTCGGACACCGTCAGGAGCCGAGTCCGGTTCGAATACCACGACCTGCTGAGCGACGAGTACCCTTCGAGGATGGACCTCGTGGTCTGCAGGAACGTGGTCATATACTTCACGGAGCAAGCCAAGGAGAGGGTGTACAGGGGATTCGCCGCCGCGCTGAGGCCCGGGGGGGTCCTCTTTCTCGGCGAGACGGAGACCATCTTCAATCCGGTGTCAATCGGCTTGGAACCGGTGACGCCGTTCTTTTACAGGCGCGTCTGACCGCGGCCGTCTGCCTTGGGGGGGACTGGAAATGAGCACGATCGAGGGACGACTGGACGAGCGGATCGCTTCAATCGTCGCCGCCGTTCGCAAAGGGGGGCCCGGAGTGATTAAAGCGGCTTTCGTCAACCCCTTCATTTACGCCGGTTCCGAGGTACTCAGCCACGAGCTGAAGGTGGAAGTGCAGCGGGGACCGCTGACTCTCGAGGCGTCTAATGCGACGTCCTCGGACGTGACGATCATGCTCGGGGTCACCGGGGACCCGTGCGGAATAGTGCTGTACGGCATGTCCGAGGCGACGGCGAAGGGTGTCCTCGGCTCGATGATGGGTGAGAGGATACCGATATTCGACGAAATGGCGGAGAGCGCCCTCGCGGAACTGGGCAACCTCATCACGGGGCTGGCGAGCGTTCACCTGGAGAAGTCAGGCTATCTCTGCCGGCTCACCCCGCCGACGGTGATTACGGGCAAAGGGGTCATAATCTCCACTGTCAACATCAGCCGGATCGTCGTGCCGCTGCTGACGCCGAAAGGCGAAATCTACATCAGCTTATGCCTTCGCTCCCTGAGATAGGTGGCGGCACGGCCCACGACTTGCCGCACGGCGCAAGAGCGGCAACCCGCACCCGGCAGGCAGCCCGAGAGCCAGGGCTGCCTGCTCGGATCACCGGGTTCAGTCCCGGTACCGGACCGCCAGCTCCCAGTAGCGGTCCGCGTGTCGCTTGAGGGAGAGGGCCTCCCCTTCGCTGAGCGTCCTGGAGACTTTGGCGGGCACGCCCACCACCATGCTCCTCGGCGGGATCTTCGCTCCGGGCGGCACAACCGCCCCGGCCGCCACGATGCACTCCTCTCCGATCTCGGCCTTGTCCAGGACAGTCGCGCCGATGCCCACCAGCGTCCGATCCCCGATCGTGCAGCCGTGAAGCATGGCCCCGTGACCAACCGTCACGTCCCTGCCGATCGAGGTGGGGACGTCCTCGCTCACGTGCACGACGGCGTTCTCCTGGATGCTGGTCCCCTCGCCGATCTCGACGCGGTTTATGTCCGCGCGGACCACGGCGCCATACCAGATACTGCAACGTTCACCCACGATCACATCCCCGACCACTGTCGCGGTGGGAGCCACAAACGACGGGCTCCGGATCTGCGGCACCTTCTCGCCGAGACTCACTATCATGGAAATCCTCCCGCCTCCTTCCCAGAGTGCATAGCCGTGAACGCCCCCCGCGTGCGCCGATCGGCTGGTGTGCCGGCTAGACCGACACCTCGTTCGAGAGGACCTTTTCGAGCAGCCTGACGCACGCCTCAACGTCGCCAAGGTCAACCGTCTCGCAGGGGGTGTGGATGTACCGGGTGGGTACCGAGATAACCCCCGAAGGCACTCCCTCCCTTGTCGTGTGTATCGGTCCGGCGTCGGTTCCCCCGCGTTCGAGCACCTCCATCTGGAACGGGATCCCGGCCGACTCGGCGGCTGACACGAGGAGGTTCCTCACCGCGGGGTGGGCAACGAGGTACGAGTCCTTCACCTTGATGGCCGCGCCCTTCCCGAGAGACACGTCGCTTATCGCGGCCTTCGGGGTGTCGCCGGTAGGGGTGACGTCCACGGCGATCCCGACGTCCGGGCATATCCCGAACGCCGACGTCACTGCCCCCCTGGCCCCCAGCTCCTCCTGCACCGTGAATACGAAGTACAGGTCGTTGGGCGATTCGCGCAGGCGACGCAGTGTCTCCACGAGTATCGCGCACCCTATCCTATCGTCCATCGCCTTGGCCGTCAGCCGGTTCCCCATCTCCGTCATTTTCCTGTCGAACGCGGCCACGTCCCCCACGGATACGCCGGAGCCATCACCTGCGGCGCCCTGTCCCACGTCCACGAACATCTTGTCCAGGCGAAGGTCCTTCATCTTCTCCAGCTTTTCCATCCAGATGACCCCCGCCCGCTCGTTACCGAAGACCACCCTCTGCCCGAGCGCGGTGAAAGGGTCTACGTACCCTACGTTCGAGAAACGCATGAACCCCTTTTCATCAATGTGGGTCACGATGATGCCGATCTCGTCCATGTGGGCCGCGAGCATGATCTTCGTGGGGGCCGGCCGCCCCGTCGCCGGTCGTGAAGCCCGCCTGAACGCTATCAAATTTCCCAGCGTGTCAACCCTCACGCTGTCACACATTTCGCGGACCATGCCCATTATGATTTCCCTGACCCGTTCCTCATTTCCCGACGGCCCGTACGCCTCCACCAGGGTCCTTATCGTCTCCTTCACGGCCGGAATCCCTCCTCGACGCTCCGAAGAAATGCCTCCACCAGCCTGACCGCGTTCTCGTAGTCATCCAGGTTGATGAACGAGGCCGGCGAATGGATGTACCTGCAGGGCACGGATACGCTGGCGCTGGGCACCCCGGTCCTGGACAGGTGGATCCGACCCGCGTCGTTCCCGCCCATCGTTGACCGCTTGAACTGGTACGGAATTCCCGTCTCCTCGGCCAAACGGATGAGTTGTTTCAGCAACGACTTGCTCGCCACCGAGGTCCTGTCCATGATGCTGAGCGCCGGGCCCTTGCCCATGCGGGTGGCCTGAAGGTGTTCGTCAGTGCCCGGCGTGTCCGAGCAGATGGTGCCCTCGAGTACGATCCCCATGTCCGGCTGGACCGCCCACGAAGCCACGGTCGCGCCCCTCAACCCGACTTCCTCCTGGACCGTGAACACCCCCACCACCGGAAACGAGTATCTCCGCTCGAGCAGCCTGAGCAGGACGGCGCATCCGACCCTGTCGTCGAACGCCTTCCCTTTCAGGGTCTTCTCTCCGACCTGTTCGCACTCGCACTTGAATGCGGCGTAGTCCCCCGGGGCACATTTCTTCTCGGCTTCCTCGCGGCTCGCGGCCCCGATGTCAATGAACAGCCGGTCGCACTTCACCGCCTTGCGACGTTCATCCGGCTCCTGGAGATGGAGGGGTTTGAGTCCGATGACGCCGCGCACCTTCTCGGGGCCGATGATGACCTCCTTGGAC
>JANLGA010000014.1:0-26757 GCA_024653225.1 Bacillota bacterium | reverse complement strand
CCTTGGACGGGAGTACCCTGTCATCTATCCCCCCGACCTTCCGAAACCTGAGGAAACCTTCTTTCTCGACGTACGTTACGATGAGCCCGGCTTCATCCATGTGGGCCGCGAGCATCACCCTCGGGCGCGATCCCCCGTCACCCCCGGCCCCACCGGGGTGCGTCGGGGCGATGACGTTGCCGAGCACGTCCACTATGGGTTCCAGCCCGAGTCTCTTGACCTCCTCGACGATGATCCGCCTCACCTCGGCTTCGTTCCCGCTCACACCTGCCGCTTCGGACAGTTTCTTCAGTAGCATCGCAGTCCCTCCGAGAAGCCGCGGTCAACGCTCGCGGCGAAGTGCGCGGAGAGCCTCCCGGCATGCCTGACGTCGTCCAGCGCCGCCACCTCGACCGACGTATGCATGTACCTGACGGGCACCGATATCACCCCCGTAGCCACGCCGGACTTCGTGACCTGCATGGCCCACGCGTCCGTGCCGGTGGATTCTGGGCACACCTCCACTTGAAACGGGATCGAGTTGTCCTCGGCGACGCGTTTCAACCTCGCAAACACCGCGGGGTGAACGTTCGGCCCGGTCGCAATGGCGGGGCCTTTCCCCAGTCGCGCGGTGTCGTGCTCGGGGACGCCCGGCATGTCTCCGTGGGTCACGTCCACCGCGATGCCGACGTCCGGGGCTATGCCGTAGGTAGATACCATCGCCCCCCGCAGACCTGTCTCCTCCTGTATCGTCGCCACCAGGAAGACGTCGGCCTCGTGCCTCATCCGCCCGAGCCGCCTCGCGCAATCCACGAGTACCGCGACTCCGGCCCTGTCGTCCAGGGACTTTCCCGAGACGAGCCCGCCGAGCCTCGCGAATGTCGAGTTCAGGCTCACGACGTCACCCACCCTGACCCGCCGGCGCACCTCCTCCTCCGTTAGTCCCGTGTCAATGTACATGTCATCGGCCTTGATGGCCTCCGAAGTATCGTCCTCGTGAATGATGTGCGGCGGCTTGACGCCCACGATGCCCGCGAGCGACGCCCCGGAACCCAGTACCCGTACCTCGGAACCGGGGAGGATCCTCGGGTCCACTCCGCCCATGGACGAGAACCTGAGGAAGCCTCCTTCCTCGATCTTCGTGACGATGAGCCCGACCTCGTCCATGTGCGCGGCGAACATCACCCTGGGCCGCGGTTCCTCGCCCTCTCCCCGCCTGAGTCCTATGCAGTTGCCCAGCCTGTCCAGACGCACCTCGTCGCACAATGCCCGCAAGGCATCCGCCACCACGCCCGACACCCCGGATTCGTGGCCCGGGAGGCCGCTCGACCTGGACAGCGTCTCGAGCATCTCCAGGACGTCCGCGTCGCTGTCAGACAAGCCCTACACCCCCTCCGCCGTCCCATCCCGTCAGGCGATGTGGGCCGACACCCCGTGGGAAGACTCGATGTCCGTGTACGGCCGACCCGTGATGTCGCGGCCCCGTCGGTCCAGGAACTCGCCGGGGATGACTACGGCGTCAAATACGATTCCTCTTCGCTTCAGCCCTTCCAAGACCTGCGAGACATCACTCACCGTCAACAGCCCGGCGCAACCGATGTTCCCGCCGAAGAAAGAATTCCGAGCTTGAAACAGCCTGCTCGTTGACCATTCGCCGCCCATGCCGCCGAGCGAGGCCATCGCGACCCTCACGGCGCGGATCCCGAGACCGGATGAAATGAATACCGGCGCCGACCACATTCTCGCCGCGGACATCACGGCCTCCCGCACCCGGGAGACGTCCACATCGTGTTCCATCACGATGCCCGGCGCCTCGCGCGGACGCTTGTCCAGCTTGACCCCGAATCTCTGCGCGCGCCCCCCGGCCCGCCTTTCCACCTCTATGACGGGCTCACCCCCACAGTAAATGGCCTCGAACGCATGGACCTTGCTTTCCGGTCTCGCGCCGTCCACGGCGAGGATCCTGTCACCCCGCCTCAGGCCGGCCCTTTGGGCGGGGCTGCCGGCGATGACTCCGTCTATCGTGGCGGAAAGGTCCCGCGGGATCGGGGGCTCCACGGTCACCGGCATCGTCGTCCACTCCGATGCACAACGCGCCAGGCGTTCCACCGCCGTTCGGGGCACAGAAAACTCCGGCGACGACACGCACCTGGTGTAACCCGGCACGAGCAAGCGGCACGTGCGCGCACCATGGGACCCCAGGAACCTCACGGTCTCCAGCGCGTCCTCGGCCCCGGGGCCGTGCGGCAGTACGACGACGCTTCCGTGGAATCTCACGCCCCAGTCGTGGAGGCGGCGTATGCCGTCCAGCACCCGGGCCGGGTCGTCGTCGCGCATCAGCGCGCGTCTCACCGCCGCCGACGTGGAGTTCAAGGATACCGTCACCTCGATGTCGCCGAGGGAGGAAAGGCGCCTCGCGAGCGCCTCCGTTAACAACGTGCCGTTCGTCGTGACGCGAAGCGGTATATCGGGATACCTGTCACGGACCATGCACAGTATGCGTTCGAAGGCCGGGTGCGTCAGCGGTTCGCCCTCGCATATCCTGGTCGCGGACTCCCCGAGGACGATCCTGGTCGCGCCCGCCAGCTGGTCGAGGCTGTCGCGCAGTTCATCCACGCCCCTGGCAGGCAGCGAAACAGCTTCCACGCCCGGGGGGTTGAAGCGGTTGCTGCAAAACACGCACCCGAGGTTGCACTCTGATGTGATCGGGAGCACCCCCGCGGAATGCGAGGCATACAGCAACTCGTGCACGTTCGGTGAGGATCGGTTCATCGCGCGGTCCGCCGGGGCCCGGCCCGGGCAACGGCGAGAAGCGCGGGCACAAGCAGGGCCGCCGTCGCCCCGGTGGCTGCGTGCGAGGCAAACAGCTGGATCGGTTTCCCGGGGACGGGGGTCCGCAGCAACCGCGACACCCCGAGCACGACCGCGATGCCCAGGAAAGCCCGCGCCGCCCTCGCGACCACCGGCCCCCCTCGCCGGACTCCCCATCGAGCGGGCTCCAGGGGTGACCCCACCCCGAAACCGAAAAGGAAACCCGCGGACTTCGAAACCGACTCGTCCACCGGCCCGAGCATCATGCACAGTGAGGCCGCCGCTAGTGCCGCTGATGCCCGCACGCCGGACAGCCCCCACCCCTTCCTCCCCGCTTTCTCAATGACCGCGGCGGCAAGGGCGGCCACCCCTAAGCCGAGCGCTCCCCCGGCCACGACGTCCACGGGGAAGTGGACCCCTAGGAACACCCTCGAAGCCGCGACGGCCGCGGTCAGCACCAGGGTGACCAGCAGAAGCGGGCGGCTCTTCGACAGGCAGCCGAGGGTCCACCAGAGGGTGGCCACCCCCTGAGCGTGCCCGCTCGGGAACCCGTAGCCGCCGGAGTCTATAAGGCCGCCGGGACCGACGAGCCCGACTGTTTCCGGCCGGGGTAACTTGAACACCAGCTTGAGCACCGAATTCAACCACATGGACAGGAACAGCACGACCGTAACCCGCATGCCGCGCACCCTGTCCCCGCACCAGTAGACTGTCAGCGCAATGGCAGTGAGCACGGCGGCATTGCCCATCAGGGTGACCGCGACGAGAAACCAATTTAGGACGGGAGTGACCGACATCACTCCAGCCTCCCCCTCCACGTCCCGAGGTCCCTGGCCGGCACGCCTCCTACGAAGGCGTTCTCCGCGACGTCCTTCGTGACGAGGGCCATCGCTCCAACCCTGGCGCCATCGGCGATCGTGACACCGGCCAGCACCGTCGCGTTGGCCCCGACGACCACCCCCGCGCCGATCCGGACGGGTCCGGTCCTCAGCTCGTCCGTGAGGAATTCGTGCGTGAGGATCGTCGCGTTGTAGCCGATCACGCTGTTGTCACCAATGCTTATGAGCTCGGGGAAGAACAGGTCCATCGTCGCGCCCACCGCGACCGAGACGTTCTCACCGACTTTCATCCCGGTAAGTCGGTAAAGCGCGTTCTTCCAGGAAGGAACTGGGACGTACCGGCACGTCCATATTATGGCGAAGTTCCTGAGGGCCTTCCAGAACGGGACGATCCTGTACCACCGGAACATCGGGTTCGGCCCTTCGAACCGCGCCACCGTGAGGGTTCTCAATTCCGCTCCCTCCGCCAGTACTAATCCCGCGCGAGGCGAATAGAATGTGACCGAATACGGCCCACACTGCGGCCTTACAAAGATATCCACCTAATCCACAGGGTTATCCACAGCCCGGAGGTGGATCTAGCAGCCGTTTTTTCGTTCTTTCACGCTATCCACAGGCGCGTCGTATCCCGACAGAACCATGTCGGCATTCGCATTGAGATCCAGTCCCGACCGGATGCCCAGAGAAAACCTGTGGTAGCCGGCCGCCGCGATCATCGCGGCGTTGTCGGTACACAACGACGGCGGCGGCGTGACGACCCTGATCCCCCGCGCCGCCCCCGCTTCCGCCATGCGCTCTCGCAGCACCGAGTTCGCGGCCACGCCACCCGCGATCGCGACGTTGGGGACGTCCTCCTCCTCCGCGAGCGCGATCGTCTTGGAGACCAGCACCTCGGCCACCGCCTCTTGGAACTCGGCCGCGAGGTCCGCATGGCTCCAGGAAGGGGCCTGCTTGCCCAGTGCCAGCACGACCGCCGTCTTTATGCCGCTGAACGAGAAGTCGAACGTTCCCTCCTCCAAGAACGCGCGGGGCAGCCTCACCCGCCCGGGGCGTCCACCGCGGGCCAGCTCCTCCACGAGCGGCCCTCCCGGGTAGCCCAGGCCGAGCGCCCGCGCGACCTTGTCGAACGCCTCACCCGCCGCATCGTCCCTGGTGCGACCGCGTATCTCGATGCGACCGTGTCCCCTCACGAGTAGCAGGTCCGTGTGGCCCCCCGAGACCACCAGGCACACGAGGGGGAAGTCGAGGTCCGGCTCTGCGAGCAGGCAGGCGTAAACGTGTCCCTCCAGATGATTCACGGCCGTCAACGGCAGGTCCCGGGCGTACGCCAGCGCCTTCGCGAACGAGACGCCGACCAACAACGACCCGGCCAGCCCGGGACCGCAGGTCACGGCGATCCCGTCCAGCTCGTCCATCGTGAGCCCGGCGAGCTCGAGCGCCTCGACCACCACGGGAAGGATCCATTCGAGATGCTTCCGTGAAGCGATCTCCGGAACGACCCCGCCGTATTTCCGGTGGATCTCTGCCTGCGACGAGACGACATTGCTCAACACCCCGCGGCCGTCCACCACCACCGCGGCCGAGGTGTCGTCGCAGCTCGTCTCTATACCCAACACTGTTCGGATCCCGATTCTCCCGCCCCCTGCAACGTACCCCTGCAACGTATCTTCTGTTCTATGATCGGCCGCGTATTCCCTTCGCCGGGATTGCCAGAAAATGCTTGCCCGCGCCGGGGAACATCGGCCTGTTCCCCTCCGTCCAACTGTGCGATACTATTTATGTCAACATTCATCCGCCGCCTCACTTCTTGAATTGACGCTGCACCTGGGATTCAGGGGAGACGGCGGCGGGAATCCCCGGGAGGAGGATGTGTTATGTATAATCGCAAGTCGCCGGCCGCCTTGCACGCCGTCGGGCTGGCCGTCGCGTTGGCGGTGGCGGCAGTGTCGGTGGCGCCCTTCCCGGCCCTGGCGGCGGAGCCCGCCTCGATGAAGACGACCGCGGTGAGCCGGGACGGGATGACGATGCTCCCGTTCCGCCGGACAATGGAAGACGCGGGCGCAACCGTCTACTACAACAGCGGGGACCGCTCCTTCTACGCGGAGCTGCACGGGAGGCGGATCTGGGCGCCGCTCTACGACATGTACGCGGTCGTCAACGGCGAGACAGTCCGCATGAGCAGGGCGCCCGTGATCGTGCAGGGCGTAGCCTACTTCGCGGAGGATCTGTTCCAGATGTTCTTCGCCGGTTCGCCGCCGGACGGCCCGTACACGGGAAGGCAGTATGGGTCCTGGAGCCGCAAGATAGGGGGGCTCAGATTCCGCCTGGTCTACGAGCGTGGAAACCCGGGAAGGATCGGCCTGGTAGTCAGGAATGTGACGTCGGCGCCGAAGACCCTCACGTTCGGCAGCGGCAAGACGCACGAGATCGTCCTCAGGAGGAACGGGGCCGAGGTGTGGAGCTCGTCGGATGGACAGTCGTACACCCAGGCCGTCCAGAGGGTGACCATAGGAGCCGGACAGTCGAAAACATACTGGACCCGCCTCCCGCGGCTCCCGCGGGGTTACTACGACGTGGAGGCGTACTTCACCGCCGTCTCCTACGAGGGTCCCGTCGCGGAGATGCGCATCGCGGTCGGCTCGGGACAGGCGGTCTCCTGGAACGACCCGCTCGACTACTCTTTGAGCTTCCGCACGGGCTGGTCCGGCAGTCAGAGCCCGCCCAGGCTCGTCCTCACCGTCAGGAACAATACGGGGCGGGACGTGGTGTTCCCTTACCCACACTCCTACGAGTTCGTTATCTGGGGAAATGACGGCTCCGTCACGCGCAAGAAGGTGCCGGCGATGAGCGTGAACGACTACGTCCAGCAGGTCGCGGCGGGGGCGGTCCAGACGCACTTCGTGTACCTGCACGGCCTTAAGAAGGGCTCGTACTACGTCGAGGCCTACGTAAGGGAGGATGGCGGCGGCGCGAGGATGATAGGCAGCCTCGAATTCACGGTACGTTAGCGCGCCGCGGCAATACGGTCGGTTCCGGAGCGGTCGTTCACCGGGGGTCCCCTGCGGGGCCCCCGCCCCGCTTCCGCCAGCCGCCGCAGAGGGAATCTCCGATCGCGTGTTCGTCGAGGACCCGGATGCCGTGTTCCCGCAATACAGCGGCCGTCACGCCCAGGATCGCGCCTTCACCCGGGGCTTCCGGCCGGTCTCGGCCCGCACCGCACGAGGGGCTGTCCGATTTCAGCACCGCCTCGCGGCAACCGGCCGCGCGGGCCACGGCGAGCGCCTCTTCCGCGCCCCTGACGAACTGGGATGTCACGTCCCTGCCGTCCTCGCTGACGACTCTCGCCCTGCCGAGAACCACGTCTTGCCCGTCGCCGCCCACGATCCTCGCGGGTGGTCTCGGGGTGGGCAGCCCGCCAAGCTGCTCCGGACAGACCGGCACGACCAAGCCCAACCGGAGGAGCCTCTCGAGCTCGGGGGTCGCCACCGGGTGCGTCTTAGCCCTGCCGTCGTACCGGCATCTCACCCCCAGCAAGCAGGCGCTGCAAAGCAACGGGGGCCCGCCGGACGTCAGCGGCCTGCGCCGAACCATGGCATCCGTTGCCACCGCGGCTTCGGCTTGCAGAGGTCGTCTTTCCACATGATGATGGCGTCCTCGTTCAGGTCCGCGTAGTACCCCTTCCGAATACCCCTGGCGACGAAGCCCATCTCCCTGTACAATCGCTGCGCACCCTCGTTGGACTTCCGCACCTCGAGGGTCATCCTGGTGGCCCCGCGGGACTTCGCGCGCTCCATAAGCTCGGTGAGTATTCGTCTGCCTATTCCCCGCCTCCGGTAAGCCGGGTGGACCGCGATATTCGTGACATGGGCTTCGTCCAGGATCACCCACATCCCGGCGTACCCCACGAGGACGTTGTCAATCCTCGCGACGACGTAGTGGGCGTATATGTTCTGGGTGAGCTCGCACCAGAACGCCTTCCGGGACCACGGCGTGGGGAACGATTGCTGCTCGACCTGATGCACCTCGTCCAGATCGGCCAGCGTCATCTCGGTGATCGTCAGCGGGCCCGTCAGCGAGTCTTCCCTCTCCCTTTCCACGAAACCTCAGCCTCCGATGCGCGGAGATAAACGGGACGCGCTTCGATGGGCGACACCCCGCCGCGACTGCGAATCATTTCATCGGCCAGGGCGCACACGGTGAAAGCCCGCGGCAGCCTCCTGCCGTCGGGGGGGACCACGACCCTCTCGAGGACGGCCGCCACCCGGTCGAGGGCCGGCCGTCCCAGGTCCCCCAGGAGCAGTACATTACCCTTAGTATTCGCCGCCAACGACGCGAGTGACTGCTCCTCGAGGCAGCACGGCGCGCTGGTGCACCTCCCGGTCATCCCGTCGTAGAGCGCCGCGTACACCAGCCCCGTTTTAGCCGTGAGCGCCGTACATATCGGCCCCTCCCAGGGGACCGCGGTCAATGCCAGTGCGTCCAGGGTCGGAACCGGGACCAAGGCGCAGCCCCAACCGAATGCGAGGCCCTTGGCCGTCGCCATCCCGATCCTCAGGCCGGTGAACGACCCCGGACCGGCCGATACCGCGACCGCCGATATGTCGCGCCGGCCGGCACCCACGTCGCACATCGCATCGTGCACGAGCTTAAGGAGCCTGGACGAGTGGGCCCGGCTGAGGAACAGCGAGCGTTCGGTGATGAGGCCGCCGTCGTACAATGCGACACTGCAAGCCAGGGTCGCCGTCTCGATCCCAAGTATCACGACGGCTCATCCCCTCGCCCCACCCGCTCCACGATCCCCGCGAATGCGTATCCGTGTCCGGTGAGGACGATGTCCCTCGAACTCTCGTCGCCGGCATCCCACTTCATGGCCACGTCAATGCGCTCTTGCGGCATGAGCGCGCTCACCTTGTCGGCCCATTCGATCACGACGACGGCTTCCTCTTCGAGTATCTCGCACAGGCCGATGTCCTCGGCTTCGGAGGGGTCGTTGAGCCTGTACACGTCAACCAGATACATGGGGAGCCTGCCCCTGTGCTCGTGGACGAACGTGAATGACGGGCTCTTGACGTAATCTTCCACCCCCAGCCCCCGGGCGATGCCCCGGGCGAACAGTGTCTTGCCCGCACCGAGAGGGCCCGACAGGCCGATCACCGCGGGACGGGAGAGCAGCCGGCCGAGGTTGAGGCCGAGAAGGTAGGTCTCTTCCGGGGACCTCGTCTTGAAGAGTCTTGTCGCTCGAGGTTGCGAGACCCGGGTATTCCCGACACCGATGTCGCACTTCATGTGGATAATATGCCCGCCCACTACGCCCCTCCCGGCAGGCTGTCGTACACCGCGCGGATCTTCTTGAAGTCTTCCCAGACGGGTCGCTTCTTCGATTCGTCTCTGAGCAGGGCGGCCGGATGGAACGTCGGGATGATTTTCACGCCGTTCCGGTCGTACCACACGCCTCGCGCAGTGGTGATCTTGGCCTTGCCGTCCACGAGCGTCTGGGTGGCGAGAGCGCCTAGGCACACGATAATCCTCGGAGAAATGATCCTTATCTGCGCCCGCAGGTTGGGAAAACACCGCGCCGCCTCTTCGGCGGTCGGGAGCCTGTTGCCCGGGGGCCTGCACTTCACGACGTTGGCGATGTACACTTCCCCCCTGGAAAACCCCGCCGCTTCCAGGATCCTGTCCAGGAGCTTCCCGGCCGGACCCACGAACGGCCTGCCGAGCTCGTCCTCCACCGCTCCCGGACCCTCGCCGACGAGCATGAGCGATGCTCGCGGGTTACCTTCGCCGAAAACCACCTGCTTGCAGCCTTGCCTGAGGTCGCACCTGCGACAAGCGAGCACCAGTCTCTCGAGGTCGTCGAGTTCCGTAACCGCGGCGTACTCCGGCACCTCCTCGCCCGAGACAGCCCACGGTCCGCGGGTCGGCGTGGGGCGACCCGCATCCTGGAACGCGTCGAACAGCGTGCCCTGAGTGAACCTGTCAGCCACCGCGCGTACCTCCGCCTGACGATCATTCGGCAAGGCACTTCAAGGCGAGCCGACGTTTTTCCTCCCGGCGGGAAACGGGGAGGATGTCAGTCCACCTCGGCAAGGGGGGCCGCGAACTCGAGGTTCTGCAGTGGAACCACCGCCGTGCTCCCGTCACCGAGCCTCACCTCGGCTGCGCGCGCGAACGTTCCGCTGGGCATCATCGTGAACCCGGGAAGCACATCCAACACTTCGGCGGCGTGGCCGGCCGCCGGGCCCGCGGTTATCACCACGCGGTCGCCCTCGCGCGGTGGTTCGCCGGCTCCCCGCGGGCGGAAGGCGCGCAGGCATTTCTCGATCGGCGGAAGGGGCGACCCCGCGACGGCGGGCACGAACAAGCTGCACGGAAACGAGGCCCCGTTCACCGCCGCCCATCGCCCCCCGAGCCCTGCCAGCATTCTCACGATCCGGTCCCCCGCGCCCCACCGTCCGAACCCGCCCGTTATCAGGACGGCGCACCGGGCGCCCAGGCGCAGGAGGCTTCGGTACGAAGCCGAGCCGGCGACTACGCAGGTGGGGGCGGCGGCCCCGACGTCCACCGTCCGGCCGCGCCCGGTTGTTCCTTCCTCCAATTGGTCCTGCACGACGATGTACCCCGGGTGAATGGATCCTTCGCCCGGGGGCGGGGCCAAGAGCTTCCCGTATGCGGGCCCACCCACCGAGTGCACGCCCCTCACCAGTACGCCTTCCGACTCGACTATAGCCCCGCGCCCGGGCAATGTTTCGGCCACGACGCCAGCGATCCCCGCGACGAGGTCGAGGGATCGGGGCGCGCCGCGGACGACGACGGTCCCGGTGACCGGCGAAATCGTCTCGACCACCCCCGATACGGGCGACGGGACGACGTACGAGACCAGCCCCATGAAGCCCCTGGACGCGGCCAAGGCCTCGCCTGCTTCGACGCGGTCCCCCTCGCGTTTGACCATGCAAGCGCCGAGGTCCTCGGGTGCGACCCCCAGCGCGGACGACACGCCGATTTCATGTTCGAGCCCGGGGATCATCGCGCGGGCTATCACGGTTTCGGGTTCCACCGCCTGCCCCGGCGAGACCATGACTTCGCCGTCGCACGGCAGGGTCCGCGGCTCGCGGACCGTCGCCCAGGACACCCTCGGTGAGTTGCACATCAGTTCACGACCCTCGCGTCAATCACCAATCCCGAGAGGCCCCCGACGACTTCGAAATCCGCGGACTCGCCGGGGCCCGCCCCCGCGTCCGCGCCGCGCAGCGGGACGACTTTCGCCCGGCTCTTCCGGCCGAGCGGCAACGGTAGACTCACGACCGACCCGGCGCGTACCTCGAACTCGCCGAGCCCCTCCACTTCCAAGCGCGCCGCCTCCCCGTCGCACCCGGGTCTCACCGCGACCACCTGCCCGACGTCCGCCAGGGACTCGAATGCGCCGCCCGGCGCGGCGCCCGGCTCGGTGCCGAACGCGGAAACGACGGCCCCGACGTGCATCGCGGCGCAGGCCGCGTCAACGGCGAAGCGAAAGACCCCCACCGGCTTCAACGCACCGACGAACAGATCCAGCTGTACGGCCCAGTCACCGGTGAACCTGAACGTGCCCCCGCCGACGACCACCAGCGATCGTTCCTCGGGCGGGAAGCGCATCCCCCTCATCGAACACGAGTGGAAGGCGTGCCGGGCGCATGCCAGCGCAACCCGGCGCTCGCGCGCGAGGTCGCCGGGTGTATCGGGAACGGACCACGGCCTCGAAGCCCTGTTTGCCGCCCAGTCCTCCAACTCCGGGTCCGCCGCACCGCCGGATTCCAGGTCCAGCGCCGATGCGGCGCCCCGGCCCGTGCCTACCGGGGCGGTGAACCGTGCCCGGGAGCCGTCGCGGCCCGACGCGACCAGCCTGGTCATGGACGAGCCGACATCCAGGTACGCGACGCGGTCGAACCCGTCCCTGACGAGAACCCCGAGGAATTTCTCGATTGCATCGTCGGGCGCGACGAGGCGCCATGGTTCCGCCCCCGCGCTCACGCCGGCGAGGTGTTCCAAAATCCCCTCGAATGCCCCGGCCGCCCGAGCGACCCGCACCTTCCCCGTCGCTTCGGCAAGGGCGCGGCCGTCCCGCGCCCACGCCACTCCTCTTTCGCCCAGGCGGGCCTTCAAGAAACCGAACCCGCCCGGTTCGCCGTCGTATAGAACGGGCCGACCGCTCACCCGTTCTGTAAACGGGATGAACCACGAGGGGTGGAAACTCTTGTGGGAAACCGGCGGGCCCAAGCACAGCAGGAGATCCGGCGCGTTACGGCCGCATCCGGGCGTGGGTCGGGGCGGTCGTTCCGCGGCGTCAGCCGCACCGGCCCACCCCGTGACGACACAGCCTGTGCCGGCCAACAGTGTGCCGGCCGCGGATTCGACGGCGGAACCCCTCCAGCCGGCTGCCAGCACGCGGACGGGGCCGCCCAGGGTGGACGTCATGGCGACGGGCCCGGTCCAGCCATTCTCCGTGAGCGGACCGGTCGGAGTACCCGACATGACACCCATCCCCAGGGCCTCCACGAGCGCCGTCCTGCAGGACTGTTCTTCATCGTAGACGGGCGCGTATCCGCGCGGGATGACTCTGAACGCGCGGCGACCCCGCCTCACGAGGGCCGCCTTCGCGATCGTGCTGCCGAGGTCAACCGCTGTCGCAAGGCTGTGTCGCTTCACCGGAACCATCCCCAACCGAACGTCTATTTCGCTCGGCGGGGAAAGATTCTCACCGCCCGGGGTCCGTCTCCTTACGAAGGTCGAAGGCGGTCTCGACGTATCCGACCGGCTCCCCACGGTTGTTCAAGACCTGCGGCTCACCATGTTCGCGGAGGGCGGAGAGCTCTTCCTCGGAGACGAGGCCCATCTGTTTGAGCGCTTCCACGACCACCGGGCCGATCGCGCGCCGGTTTCCGTCCTCGATCTTCAGGGCGAATCCGATGCCCATCCCCCGGACACCCAGGCAGTACACGCCGTCAGCGCCCTCCTTGCCCACTATTCGGCCCTTTGTGGCGGAGATCAGGGCGGTGCAGAACCTTCCGGCCCCTCCGACCATGACGGGGTTGGCGACCATGGCCCTGACCACTCGCTCCACCGCCCCCCTCCTGGCACCCGCGAAGTAGTCCGGAGACACGAGCCTGGCGTAGGCCGCGGCCATCGCGGCAAGGGGAACCCCGAACACGCTGACCCCGCATCCGTCAATGCCCACCGAGATGTCACCTTCCGGGCGGCCGGTCATCTCGCCGACCACCCTTCGCATGAGCTGCTGGACGGGATGGGTTTCCCTCCAGTACCCATCTATCGGGAAGCCCAGGTGAACGGCAAGCGCCAGCATGCCGGCGTGTTTTCCCGAGCAGTTGTTGTGCAGCGGGGTAGGGGGTTTCCCGTCGCGGATGAGCTTCTCGGACTGATACCGGGACAGGGGTTGGTGCGTGCCGCAACCCAGAAAGCCCTCGTTAATGCCCACCTTCGACAGGATGGCGGCGACCGCCTGCAGGTGTTCGTCCTGGCCGCTGTGTGAACCGCACATCACCGCAAGCTCGCGGTCGGTGAAGCCGAATCGGTCGGCCGCGCCCGTCTCTATGACAGGCAGCACCTGTATCGGCTTGGCGGCCGACCTCATGTAAGCCACCTTCCCGGGGTCTCCCGCGAAAGCCAGCACCCGACCCGAAGTGTCCGCGAACACCATGTCGCCCCTGTGGATGCACTCGGCCAGGCAGCCCCTGACCACTCGACAGACGGCGGGCGGCGCTACGACTGACATCCGATCCCCTCCCGGCAACTGCTGACGAACCCCTGGAACAGGGCGAGCGCGTCCTCCCTCGGAAACAGGTCCTCGGGATGCCATTGCACGGCCAGCGCGAAGCGGTGCGAACGCGACTCGATCGCCTCGACGATCCCGTCCTCCGCCCAGGCCACCGCTTCGAACCCGGGCGCCACCATCTTCACGGCCTGGTGGTGCTTCGAGTTCACCCCGAGCCGGAGACACCCGAGCATGCCCTCGAGCCTCGACCCGTCGCTCAAGCTGACTTCGTGCAGGCCGTCCCCGTCCGCCGTCCCGGCCAGCCGGTGGTTGCGCGCACTCCCAACCTGTGACTCGATGTCCTGAAACAAGGACCCTCCCGCGGCCACGTTCAATACCTGGCAACCACGGCAAATCCCGAGGATGGGCTTGTCCAATTCGAGGAACACCCGGGCCAACGCCAACTCCATCTCGTCGCGCTCCTCGGAGACCCAGTCGAGGCCCGCGGAAATTTCCTCTCCGAAGAACCGCGGGTGGATGTCTCCGCCACCCGTCAGGAGGAGGCCGTCAAGCAAGGCCCCCAGGCGCGACGCGACCGCGAGATAGTCGCAGCGCACGGACGGGACGACCACGGGGACGCATCCGAGGTTCACCAAGCAGTCAACGTAATCCGACGGGACCTGGATCCTTTCGTTCTCCGACCGGGCGCTCGTCACCCCCACGATCGGCACCGCGAAACACCCCCCGGAGGTATACCCGGCGATCTTAGAACCGGTCCTCAAAGGCGAAGACCCCCGGTGTCCCGCCGGTGTGTACGAACACGACCGTCTCGCGGGGTCCGATCAGCCCGCGCCTCGCGTAATCCACGAGCCCGGCCATCGCCTTGCCGGTGTACACCGGGTCGAGGACGATCCCCTCGCAAGCCGCGGTCAGCCTGATGGCGTCCAACCCGTCGGTCGTGGGAATGCCGTACCCCTCGCCGATGAACGAGTCGTCCACGTGAATTTCGTCGGGTTCGATCCGCACCGGCAATCCCACAAGTCGCGCCGTTTCCTGCGCCAGCCCCGAGACCCTGCATTTCAGCGCATCGGCCGGCCTGCTCACGCTGATACCCCTAACCACGGTGCCCGGTGCGAGGACCTTGAGTCCGAGCACGAGACCCGCCATCGTGCCTCCGGAACCGGCGGCGATGAACACCTGGTCCATGTCGATCCCCATCTGCACGGCTTGCTCCACCAGTTCCACGGCGGCGAGAAGGTATCCCAGGCAGCCGGTCGGGTTCGAGCCGCCCACTGGAATCACGTAGGGTTTCCCCCCGGCACCTGTCACCTCATCGGCCATCCTCGCGGACTCCCGCTCCAGGTCGGCTCCTTCCGCGACGAACTCCACTTGCGCACCAAAGATCCTGTCCAGAAGCAGGTTACCCTTAGCCGTGCCCGGGGCCCGCCCTTCCAGTACCAGCACGGGCTTCATCCCCAATTTCCTCGCGGCCGCGGCCGTCATACGCGCGTGGTTCGATTGTATGCCTCCCGAGGTTATGACCGTGTTGCAGCCCCGTGCCACCGCCTCGGCCATGAGGAATTCGAGCTTCCTCGCCTTGTTGCCGCCCCCGGCGAGCCCCGTGTTGTCGTCGCGCTTGACGAACAGCCGGAGACCTCCCAACGCCTCTCCGAGTCGCGGCGCCGGCTCGAGCGGCGTGGGGAGGCTCGCGAGCCTCGTCCTGGGGATTGAACCGATGCGCATTGTCGTTCCCTCCACTGTGCCCACCCCCGGGGTCCCTGCGCCCTGCTAGACCTCTTTCAAGCCCAGGCTGACGGCGAGGGCTTCGTTCACCCGCTCCATCGTCTCGTCCTCGAGGTGGGCCACCCTCTCCCTGAGTCTCCTCCTGTCAATCGTCCGGAGCTGCTCGGCCAGGATGACCGAGTCGCGCTCGAGCCCGGATTGCTTCGCTGACAGTTCGACGTGGGTGGGGAGCTTCGCCTTGTCTATCTGGGACGTGATCGCCGCGACGATTACGGTGGGGCTGTACTTGTTACCGATGTCGTTCTGGATGACGATCACGGGCCGGACGCCCCCCTGTTCAGAACCGATCACCGGGCTCAGGTCGGCGTAAAAAACATCTCCCCTCCTGATGTTCACTCATTCGGCCCTCCGTCCATGCCGCGGTCGTATCCCATTCCGAGTTCTGCGAGGGACAGGTTGATCTCCCCCATCTCGACGTATCCCCGGCACATTGACTCGCGGAGCTCCCTCTTCCTTCTTTCCGCAATGTACGCCCGCACGGCCGAACGGATGACTTCACTGCGATTCCCGTTTTCGAGGGCTGCAATGCCGTCAACTTCCTGGAGCAGGCCCGCAGGCACGCTCACCATGATGCGTCTCGATTTGGACATGGGGAACCCTCCCGCGCATTCCTCGATCAGTCCCGACCTGCAATACAGCTACCTGCAATATAGCTATGAATGAAAGCGGCGCCGGTGTCCAACGGCTGCAGGAACACATCCGGTCCCCGCGCCGATTCGTCAACCGCCGCCCTTTCCACCGCCGACCTGACCCTCGGGAGCCTGCGGGACACCTCCCCGGCCAAGACCCCCGCTGAACCCACCTCGCGCGCGGCCAGCTCTCCCGCGAGCCCATGAACGTACACGCCGGTCACCGCGGCCGATAGGGGGTCGAGGCCCTGGGCCAGCAGTCCCGCTATCGCCCCCGTCAGAACATCCCCCATGCCCCCGGCGGCCATGACCGCGTCGGCGGTCATGTTGATGTACACGCGACCCCCGGGCGAGGATACCACCGTCCGAGCCCCCTTCAACACTGTCACGGCACCCGATTCCGCGGCGAACCTCCTCGCCACTTCTATTCGGTTCGCCTGGATTTCTGCAGTCGAAACGCCGGTCAGCCTCGACATTTCGCCTGGATGCGGGGTGACGATCGTCGGCGCCCTCCTTTCTCCGAGAACGTTCGATCCCGCGAGGCAATTCAACCCGTCGGCGTCAACGACGGCCGGGATATCCGCCCCTCGGAGCACTCCGGCGACGAATTCGCGCACCTCGTCGTCAACGGATAACCCGGGTCCGAGCGCGAGCACCGAGGCAATCCGGCAGAACTCGCGCACCAGGGGAATGGCTTCCCTGCTGAATGTGACCCCGGCGCCCCTGCCATCCTTCGCCGCCCGCGGTCTCTCGGGAAGGGCTACCTTCATCACCTCGGTGAGTTTCGATTCCATGGCGGGCGCCAGGGACTCCGGGACCCCCAGGGTCACCAGCCCCGCACCCGCGCGCAACGCGGCCTCCGCGCACAAGCAGGCCGCCCCGGTCATGCCGGACGATCCCGCCGCGACGAGCACGTGTCCGTACGTCCCCTTGTGAGTGTCCCGGCGCCGCCGCCCCAGCCACGATGCCACGAGGGTGCGTTCCACCGTCTCCACTTCGACTGCCAGGGCCGGCCCCCGTTCGCGCGGTATACCGATATCGGCGACGAAGACAGTGCCCGCGAAATCCGCGCCGGGGAACAGCACGAGGCCGGTCTTCGCGTAGGCGAACGTGACGGTACAGTCCGCGATTACGCAGTCGCGCGCCGGGCGCCCGCTGGTGGCGTCGAGCCCCGACGGCACGTCAACCGCGACGACCAGGGGGCCCCTCCCGCGATCCGCGCCACGCCCGCGCGCGCGGTTAACGGCGCGGATCGCGGACGCCACCGGTTCGCGTACCTCCCCGCTGAAGCCGGTCCCGAGCATGGCGTCCACTATGACGTCGAACGACGCGAGTTCCCCCGAGAGGTCGCCGCCGACCGCGTCGTCCGGTGCCTCCCGTATGGATCGCCAGCCCAACCCCGTCCCCGTCATCTTGCGCAGTGACTCCATGTGAACGAGGGCATCGCCCGCGATGCCCTCCTCCCCGCCCACGATGAACACCTCGACGTCGGCACCCGCGTTTACCAGGCGCCGGGCCGCCACGAACCCGTCACCGCCATTGTTACCCTTCCCGCAGAGCACCGCCGCGCGCAGTCCCCGGGTCCTGCCGGCGACCGCGGCGATTGCGCGGACGACTGCCGCGCCCGCGTTTTCCATCAGCACGGACCCCGGTATCCCGATTTCTCCGATGGCCCACGAGTCTATGGCCCTCATCTGGGCCGCGGTCACGAGCTTCATCGTCACTCCCCCTGGGCCACGGCTTGCGCCACCGCGACATCCCGGTCGTGAGACATGCTCACCAGGATTCGATCGATTCCCCTGCTCCTCGCAATCTCGGCGGCGCGCCCGCTCAGTTCGACGCGGGGGGCCTCGCCGCCGCGCCTCAAGATCTCTATGTCCCTCCAGCACAGGCCCGATAGCCCGGACCCGATCGCTTTCAACACCGCCTCCTTGGCGGCAAACCTTGCGGCGACCCTGGGGGCCGCCTTACCGACCGCGCCCGGCGTCAACGGCGTTCCAGGGACAACCCCTATCTCGGCGGATTCCCGGGGGCTCAGTACGCGGCGCAGGAACCGCTCTCCGCGGGCTTCGATGACCTTTCGCACGCGCTCGACCCCGATCACGTCAATGCCGGTGTTCTTGACCTCCAAGCCGGTCGCCCTCCCAGTCAAACAGAAGTTCGAGTCACGGACGCATAATCCTGCATAAGCCGCGCGGACGTGCGGGTTTCGACGCGTATTATGCCCGCGGGACTGTACAGGGCATTGCACCACGCATTATAGTGAGATCGCGGGCCGCGACAACCCTTGCGGGCGGACGCGTGCCGCGGCCGCCGATTCGTGACCCCCGAGGAGGGTCGCAGGGGAGGGTGTCAATGGTTGACCTGATACTCTGCGAATACGGTCCCCCGCTCGAACCAGGGGATGCCCTCGACCCCGTCGTCGCGCGGGGACCGAGGGTACTCTTGAACGCCGGGCTCATACCATCCCTCTCGGCCGCCGGCGTCCGCGTCTTCGATGTCTCCCTCGTTCCTGAGGCGGACTGCGGCTCGCTTCAAAGGAAAGACCTGCTCGAGCACGTCAGCGCGCGGCTCGCCTCCCGCGTGGCCGCCTCGATCGCCGCGGGTCATTTCCCCATCACGCTGGGCGACTGTACCGCCGCCATCGGCGTCTGCGCGGGCATGCGGCGCCTGGAGGGGCGAAGGGCGGTGGTATGGGTGGATGCGCACGCCGACCTCAACAGCGAGGACTCCAGCCTGACGGGATTTTACGGGGGAATGCCGCTCGGAGCCCTGATCGGCAAGTCTCTCCCGTGGCTGGCTGCCGAGCTTCGGATGACACGATTCTGCGACGAAGAGAACGTCTCCGTGGTGGGCGTCCGCTCTCTCGACCCGTACGAAGGAGACTACTTGAACCGGTCGCCCATGGCGCGCGTCGAGTGCGCGGAGCTCGAGGGTGATGCCTCGACCGAAGCCCTGGCGAGGATATCCCGCTCCCTGGGCGAGGCGGGGCCCGTGTACTTGCACGTGGACGTTGACGCTTTGGACCCGGCCATAATGCCGGCCGTGACCTTCCCCTGCCCCGGGGGGCTCACCCTGGAGTCGCTGCTCGTCGCCGTGCGCGTCGCGGCCTCCACCGGCCGCGTGGCCGCCGTCACAGTGGCATCCTTCAACCCGGGCAAGGGAGTCAGCGCGGGCGTCCTGGGGGTACTCGTGTCACTCGTGTGCGAGGTCGCCTCGCTCTGTTCCTCCGCCGGGCGGTGACGCCCTCGCCGGAATTTCGGCGGGTTCTTCCGCGCGGGGAGCCGCAGGTGGCTCGCGCCTCCTCGACCGCGGCAAACGCGCGAAACCGAGCGCACCGCCCGCCACCAGCGCGGGGTACAGCGCAGCTCTCCCGGAAAACGCGAAGACGACGCAGCACACGACCAGCGAAACGGCGGCATAGCACCTGCCTGCGCTTCCCCGCGGGACAAGCTTGAGGGCCGAAGACATCGCCATGATGTAGAGGCATATGTACGTTATGCTCGGCATCCGCATGAGCCCCGCTATGTTGGGCCGGAAGTGGTAGAAGTAGAGCACGTTGGCGAGCGCCATCGAGACCATCAGGGCTGTCTTGACGTCCTGGGAGGGATTCTTGAATTCCTCCACGAGGTGCACCACCGACTCCCAGCCGATGTACCCCCAGAACGGTACCGTCATTGCCGTCCCGACCGGAAGCCAGCCCTTCGGCGCGAACGGTTCGAACTCCCCCGCCGAAACGTGGGGGGCGGCCGCGGCGACCGCGGCCATGATGATGAGGGCGATGACCATCACGACCACCACTCGGACGGTCCCGGAGAACTCGATCCCTCGATAGTTGAACGCGAGCGCCATGGCCAGCATGAGCCCCGCCAGCAGGTTGACCTGCAACGGGGAGAGCGACAGGAACGCCCCGACGTAGTTCGCGCCGATGAGGACCGCGGCCGGCGCCCCCACCGGCATCACCGCCGTCACGATCCATCCGGCGACCGTCGCGGCGGTTTGCCCGTAGGCCGCGCGCACGTACGCCGCGATGCCCCCCGCGTCGGGGTATGGCGTCGCCAGTTCCCCGAGGGTCATCGCGATCGGGAATGCCAGCATGCCCATAAACAGCCATCTCAACAGCGACGCGGGTCCCGCGATCAGGGCGGCGGAAGCGGGCAGCACGAGCACCCCGGAGCCGAGTACCCCGCACGTCGTCAACGCCGCGCCGTGAATCCAAGTGATGCTTTTTCTGAGACTCATCTCGTCCCTCACCGTGGACCCAACTCCCTCGTCCAGCCATTCTGCGACCCCGGCACCGAGTGCCAAACATCCCTACAGTTGACTATCGGAGCGTGAAATCCTGCAGAGGGCGGCGCCGCTCGAGCCGGGAAAGCGCGGGATTTCACCTTCGGGCGGGGTCCCAGCCTTCATCGAGGGGCTTCACGGAGATCACGTAGGTGGCGCTGGCCAGCGGCGGCCTGTAGAGCTCGAGCCGATACTTCTCCACCGAGATTTCCCGTGCGTCCGCCCCGGAGCCGCTCGACCGCACCTCGGACACGACCAACGTGCGGCGCCCCGTGTTCGTCGGGCCCATCGGGTAAACCGCGACGGGCGTGCGGTCCGTCGAGTCCCTCAGTGAGAATACCACCAGCCCGGGGCCGCAGGCGGAGTCCTCCCAGGCGAGGGGGTGGGAGTAGTCGAGGCCGAATAGGTCGAGGGTGAAGTTGCGGGCCGAATAGCCGAGCCAAGAGCCCCACTCGGGCGGGAGTCTCCGCTCGGGGTCTCCCTTCCTGCCGTACCCGGAGATCTCCCTCGCGTACACGACTGCCAACGGGACGGTCACGAAGGAGCCGTTGTCGTAGTACGTGAACGGGAACATGCACGCCGCCGTCGCGGCGAGCACGGCCGTCGCGACCACCCAGGCGCAAGTGCGCGCCCTGCGTCTGCGTGTCGCCATCGTGTCACCTCGTTTCGTGCGAATTCGACGCCCCGGTCGCCGGTCACGGCGTGGAACTCACGCCACGCTGGAGCCCCAGCGACTCGAGCCAAGCCCTCTCTACTTCCTCGATTTCGACGCCGTAGGCCCCCTTGAAAGCGTCCCGGGCGGCACGGGAGCCCGATGCGCGAGCGAACGCGAGGAAAGCCTGCGCGCCGCGACGCTCGACCAGGTAGCCTACAAAAGACGCCCTCTGCTCCACCGCCTCCGGCGAGTCGTCCGACCACGCATCCACCAGGGGCCGCAGGCGACCGAGCGCGGACGCGGCCTTGACCCGGTCACCCAGGGATTTGTTGGCGGTTCGCGCCTCCACCCACGAGCTGAATGCGCGGCGCAGTCCGCCGTCAACGGGCGCGCCCGCGGCACTCTCGAGGGCTATTGACGCCTCGGGCATCCCGTCGTACAGGTCGTACGTCGGCGAGACGCATGCGCCGGCACTCCAGGAGATCGGCGACGTCCAGGCGACATCGGCGACGCCCGTATAGAATGCCATCTGCCCCGCGTTGTCGAAGAGGTACAGGTGGAACTTCTCGAGGCGGGTCCCCGGAAAGACTGACTTGAGCAGGGGGATCATCCTGAGGCGCTGGAACCGTATCCTCGGCAATTGGGTCTCGACCACGGAATGCGGAAGGTAGTGAATGACTTCGTCCGCGGATTCGAACGTGTTGAAGGGGGGGTACTGCTCGATCGGGTCCCAATCGAGGGTCCAGCCTCGCCGGTCCTTGCGGAACGCCCCCCTGATCACGACCCCGGTCGAGAGGCCGATCTGGAAATCCGCGTCCGGCGGCAGCGCCGGCGTGCGCCTCGAAGCGTAGACGCCGGCGAATCCCATGATCACCATGTACTTCCGGCTGTTGAATGGGTTGGGGTGCACCATGACGAGCGTGCCGTCGGGGTCCCTCCACTCGCGCCCCGCTGCCCTGAACGCGTCACCGTCAAGCCTGACCGGGAGCATCGGGTTCACCTTGCGGTATACGGAGTTGTTGCTGGGATTGCCGACAAGGATTATGTGTCCCTCCAGGTCGCGCCCGGTCACGTCCCGGTCCCGCTTGACGACGACCGGCACCTTGCCCATTCCCGACCTGTTCGCCGCTTCCAGGAGGAGAGCTTGTTCTTCGGGGGTTCCGCCGGAGCCGTAGATGGCGACGGCCCCCGGTTTCATGCCGACGCGGAACGCGTCGCGGAGGGAACATGTCAACGGGGCGCCGCCCAGGCCTTCCAGGTACTTCTCCCACTCGTTCGCCACCTCGGCCATGTCCTCACCGTAGGCCGCCCGGAACGCTTCCTCGAGCGGCGCGGCCGACGCCCGCCTGTAGCAGTCGCGGAACTTCGGGATCCCCCGGCTTTGGATAAGGTACCTAGTGAACGACCCCGCCACCGCGCTCGCCGTCGCGGCGTCCGCCCGCGTGAACCCCTCGGCGGTCGCGAGGCTTTGGACCGGCACGGGCCCGCGTTCGGATGCCGGGGCGATGGCGGCCTCGTGAACGTCTTCGGTATCGGACTGCACAGCGAAACCCTCCGCCAGCAGCGGGATTTCGTCCTGCGGCGCCACCCCGTCCGCCACGACGTGCGCGTCCTCGTGGCAACTCAGGAGGACGGCCTCCACCACGTACACCGCGGGACCTTCCCGCCACGCATGGACGTCCCTCTTGGAGCCGGTGTGTATCCCCTTCTCTTCGTTCGACGAGAACAGGTAGTAGTCTATCTTGCGTTCCGGCGGCTCGACTCCAAGGGTCTCGCATATTCGGGCGAGCGATTCCTCGTGGTGGTTGGCGGCCGACTCCAGTTGCGCCGCGCAGGGAGAGTCGGCTCGGTACCAGAAGACGAAGTGGGCGGAGTCGTACCGCTCGAAGTCCGGTTCATAGTCTCGCGTGGACGACGGCGACACCTTCCACCGCGAACCCGACTTGTCGAAGAACCCCCCGCTCGCCTTCAGCGTGCCGCGCACCACCACGAAATCGTCCAGGGTGTCGAACGCCGCGTCGAAGTCCCGAAGGAGACGGACGTCCGGGCACGCGAACACGAGCACGTACTTGGACGGATCGGTCGGGTTCGGCGTTATGAATGCCGCTCGCGCCCTCTCGTCTACGATGTACTCGTCGCCGAAGTGTATCGCCGCGCCGTCGAACTTGATGGGGAGGTCGTCGTTCAGGGTTCGGTGCACAGAGTGCAGCGAAGGATTGCCGAAGACGACCAGGTGCTTGCCCGTCCCCTTCGAGAGGGCCTCCCGGTCCGATACTACCTCCCATTCGAGCCCGAAACAATCTCTCACCCAGTCCGCGTACGACCGGGCCGCAGTCATCATGCTGTCGTTCTCGGGTCCTGTGCCTCCCGTTCCGTAGGATACTAGGACCTCCCCGGGTACCGCCCTCGTGTACAGGTCCCGGATGGAACCAGGCAGCGTCCGCGACGGTGCACTCGGGATAGGTGTGCAGGAGGCACACCACGGGGCGACAATCGAGAGGACGAGAACGAACGACAGCAGGCGCACGGCGCGGTCCCCCTCCCATTCCCGCCGACCGAGTCGGTCGGCTACACCTGGCGTGACTACCGGGACAGCAAGTCTTCCGCTTCCCCGACCCTGTCGCCGCCGGGATACTCCCTCACGATGCGCTGTAGGAATGACCGTTCGCCTGTGTACGCGTAGAGTGCTATCAAAGCGTCGTCAGCCATCGTGTTAGCCGGGTATTCCTCGACGAAGCGTTGGAAAACACTCACGATTCGCTTACTGGTATCGGCCTCGCCGAACGCCGCCAGGGCGTCCAGCCCCCATTCGAGCACGCCGATGTGACACAATCCCTGCGAATACAGTGCCCTCGCCTTGAGGTCTTCGGGGGCGTCGGGGGCGTTCGCCACCGTCTCGAAACATTTCAGGGCGTGCCTGTAGTTGACGAGCCCCTCCATGTACGACCGCCTCTCGGGCACTTCCGCCCACAATTCATTGATGTGGCCGGTCCAGTTGAATCCCTGCCTCCGCCCCGTCCAGAGGTAGTTGTAGAATGTGGACTCGTTTCCGTACAGCGCGGCGCCGAGGCGGTACATGGTGCCCGGGTCTCCCGAACCGGACTTGAGCAGGTCGAGGTCCCGGGCCCACTTCAACTGCAGCCGCACACGTTGAAAGAACGGGTACCCGGAGTCAAGTATCCCGCCCAGCAGCCGACCCGCGGCGGTCGGTCCGTCGGCCCCGTACAGCCCGAGAAACACCTCCAAGCGTTCCGCGGCCCGCCCGTACTCCTCGGCCCTCATGTCGCGCACTGCGAGGGTGTACCGGACGAGGGGTAGCAGCTCCGCGGGCGTGCCCGGGTCGGCCGCGAATCGCTCCAGCTCCTCCGTCGGCACGCGCGCATCCAGGACGAACAGCAGGCGTCCCAGGGACTCGGCCCCCATGTCCCCGTCCGGCAACGCTTGCGCCTTCGCGAACCATGCCAGTGCTTTCTCCCATTCCCCCCGGATCTCGTAACACCTTGCCAACCGGTACGCGGCGTCGTCTGCGCCGGGGTGAGCGGAGAAACGTTCCAGGTACTCTTGCCATCCCTCTATTTCCCGTCGGACGTCGTATTGCGAATCGCCATACTCGAAGGGCCAGGGATCGGCGCCCGCGGGATTCCAGTAGTCCAGGACGAAGTACGGCCGCCCGCGGACTCTCTCGTACGCGGAGAAACCGCGGGCGAGGTAGCTGTCCGGATGGCGGGCCCTGACTTCCCTGAAGAAGGCGAGGTCCCCGGCGCAGTAGAAAGGGGTGCCGCGGCTGACACCGTGCCGCTCCACGTCCTCCACGAGCGCGGCGAGGGCGTCCGGCGAACTCGTCAGCCGAAACAGACGGTACAGTGTCTCCTGCCTGAGCCCCGGGTCTTCGTCCGTCCAGGGGTCTCCCAGTATCGAACCGAACCACCGGGCGACTCGGTCCCTGAGGGATTCGTCCAACGACCACAGGGCTTGCCGTCCTATCATCTCGACCAGCTCGAGCCGGGTGGGGGGCGGGAACTGGGGGAAACCCCGCTCGATGGAATCAACCGCGTCGGCCGTGAGCCGCCCCAGGCGTCCCAGCACCATGCCGGGTTCCGTGCCGCGCTGCTCCAGCAACTCGGCGACCCTCTCCGGGTCAAGCAGTCCCCTGCTCTCGAATTCGGCCAGCAGGTCGTTCTGGATGCCCGTCGGCCTGCTCCCGAAGTCATTGAACAGGCGCAGGCAGTCCTCGTCGTCGAGAAAGCGCCCGAGGTTCGCCGCCCTCGCCATCGAGAGGAGGCGCTCGGCGTCGTCTATCCCCGGGATATCCGTTGTCTCGAGAAGGAGCCGCAGGCCCCCCTCGTGCCTGTCGGGGACGAGCGAGAGCAGGTCAAGCCAGAAGAAGGCGTCCCACGACGAACGCGATTCCTCGAGGCCCTTGCCGATTTCGGTTACCAGTGAATCGGGAGGTACGGCGCTCAGCGCGTGCTTTTCGGGATACACGAGCCCGCCCGGCTCCAGCCCGCGGTTCCAGGTGGAGGCGGTGGCAAGGCCGGAATGAAACGCCCGCCTGGCGGCTTCCAGCGCGGCGACGACGTCGGGTTCCCCCGGCGATGTCCCTTGCGCGGGGGCGGGCGCCGCGAAAGGAACGGCGCCGTCCGGCCGCCCGCCGGCGGAACAACCGGATGCCAGAAGGGAGATGATCACTATCCCGAGCGAGATCGTGATGGGCACGCCCGCGACCCCTTTACAGCACATCCAAGGCACATTGACGCGGCAACCGCGCCGGAAGTTCGCGCCGCCCGGCGCCGCCGGAGGCGGCCGTCAAGGCCACGACCGTCACCACGACCGCGACCCGAGGCGAGCCTCAGCGCCGCTTACCCCTCCCGCTCAAGAGCCGAACCACGAGCGACACCCCGAGGACCAGGATGATCGCGAACAGGACGGGGGTCGCGATCAAAGCCAAAAGTACCACGAGCGGAAGCACCAAGACGCACCAGAGCAGCCATAGGCCGGCGCTCACCACCCCCAGGAACACGCGCACGGACAGGAGCAACAGCGGGATACCTATGCATATTGCCAGGATCGTCGCGATCACCTAGACCAACTCCCCCTTGGCGACCATGATGACGCCGCCCCCGACGCGGACGTCTATCGTTCCTCCCGCTTCCTTGGCCCTTAGCAGGAGGAGGGAGGGCCTGCCTATCTCGTATCCCTGCTCCACGCGGACGTCAATCTCGGCCGTACCGAAATACCCGTGACGCACGAGGTATCCCGCGAGACAACCGTTTGCGCTGCCCGTGGCCGGGTCCTCGGGAACGCCCTCGTACTCGGCGAAGACCCGCACGTTGAGGTGGTTCGACGGACTGTATGTCTCGGGGCAAAACAGGAGTATGTCTTTCGCTTCGGTATGTCGCACCACCTCGGCGAAACGTTCCCTCATGGTTCTCGCCCGTTTCACCGCCGCCAGGTCCTTCACCGGCGTGATGATGAACGGCAGCCCGGTGGACACTTCCTGCACCGGATAGCGATCGTCCCAATCCTCGAGGCCGAGTCCCAGCGCCTCGAGTACCGGCCCCGGCGCGAGCGGTTCCCCGAACGACGGGGCTACCTGCCTCATCCAGAGCCGGTCCAACCCTCCGACCGGGGCATCGAATGTCACCTCGATTCGACCCACCTTCAGGTTCAGGGCCAGGGACTGGACGGGTCGCCCGATCATCTCACGCCTGATCATGTAGGCCGTTCCCAGGGTCGGGTGACCGGCAAACGGAAGCTCTCTCTCGGGAGTGAATATGCGGACATCGTAGCCGCCGTCCGTCGGGGTTTCGGCGACGATGAACGTCGTTTCGGAGAAGTTCATTTCCCTCGCGATCTTCCGCATGTCCCCGTCTCCGAGCCCTTCGGTGTCCCTCACGACCGCGAGCTGGTTCCCCCCGTATTTCTCTTCGGCGAAGACATCCACGATGTAGAACCGTCTAGACATGGCGCTCCCTCCCCGGATCTTCTTGGGCGGATCTTCTTGGG
>JANLGA010000013.1 GCA_024653225.1 Bacillota bacterium | reverse complement strand
CGCGCGGCGGTCAATGCGGGGCGGGCATGCGCTCCACCGCATTGACCGCCGCGCGTTCGCCGCCGCGACAGCTCGGCCGAGGGAGGCGCCTTCCTCCCTCGGCCCGACAGGATGGAGGGGTGCGCGTGACCGGCCCGGATGGATTGCCCCTGAAGCCCAGGATACCGGGGTATTTCGCCGTCGTCCCGATGGCGGAGGATCGGCTCCAGCTGCGGAGCCCTCGAAAGACCGTCGTACTGAGCGGGACCTCGGTTAAGGCCGTGTCCAGGATGATTGGCCTCATGGACGGAACCCGCGAGGTCGAGGACATCATCGGGTCTTTCCCCGAGATCCCGAGGGAGGAGGTCATTCGCGCCCTGCGGAGGCTCTTCGACAAGGGGATCGTCGAAGACGCCGCCGAGGCCCCCGGCGCCGAATCCGCCCAGGAGAGGTTCTTCTCCGCCGCCGGGCGCAACGGACGGCTCGTCCAAGAGGTCGTCCGCCAGTCCCGCGTGGCCGTGGTCGGCCTCGGGCGGGTGGGGTCCCACGCCGTGGCGGCGCTGGCGCGTGCGGGCGTGGGCGTGATTTCCGGCGTTGACGACGCCGCCGTTGACGATTCGCTGCCGGGGTGCGGAGGGCTCTACTTGCCGGAGGACGTGGGCAGGACGAGGACCGATGCGGTACGGGAACGACTCGGTTCACTGCGCGTGAGCGTTCGGTTCGAGTCTATCCCGCTCTCCGACCCGGCGGAAGGAGGCGTCCGTGAGATCGTCCGGGGTCAAGACGTCGTGCTCGTGTGCCAGGACTCGCCGGCCGTCACGGTTTACAGGGAAGTGAACGAAGCCGCGCTCCGCGAGCGCGTCCGGTGGCTGAGGGCGAGCCTTGAGGGATTCGAGGCATACCTCGGTCCGTGCGTGCTGCCGTTCGAGACTGCCTGCTACACCTGCTACGAATCCAGGCTCAAGGGGAATTGGCCGTACTACGAGGAGAATCTCGCGTTCGAAGAGTCCCTCTCGTCGGGATGCGCTCGGCCCGACTACGGGTGCTCGCCGGCGGCGGCCGGGTTCGTCGGCAACCTGGCCGCCCTCGAGGTCCTGAAGCTGCTCACCGGATTCTCGTACCCCGTCACCTGCGGGAAGATGTGGGTGTTCAGCGTGGACACGTTCGAGGCGCGGGCTCACACCGTGCTCAAGTTGCCGCGGTGTCCGTCGTGCGGATTCACGGCCGACAGCCCCGCCCGGGCGCAGTGGTCGCTGTAGGGGTGATGACGCCCATGGTCGCTGCGGACTCTCGGGGTCGGGCTCACGCGGCGCACGCCGCCGACCGGCCGGACGAGTTGCGGCTGGACAAGGTAATCGAGAGGGGCATGCGCCTCGTTGACCCGAGGACCGGGATCATCCAGGGACTTCACGACCTGCCGCTCGAAACGAACGACCCGAGGCTGTTTCATGTCGCCGCACCGCTGACCGACACGTCGCGTTACCACGCGATCCAGTGTTACCGGCACAACGGCGGGGCCGCTCTCACGAGGCACCGGGCCGTCGTATGTGCGATCGGGGAGGCCGTCGAGAGGTACTGCGCCGGGATGTACGACCCCGACGCGGGAATCGAGGCGACGCCCGAGGAGATTGGCGACCGCGGGGTTCCTCCTTGGCGGTTCGTGCTGTTTTCGGACGCCCAATACCGCCGCGAGGACTTCCCGATGTCCAGGCCGCGCAAGGATACGGTGTTCAGGTGGGTAAAGGGTCGGTCGCTGACGCGCGGCCTCGAGGTTTACGTCCCGGCGTGTTTCGTCTACGTTCCCTACAGGTTCAGGGCGAAGAGCGAGGCGGTCACCGTACCCATCTCGACGGGCCTGGCATGCGGGAGCTCGCGGGATGAGGCCGTCCTTCGCGGCATCTACGAGGTCGTCGAACGGGATGCGTTCTCGATAACGTGGCTGAACAGGATCCCCGCGCCGAGGCTGGAGATCGGCGGCGCCCGGAACCGGGAGCTTGTGGAAGTGGCCCGGCGATTCCGTGAAGTGGGCCTCGAGATCTGTGTGAACCTGGCAGTCACCGACCTGGGCATTCCGGTTGTGATTACCCTCTCGCTGGATTGGTCCGGCGCGGGCCCTGCCTCTGTGATCGCGGCGAGGGCGGACTTCGACGTGGAGCACGCGGTCCTGCGTTCCCTGGAAGAAACCGCGCAGACCAGGCTGTGGGGCAAGAAGCTGATGCGCGACCGCCCGGACTACAAGCCCGAGCCGGGATTCACCGACGTGAAGAAGGGTGAGGATCACGTCCGCCTCTTCTGCGACGGCGACATGGCCGGGTATCTCGACTTCCTGACCGGGGCGCCGTCGGCGGGCGACATCGGGTCCCTGGAGGCGCCGCCGACGGGGGGAACCGCGGACGAGATCGCCAAATGCGTGGCCCTGCTCTCGTCGAACGGATTCGAGACGATCGCCGTGGACATCACGACTCCCGACGTGGCGGAGGTCGGCTTCCACGTGGTCCGCGTGCTGATACCCGGGTTGCAGCCGCTGGACATGGACTTCAACTGGAGGTACCTGGGCGGCACTCGACTGTACGAGGCGCCGGTCAAGATGGGGTTCGCGGACCGCGTCGCCTCCGAGAACAATCTGAACCCCATCCCGCACCCTTTCCCGTGAGGGGGATACACATGGGCTTGCCCGAAGAGGACCTGTTCTCGATCTCCGAGATCTATCACGAAAACACCAAGGAACGGGCGATGGTCCTTCCACTGTTGGGAAACGTCCCCCGGGAACGGGGGCCGTGGCACCGCGCGTTCAAGAAGTACCCGCACCGGAACGCCATTCGTCTCGAAAAGCCCGTCCCGGGCCCGTCCCCGGGTTTCGAGGAGACCGCACGGAGACGCCGTTCGATCAGGGATTTCTCGGGGGACCCCATCTCTTTGGACGAACTCGCCAGGCTGCTATACTTCAGCAACGGCATCACCGGCAGCCTGCAATCGGGGGACTCACTTATACCGCTGAGGGCCTCCCCCTCCGCCGGCGCGCTCTATCCCATCGAAGTGTACCCCTTCGTCGCCGCCGTATCTGGTATCGAGCAAGGTGTTTACCATTACGAGGTGGAGGGCCACGCCCTCGAACACCTCCGCTCGGGCTCTTTCTCCGAGGACCTCTACGAGTACACCCACAGGCAGGAAATGGTGCGGAAATCCTCGGTGGTCTTCGTGATGACCGCCATGTTCGGGCGGACCAAGGTCAAGTACGGCGAGAGGGGGTACAGGTACGTCCTTCTCGACGCGGGGCACCTCGCTCAGAACCTGTACCTGGAGTCCACCGCCCTTGGACTCGGCTGCGCGACTGTGGGCGGCTTCCTCGACGACGAGGTCAACGGGTTACTGGGGGTGGACGGCCTGCTTGAATCCGCAGTGTACGTCGCGGTCGTCGGGAGGCCCGTGGGCCCTTGCCAGTGTGCGGAGGGTCCGGGCGAGATCGCCGAGCGTCAGGTGTGACTGTCTCCGTTGCGGCGTCCTAGTGTACCCGTAGGCTGCGCCAGACTACCGAACCGTCCGTGTCGAGGGCGGCGGTGCCCGGGCCGACGTCCTCGGCGACGAACTTGACCCTCCCGGCCACGCTGAGCGTGACGCCCGCCCTGACGCCCGATTCGGCGTTCACCCGCGATTCCTCGGCCGCGGGCTGCGTGCCCAGCGAGGCCACCATCCGCCTGCTGAAACGCTCGAGGAGCCCCCCGCTGGGAGTCCTCTCGTCGCCCAGCACTCTCGTGAGGGCTATCATCGTCTCGTGGACCAGGCGCCGCTCCCCCGCGGCGATCACCGTGCGTGTACCGAGCTCTCCGCCGGCCAGTCCGACGGAAACGTGGGTCCCGGAGGCGATCTGCCCGCCGCAAACCCAGCAGCTCGCGGCCTCGATGCCCGCGGACGCCTCCACGGTCGAATGCACTATGTACTCGTTGACGCGGAGTCGCCCGCCGACCCGGACGCGCGACGCCTCGACAAAACGGGACGCGACATTGCCCCCGGCCCTGACCCCGTGATGGTCGCAGCCGACGATGCCCCCCCGGATCGTCACGTCACCGCCGGCGGTGACCGCGGCACCCTCGATCCTCTCCGCGACGACGTCCCACCCCGCGAAAACCCTCGAACCCCCGCGTATGACCCCGGCCACCACCACCGTGCCGTCGAAGCGCTCCGTGTGTCCCTCGGGCACCTCGGGCAGCTCGAGTACCGGAACCACCTCCACGAATTCCCCGTCGAACCACGCCTGGCCGTCCGACCGCGCGCGTATCTCGGACCCGTCGGCGCTGCACTCGACGTTCTCCCCCAAGAACAGGCTCGGTGCCGCCCCGGCGACGGCCGGAACCGCGGCGCCCGTCACGTCCATACCCGCCACACCCGCCGTCGGGGGCACGACCCGGAGCAGCCTTTCCCCGGCGCGGACGCGTCCCTTTACCCAACCCCCGGGCCACGAAGATGGATCTCGGTCCGCAGGGGCGTCCGCCACGTCGCCCATCTCGTCCGCCTCGAAGAGGCGAATCAGCCTGCCATCCTCCCCATCTTTAGCGGGCGTCCCCCGCGCCACGATGTGTGGTTCGCCGGGCCGCGAAACCAGCGAACGTTGGACGGCTTCGCCGTCAACTCCGTGAATGACCCCCGCGCTTCGCAGCGCCGAATCCACTATCCTCCTGTCGGGGAGGGCTCCCTTCCTCGGTCCGTCGGCCCAGGGATAGACACGAAGCTCGGCCTCCATCTTGTCACGGGAGATGGCCACCGCCGCCCGCATTACCTGCCCCAGCACGTGCACCGAGGCGAGCGTGAAGAGCGCCGACACCGCACGCCTCGACCGTTTCAGCACCCGGGATATCTCGGAGATCGTCAGTTCTTCGTAATGGTAAAGGGCGATCAGCGTACGCTCGGGCGCGGGGAGCCTGTCTATCGCAGCGGCCAGCGCGCCGGCGAACCCTTCGTCGTCGGCGCCCTCCTCCGTCAGCAGGTTCGACGTCAGCAATAGGACGGCGACGGCGGCCTCGGCGAGCAGTCGCTCCTCCTCGGCCGCGGAGGACGGCTCCTTCCCGAGTATGACTGCCGGTCCCGGCAGCGAGCCGCTCTCGCGAAATGACACCGCGCACCTGTACAGGAGGGGGCCCACGACGCGGAATATGGAGGCGTCCGAACCGAGGGAACGGCGAAGCCCGTCCAGCACGGCCTTCCTCACCCTCGATGCCAGGTAAGAGTCGAATTGGATCGAGCGGCGAGGGACGGGCCCGTCGAGCACCTTGAACATCTCTTGTATGGCGAGGTCGAGCAGTGCGTCCTTATCTATCCCCGGGGGTAAGTCCAGCGCGACTCGTTCGACGGCCCACTTGAGCACGCCCGCGCTGTCACCGATGAGCTTGCTCCTGGCAACCTGGTCGCGAGTGCCGAGGTACTCGCGCCACAGGGCGGTTCTCTCGTCCGTGCGCTCCCGCATGCGTATCTCCTCGGAGGTGCCGGGTAATGTTCCATTAGCTTCTAGGCCGGTACCCAGAATCCTCCGGGACGTCTGTCCCTCGGGTCGGGGGGACTTGAGAGGGCCAACCGTTACTCGAGGAAATCCTTGAGCTTCTTGCTCCTGGACGGGTGGCGCAGCTTGCGGAGCGCTTTCGCTTCGATCTGCCTTATGCGCTCGCGGGTGACGCCGAATACCTGGCCGACCTCTTCGAGGGTCCTCGCCCTCCCGTCGTCCAATCCGAACCTCAGTCGCAGGACACGCTGTTCTCTCTCGGTCAGCGTGTCCAGCACCTCTTCGAGCTGCTCCTTCAACAGCTGGAAGGACGCCGCGTCCGCCGGGGCGGGCACATCGTCGTCTTCGATGAAGTCCCCGAGATGGCTGTCCTCTTCTTCCCCGATGGGAGTCTCCAAAGACACTGGTTCCTGCGCGATTTTCATGATCTCCCGCACGCGCTCTACCGGGACCTGCATCTCCTCGGCTATTTCCTCCGGCAGCGGCTCGCGCCCCAGTTCCTGCAGGAGCTGCCTGGACACTCGGATCAGCTTGTTTATCGTTTCCACCATGTGCACGGGGATCCGTATGGTTCGCGCTTGGTCGGCTATCGCCCGCGTGATCGCCTGCCTTATCCACCACGTCGCGTACGTACTGAACTTGTACCCCTTCCGGTAGTCGAACTTCTCGACCGCCTTGATGAGGCCGAGATTCCCCTCCTGGATCAGGTCGAGAAACAGCATCCCCCTGCCGACGTATTTTTTGGCGATGCTTACGACGAGGCGCAGGTTGGCCTCTATGAGCTTCCTCTTCGCCTCCTCGTCCCCCTGTTCCATCCTCTGCGCGAGCTCGATCTCGTTCTCCGCTGTGAGCAGCGGAACGCGACCGATCTCCTTCAGGTACATCCTGACGGGGTCGTCTATGGCGATCCCTTCGGGCACCTGGATCTCGGCTTCCTCGGGTTCCACCTCCCCTTCCCCATGGGGGTCGGGGGACTCCGACTCGAGCGATTCCATCTCCTTGGACGAGTCAACCACTTCTATCCCGAGGTCGGAAAGCACCTCGTACACCTCGTCTATCTGCTCGGGCGTCAGCTCAACTCCCTGGAGCGAATCCATCACCTCCGCGTAAGTGAGGGTTCCCCGCTCCTTGCCGAGTTTTATCAGGTCCTGTACCCCTTCGATAGTCAACTCTCTCTTACCCAACTACTCTACCTCCGCGGCGATGCGCGTCGCCCGCTGGGCCGAACCCTTGACCTCGCTCGCCAGGCTCTGAATCTCTCTCATCAGCTCGGTGCGTTCCCGCCCGTCCAGTGCGCCGCCATCCCTCATCATCTCGGTCAGGGACTCCAGCCGCCTCCTCTTCAGGGACAAGACGCAATCGCGGAATACCCTGTCCCTGTCCGCCGGCGCCTCCTCGGACATCGCCACCGAAGCGGCGGCTCTCACCAGCTCCTCGTCCTCCAGCCGGTCCATCAGCTTGTCTATCGAGGGCAGTCCGTGCCCGTCGTACGCGGCGAGCGCCCGCCTCGCGAGCCTTCCGAAAACGGAGCCCGAGAAGTATTCGGGCTTCAGCGTGCGAATCATGTCATCCGTTATTCCGGTGAACATTATGCGAACCAGGTTTTCCTCGGCTTTCAATACCGCACGCGTCAAACCATCCTGAACCAGATTTTCTACAGATTTCTTTCCGCCTATAGTATGGAGTTGCCGGGCATTTTTATGCCGCTCTATCTCCTCCTGACTCGCGCGCGCTCTCTTTTTCACCACCGCCCACACCGACTCCGCCGGAACCGCCAAGGCCTCGGATATCCGGGAAACGTACGACGACTGCTCCACCTCGTTGGATATGCTCCAGATGAAAGGGGCGACCCTCTCGACCACGGCTCCTTTCGCGGCCGGGTCGGAGCGGCCCAGCTCCTCCGTCGCCCTCCTGAACACGTAATCCACGACCGGTTCGGCCCCGCCGATGATCTCCCGGAACGCTTCCGCCCCATACGTCCTCACGAAATCGTCCGGGTCTTTCGCGTCCGGGACCTGCGCGACCCTCACGCGGCACCCGGCCGCTTTCAGCAGCTCCAGGCTCCTCAAAGTGGCCGCGGTCCCGGCGGAATCCGAGTCGAAACTCACCACGACCTCGCAACCGAACGGGACAACGGCCTGCACTTGCTCCTGCGTGAGCGCCGTCCCACACGAGGCGATGACATTCTCGATCCCCGCTCCGTGGCACGTGATCGCGTCCATGTACCCTTCGACGATTATGGCCTGGTCCCGGGCACGGATCGCTTGTTTGGCCAGGTGGAGTGCGTACCATACCCGGCCCTTCGTGTACACCGATGTTTCCGGCGAGTTCAAATACTTCGGCGGCGGGTTTCCGGACACATCCCGCCCGCCGTCGCCGCCGGTGGCGGTCTCGATCAGCCTTCCCCCGAATCCGAGCACCCTGCCACGGTGGTCGCAGATTGGGAACATCATCCGGCGCCTGAAACGGTCGTAGAAGCCGCCCCCCTGCTCCCTGGGGCATATAAGTCCCGCACCGGCGAGCGCTTCCCTGGGTATCCCCGCCGACCGCGCCTCCGCCTGCAGCGCATCCCAGGCGTCGGGAGCGTAGCCGAGCCTGAATCTGCGCGCCAGGTCCGGCCCTATGCCGCGCCTTTCAATATACTCCCTGGCGCCGTGACCTTCCTCTTCCTCGAGCATCCGCTCGTAGAACGAGGCCGCCCACTCGAGCGCCCGCAGGATCTCTTCCTTTTCCCGCCTGCGCCTCGCATCCTCCGCGCTCTCGCGCGGCTCCGGCAGCTTCACCCCCGCTCTCTCGGCGAGCTCCTTGACGGCCTCCGGGAAGGACATATTCTCCCTCTTCATCAGGAACGCGAATACATCCCCGCCGGCCTGGCAGCCGAAGCAGTGAAATATCCGCCTCTCCGGCGACACCGCGAAGGACGGCGTCTTCTCCAGGTGAAAAGGACACAGCCCCATGTAGTACTTGCCCGACTTCTTGAGGTTGACGTACCGGGATACGACCTCGACGATGTCGGTTCGGGCCCGCACTTCCTCGATGAGCAGGTGGTCAAACCCGCCCCTCACGACCGTCACCCTCGTCCCTGGACTCAAAAACCCCATCCTCTGTCGGAAGGATGAGGTCTACGGCTTGATTCGTCCGGAAGGGCTTACCTCTTCCCCCTTTTAGGTTCCACGCCCACCTAATTCTGCACGACCTGCCCATTTCCTTCTTTCTCTACGGTTCCAGCCTCCAGGGCTCGGGCACGAAGAACTTCCGAAATTGGGCGACAGCGAACCTGTCCGTCATGCCGGCTATGTAATCGCACGCGGCGCGGCCCGGCTCCTCTCCAGGGGGAGGACCGCCGCCCTCGTACATCTCGCCGGGATTGGAGAGGTAGAATTCGTACAGCTGCTTGATCATGTTCTTCGCCTTGCGCTCTTCCTTCTTCGCCGCGGACCCCACGTACACTTTCTCGAATAGGAATTCCCGCAAGTTGTTGACGACGCTCTGCATCTCGGCACTGAGGGAGATGTGAGGCTTGCCCCAGCTCTGCTCGACCAGGTCGAGCACCATGTTGTGGATCCGGCGGGAATGTCGGTACCCCACCTTGTCGAGCAGCCCGGGGGGAAAGTCCTCCAGCCGCAACAGGTTTCCGCGAATCGCGTCGTCAATGTCGTGGTTTATGTAGGCGATCCTGTCGGAGAAGTGGACGACCTCTCCCTCCAGCGTGGCGGGCTGCAGCCCGCCGCAGTGGTTCAGGATGCCGTCCCGCACCTCCCACGTCAGGTTCAGGCCCCCTTCCCTCTCGAGGACGTCCACGACCCTGAGGCTCTGCTCATTGTGGCGGAAGCCACCGGGATGCACTTCGTCGAGCACGTCCTCTCCCGCGTGGCCGAACGGCGTGTGCCCGAGGTCGTGACCGAGTGCTATGGCTTCCGTGAGGTCCTCGTTGAGGGCCAGCGCCCTCGCCACCGTGCGCGCTATCTGGGCCACTTCGAGGGTGTGCGTCAGTCGGGTCCTGAAGTGATCCCCCTCCGGGATGATGAATACCTGCGTCTTGTGCTTCAGTCGGCGGAAGGCCTTCGAGTGTATGATCCTGTCCCTGTCCCGCTGGAAGCACGTCCGCACGGGGCACGGCTCCTCGGGCACGCCCCTGCCCCTCGACGCCGCGCTCCGCGTCGCGTATTTCGACAGCCGGTCATCCTCCCACTGTTCCGTGCGCTTCCGGAGTTCCATGGGCTCCCTCCTCAGGAGGCCGCGGCCGCGCCCCGTTCCCGCAATGCGGTCTGGGCCGCCGCCAGCCTGGCCACGGGCACCCTGAACGGTGAGCAGCTCACGTAATCCAGCCCCGCGCGGTGGCAGAACCCAATCGAGCGGGGCTCTCCCCCGTGTTCTCCGCAAATCCCTATCTTCAGAGCGGGCTTGACGGACCTGCCCAACTCCACCGCCATCCTGACGAGTCGTCCGACCCCGCGCTCGTCCAGCACCGCGAACGGGTTGTCGGGCAGCACCTTCTTCTGTATGTAGTCGTGCAGGAACTTCGCCTCGGCGTCGTCCCTGCTGAAACCGAACGTCGTCTGCGTGAGGTCGTTGGTCCCGAACGAGAAGAACTCGGCGTGCTCGGCGATTTCGTCGGCGGTCAGCGCCGCGCGCGGCACTTCTATCATCGTCCCGACCACGCAGGGCACGCGGACGCCCTGGGCACGGGAGACCTCCTCGGCCGTCCTCTCGACGAGCTCCTTCATCATTCGGATCTCGAGGTGGTGCCCGACCAGGGGGATCATCACTTCGGGCATGACGTCGGTTATCCCCCTCTTGATGAGCGCGGCCGTCGCCGTGAATATCGCCCTGGCCTGCATCTCGTATATCTCGGGGTAAACGACGCCCAGGCGGCACCCCCTGAATCCGAGCATCGGGTTCGACTCGGCGAGCGCCCGCGCCTTCTTCAACAGCTCCTCCTTCTTCTCGATATCCGCCCCGGCCATCCCCTGGGTCCGCGCCTCGGCTATCTGCACGACCAGCTCCTCGGTATTCGGAAGGAATTCGTGTAACGGGGGGTCCAAGAGGCGGATGGTCACCGGGAGACCGCGCATGGCTTCGAGGATCTCTTCGAAATCCTTCTGTTGGATCGGAAGCAGCCTGTCCAATGCGCTGCGGCGCTCCTCTGCGCCGGCGGCGAGGATCATCTCCTGCACTATCGGCAGGCGGTCGGCCTGCATGAACATGTGCTCGGTCCTGCACAGGCCTATTCCCTCGGCGCCGAATTCCCGGGCCTTCCTCGCGTCGGCGGGGGTGTCCGCGTTGGCCCTCACGCCCAGCCTCCGTACCCCGTCCGCCCACTCGAGGAGGCTCTTGAACTCGCTACTGAGTTTCGGGTCAATGACGGGCACCGCGCCCAGGATGACCCAGCCGGACGCCCCGTCAATCGAGATCACGTCTCCCTCGCGGACCACCCTGGACCCCACCGTGAACAGCCGCTCGCGAACGTCAATCTTCAGGGCATCGCAACCGACGACGCAGGGTTTACCCATGCCCCTGGCCACTATGGCGGCATGGCACGTCATCCCCCCGCGGCTGGTGAGTATCCCCTGGGAGTACACGACCCCGTGCATGTCGTCAGGGGTAGTCTCCGGGCGAACGAGAATGACGCTCTCTCCGTCCTGACCGAGGGCCTCGGCGCGGTCGGCGTCGAAAACCACCACGCCGGTGGCCGCCCCGGGCGATGCCGGCAGCCCCACCGCAAGCACGTCCACTTTGGCGGATGGATCGATGCCCCTGTGAAGCATCTTGACGACGTGGTCGGGTTCCACCATCATCAGCGCCTCATCGCGCCCGATCTTCCCTTCGCGGACGAAGTCCACGGCGACCCTGACGGCGGCCGTCGCGGTCCTCTTGGCGGATCGCGTCTGCAGCAGGTAGAGCCGGCCCTTCTCCACCGTGAACTCTATGTCCTGCATGTCGCGATAGTGGGACTCGAGCAGGGAACAAGCCTCAGCCAGCCTCGAATACGCGTCGGGCATTGCCGCGGCCATTTCGGATATGGGCCTCGGGGTGCGAATGCCCGCGACCACATCCTCCCCCTGGGCGTTGGTCAGGTATTCTCCGTAGAGCTCCGGCGCGCCCGTCGAAGGGTTCCTCGTGAACACCACGCCGGTGGCCGAGTCATCGCCCATGTTCCCGAATACCATTGATTGCACCGTGACGGCCGTGCCGAGGTCGTCCGGAATCTTGTTGACCCTCCTATACACGATTGCCCTCTGGTTGTTCCAGGACTCGAACACGGCCCTGACAGCCATGAGCAGCTGCACCCGGGGGTCCCGGGGGAACTCCTCCCCCGTAAGCCTCCGGACCAGCTGCCTGAAGTCGTCAACTACGCTCTCCAGGACCCCGGCGTCCATCTCCTGGTCACGGACCACCCCCGCGAGGTCCTTTCTCCGCGTCAGCGCGCGCTCGAATTCCGCGTGATCCAACCTGAGGACCACGTTTCCGAACATCTGGATGAACCTGCGGTAGCAATCGAGGACGAACCTGCGGTCTCTCGTGAGGTCGTACAGGCCCTCTATCGCATCGTCATTCAGGCCGAGGTTGAGCACCGTGTCCATCATCCCGGGCATGGAGACCGCCGCCCCCGAACGCACGGAGACCAGGAGCGGCCGACGCGCGCCCCCGAATGTCTTTCCCGTTTCCCCTTCCAGCGCCCGAAGGGCCGCCATGATCTCGTCCTCCAGGCCGTCCGGAAGCCTGCCGCCGAGGCGGTAGTACTCCCTGCATGCTTCCGTCGTTATCGTGAAACCGGGGGGCACCGGCAGGCCGAGGCCGGCCATCTCGGCCAGGTTCGCTCCCTTGCCCCCCAGCAGGTCCAACATCTCCTTGCCGCCCTCGCTGAAATGGTAGACGTACTTCCTAGACATGAATACCACTCCTCGTCACCAGCTCGATGACAGTGTTCGCGGTCTCCTCCACGGCCTTGTTCGAGACGTCAACTACCGGGCAGCCGAGCATCCTGAACACCTCGTCGGCGTACGCGATCTCCTTCGCTATCCTCCCGGAGTCCGCGTAGTCGGCGTCGGCGGGAAGTCCCATCGCCCTCAGCCGCTCGACGCGTATCTCCCTCAGGTGCCTCTCGTCTATGGTGAGCCCCACGATCCTGGTCCTCGGAACAAGGAAGATCTCCTCGGGGAGTCTGACCTCGGGCACGAGCGGCACGTTCGCCACCTTCCACCTTCGGTTGGCGAGGTAGAGGCTCACCGGCGTCTTGGAGGTGCGCGACACCCCGATGATCACGACGTCGGCCTGCAGGAGACCCTTGGGGTCCTTGCCGTCATCGCACTTGACCGCGAATTCCACCGCTTCGACTCGCTTGAAGTACTCTTCGTCGAGCCTGCGAACGAGACCCGGCTGCATCTTCGGCCTGACCGTGGTGATCTCTTCCAACGCCGCGAGCATCGGGCCCATGATGTCCACGGCGGGGATGCCGTGACGCTTGGCCTCCTGCTGCATTATGTTGCGGAGATCGGGCAGTATCAGGGTGTAGACGATCACGGATTTCCTGGTCTTTGCCTGGGCGATAATGTCGTGGATGATGCCCGGTTCCTCGACGTGGGGGATCCGGATTATGTCAAAGGTGTGGGCGTTGAACTGCGCGGCGGTGGCCCGCGTCACGAGCTCCGCGGTCTCACCCACCGAGTCCGACACCACGAAGATGGTTGGGAGGCCTCCGGCCGGTTCCGTCTCGACCCATCCTCCTCCAGCAGACTCTTACCCCTATCAAGTATATACTCCCACGAGCCATACCTTCCTGCTCGCGCCGGGCTGCGTCCGCGTCAGAGTTCGCGCCGCTCGATCTTCGCAAGCAGGTCTTCCAGTGACCCCTCGTAATGGGCGGTGTATCGGCGGCTTCCCCTGTTCCTCACCTTGCGGTTGACGAGGAACGTCTTCATCCCCACGTCCGCCGCCACGAGGTCTTCGTCAACGTCATTCCCCACCATCAGGCACTCCCCGGGAGAGCACGACATGACCGAGCAGATCTCGCGGTAGTACTCGGGCCGCGGTTTGCAGTAGTGCATGGTCTCGTACGAGGTGATCAGCTCGAAGAGGCCGGGGTCGAGGCCGCCCCACGCGAGTCTGTGCAGCACAGCCGCCCTGGGGTAAACCGGGTTCGTCGCGAGCACGGTCCTATAACCTTCCCGGACCGCCGATTGGACTACGACGGGGGCGAGCGGGTCCGGAGTACAGAACTTCCGCAGCTTCGGAAAGTCGCTCCTGTAGAATTCGTCAATCTCGGAGAGCCAGTCCGACGGGTTCGCCCCGATCTTCGGGAAGAAGTCCTCGACGAAGACGTCTCTGTTGGTCTTGGTGCCGTCCAGGCTGACGACCATCGCCTCGGTGGATTCGAGGAGCCGACGCGCGAACACCGCGGGGTCGCACACTCTCGCGAACCTCGCCGCCAGCATGCCGAAGTACTCCCGCAAGAACGGCTCCATCTCAACCTCGATGAGGGTATCGTCCAGGTCGAACAACAAGACGCGCACGTCCACCGCGATCACCCCGCGACGAGCTTCGACAGGTCGGCGGCCTTGCCGACCAGTGCGGCGACGGAAGACAGCAGGGCCAGCCTGTTCCTCCGGAGCGCTTCGTCATCGCACATGACGAGCACCCGGTCCAGGAACTTGTCCACCGGCTCCTTCAACCCGGCCATGCACCGGAAGAACCCCGCGTAGTCTTCGTCGTCGAGAAGGCGCCGCGCCTTCCCCGACGTCACCTCCAAGTGATGGTACAGGGCCTTCTCTTCCTCCTCGATCAGCAGGCGCGGTGCCACTTCGGTGGCATCCGCGTTTCGCCCGAGGTTGGCCGCCCGCTTGAAACCGACCATCATCTGGGCGAACCCGGGTTCCGAACAGAATGCCTGCAGGGCCGTCGCCCTCCTGACGGCGTCGAATACGTCGTCGAAACCGGCGGCCAGCACCGCGTCAACCACATCGTACCTCACTCCGGCCTCCTCGAGGTGCCCCCTCAGCCTGGCCTTGAGGAAGTCCAGCACTTCGCACGCGGTGTTCTCCAGGTCGCCGACACGCCGCCCGCCCTGGTATCCTTCCAGGGCCGCCCTGACCGCGGCCCCGAGAGAGAATCTCAACGAACCCCCCATCGGACCGGCGAGGATCGAGACTATCCCGGACCCCTGCCTCCGGAGCCCGTAGGGGTCCTGGGACCCGGACGGCGCGATGCCGATCATGAAGTATCCCGACAGGGTGTCGAGCTTGTCCGCAATCGCCAGGATCGATCCGGCGACAGTCTCCGGGATGCGGCCGCCCGATTGGGTGGGAAGGTAATGCTCCCCCACCGCCAGGCAGACATCGCGGTGTTCGCCTTGCCTCATGGCGTACTCGCGCCCCATGACGCCCTGTAGCTCGGTGAATTCCCTCACCATGCCCGTCGTCAGGTCCGCCTTGCATAGGAGCGCGGCGCGTTCGACGCGCGATGTCTCTTCGTCGCCGAGGCCCGCCCACCGGGCGATCGTGCACGCGAGGTTCCTCAGGCGCAGGGTCTTGTCGTAGAGCGTGCCGAGCCTTTCCTGGAACAGGATCCCCTTGAGCAGCTCCACCCTGTCCTCCAACCCGGTCTTCTGGTCTTCCTCGAAAAAGAACGCCGCATCCGCAAGGCGCGCCCGGATCACCGCCTCGTTTCCGGCCCTCACCAGGTCCAAACCCTCGTTTCCGCCGTTCCTCACGGCGACAAACGCGGGCAGCAACCTCGGAGGGTCGTCACCCCGGGCGCTTACCGGGAAATACCTTTGGTGGTGTTGCATGGCGGTCACCAGGACGTCGGCGGGAATACCCAGGTATTCCGGCGAGAACTTCCCGGAGAACGCGGTCGGGTATTCGACGAGGTAGTTCACTTGCTCGAGCAAGTGTGGGTCCACAAGAGCGACTCCGCCTTCGGCCGCGGCGGCGGCTTCCACTTGCCGCGCGATCATTTCGCGGCGCCTCTCCTGGTCAACGATCACCCCGGATCTTTCCAGGATGACCGCCCACTCATCCGGCCGCGTCACCTCGAACGGCCCCGCGCCCAGCACGCGGTGGCCGAACGTCACTCTTCCCGATCTCACACCGGCGAGTTCAAATTCGAGCAATTCCTCGTCGAGCAGCGCGAGCACCCATCTTATGGGCCTACCGAAGGCGTGTTCGCCGGAGCCCCACCTCATCACGCGCGGAAACTCGAGCGAGAGTATCAGCCCGGGGATGGCCCCCGCGAGTACCTCGGAAGACGGTTTCCCCTTCTCCCTCTTCACCGCGAAGACGTATTCACCGCACGCGAGGCGGCGGACCTCCAGGTCTTCCGGCCTTACACCATGTGCCGCGGCGAACCCCGTCGCCGCCCTGCTGAAGCCCCCGCCCGCATCGAAAGCCGCCGCGGCCGACGGGCCCTTGATCTCGACGACCCTGTCCTCCTGGGCAGCGGGGATCCCCGCGCAGGTGAAGGCCAGCCTTCGGGGGGTCGCGTACACTCGGATCGGGGCGGCGCCCTCCTTCGGTCTCGGGGGCAGTCGGAGCTCGTCCAACAGCCTGGGCAGTCTCTCCTCGAGCTGCCCGACGGCGGACGGAAGATAGGCCGCCGGCATTTCTTCGAATCCGATTTCGACGAGAAGGTCTCCCGACATCGCCCTCGACCCCCTAACTCCCTCGGCAGAGGGGGAACCCGGCGTCCTTTCGCTGGTCCACGTACGCCTTCGCCACCGATCGCGCGAGGTCCCTCACCCTCAGGAGGTATGACATCCGCTCGGTGACGCTCACCGCCCCCCTCGCATCCAGGAGGTTGAACACGTGCGAACACTTCAGGACGTAGTCGTAAGACGGCAGGACGAGCCCGGCCGCTACGAGTCGCCCGGCCTCCCGCTCGTACGTTTCAAACAGTTCGAAGAGCATCCTCGTGTCGGCGAGCTCGAACCCGTACTTGGAGTGCTCGTATTCCGCGCGCCTGAAGAGGTCCCCGTACGTCAATCCATCGGCCCACACCACCGAGTAGACGTCGGCAACCCCCTGTATGTACGAGACCAACCGCTCGAGGCCGTAGGTGATCTCGACAGTCACGGGACGGCAATCGTACCCCCCGACTTGCTGAAAGTAGGTGAACTGGGTGATCTCCAGCCCGTCGAGCCACACCTCCCACCCGAGCCCCCACGCCCCGAGCGTGGGCGCCTCCCAATTATCCTCAACGAAGCGGATGTCGTGCACCGCGGGGTCAATCCCCAGTAACTCCAGGCTTCTCAGGTACTTCTCCTGGATGTCGTCGGGCGACGGCTTCATGATCACCTGGTACTGGTGGTGCTGGTACAACCTGTTCGGATTCTCGCCGTACCTTCCGTCGGCCGGCCTGCGCGACGGCTCCACGTACGCCGCGTTCCACGGCTCCGGTCCGAGCGCCCGAAGGAATGTCGCCGGGTTCATGGTGCCCGCGCCCTTCTCGACGTCGTAAGGATGGTGCAGGGCGCAGCCGCAGCCGGCCCAATAGGACTCCAGCGCGAGAACGACCTCCTGAAACGTCTTGCCGTGGGTCATTTCGACCCCTCCTCGGAGTAAAAGCGCAAACCCCCCGCCGGCTACTATCGGACACACCGGGACGGGAGGTTCCCGCGGAACTACTCCCCGTCTGTATGCGATTTCAATCTACCAGCGCACCCAACACTTGTCAACCACTGTGCTCGTCTTCGTCCCCCGGGAACGTGACGGGGTCGGTCACTGGAGCGTCCTCCGACTTGCCGGGTCCCTTCCTCTCGAACTCGATCGTGCACCTCGTGGCGAGCGCCGCGACTATCCCGATGGCGGCGAGGTACGGCGCGACGACGGCGCCGACCGCTCCGACAGTGACGGGGATCTCCGCCACGACGTTCTCTCCTTGCTTGACCACGATTCTCGTGATATTCCCCTCGTGAAGCAGCTGCTTTATCTTATCCAGCAGCTCGCTGCCGCGCACCTGGACCCGCTCGGTCCAGACCGGGGACTTCCCCCTTTCCTCCAGTATGACTAGGGCCTGCACGACGTCGCCGCCGGCCTGTTCCAGGGCTTGCCTGGCCTCCTTGTAGGACACCCCCAGGCGAGAACGCACCTGGTCTATCTTCTCAAGCGTCACGTCCACCGTCCTTCACCCCATCTCGGCTTGCTGATACCATTCTGCACCAGCAAGCCCCAAATATGCAAGTCCGCTGGGCCTCGCCGGAGCCGACCCGGCCCCTCTCGGGCTCTTTCAGCCGGCGAGTTTCCTGCCCGCCTCGAACGCCCTCCCAAGTACCGCTCTGCGAGCCTCCGCCGCCCCCGGTCGTTCCGAACCCGTGAACGCAATACAGTCCACCAGGTCAATATTGGCGGATGAACACCAGAGCGAGACTGTCGCGAGGGCGTGCGAAACGTCCGTTGACAGGTCGGCCACCCACACGAACAAGCCCCTCTTCCCCTTCGCGACCCTCGTCACGAACGTCGCCCCGCCGTCCGCCGTCGGAAGCATTTCCGACAGGCAGTTCGAGCGGTCAATCATCGCCTTGACCTGGGCGCTGACGCACCCGAAATACGCGGGCGTGCCGAGGACCACCGCGTCCGATTCGTCCAGCGCGCGGTATACTACTTCCATGTCGTCTTGGACGGAGCAGTACCGGTCGCGGGGGAATTCGCCGCACGCCCTGCAGGGCGCGATGCGGAGGTCGTCCAGGTATATCTTCTCCGTTCTCGCCCCCAGGGAGCGCGCCCCTTCGAGCGCCGCCGATACGATGGCGTCGGTGTTCATGTTCTTCCTCGGGCTCCCGACGATCCCGACCACCAGTGGGCCCATGGGTTCCACCCTCCCGGGGGGATTCGACCGTCGCGGCGTCACACCGCGACCTCCACGTAATCCACGCTGCAGGCCGCGTGCCTCCGATGGCACGTGAATAGGACCACCTGCTGCCCCGACCTCGCCAGCTCCCCGAGTACCTCCATCGCCGCCCGGAACCTCTCGTCGTCGAAGTCCGCCAGCGCGTCGTCAAGGAAGAGCGGGAGCGACCTCCCACCGAGCAACGCCCTGGAGACCCCCAAGCGCACGGACAGGTACAGCTGCTGCAGCGTCCCCTCGCTGAACTCGCGCTTCTTGAGCGCCTGTTCGTTCACCTCGCGGACCCGCCCGGAGTCGTCTACGACGGACAGACCGATCTCGTTACCGATGTCGAGCTTCACCGCCGAGTACCTTCCCCGGGTGACGGTGGTAAAGACCTTTCCGGCCTCGCGCTCTATCGCCGAGGTCAACCCCGCCTTCACCCTCCCGTACGCCTGGAGCAGCGTGTCCCTCACGATCGTCAGCACCTCGTGATGCTCCTCGGCCCGGGACTTGAGCTCCGCCAGCCTGTTTTCCTCCTCCTTCATCGAAACGAGGTCTTCGTACGTGGGCGCGTTGTGCAGCCGCCCCTGTATGCCCTCGATCTTCGCGCCCAGGTCGGCGATCGCCCGCTGCATGCGCTCCTTCTCCTCCCGGAGCCCGCGCAGCAGTCTCTCCGGCTCGTCGGAACCGTCCGGCGCGGACCTCATCTCCCTGACTATCTCCGATTCGGGGACGGCGATACCCGCGAGCCTGACCCTCAGTTCGGCCTCCCGTTCCATCCAGTAGTCGAGGCCGCGCTTCCCGAGGAGAGCCTCCCTGTATCCCTCCTTCTTCCGAAGTTCCCCCTTTATCGAGTTGAGCTTGGATCGGTTGGCGGCCAGCGCACCCTCCGCCCGCTCGGCGGTATCCAGCCCGCGCGCTTCGGGGCCGACGTCCGCCGCCGCGCTCGCCGCGGCGGCCAGGGCGTCGTCAAGCTGTCCCTGCAACCGAGCGGCCTCGCGCTCCCCCCTGGCGACGGAGTCGCGGAGGGACTCCTGATCACGGTCCCCCAGGACAGCACGGAGGTCCCGCAGGAGGTCCCGCTTCCGCTTGCACGCTTCGTACCTTCTATGGAGCGAGTCGCGGTCCGAGAAAGCGAGCCGGCGTTCCAGCGACTCCAGTCCGGCGCGGCATCGCTCGAGTTTCTCCTGTATGGCCGCGAGGCCGCGGTTCGTGAGCGTCATGTCGGCGACACCCTCGATGGACACCTCGTTCCGGTAGCCTCGCAGCGACACCTCCGCCCGCTCCTTCACGTCGCGGCGATCAGCCCCCATCCTGAGTGTGAAGGGGCTGACGGCCCTGACGGCGAGTTCCAGCGACTGGAGATTCATGGTGTTCTCCAGGCTCTCGATTTCCGAGAAAGCGAGGTCCAGCGCTCTCTTGTCTTCCTCCAGGATTTCCGGTCCGTCTATTTCCCGCTCCGTTTGCGCGATGTCGGCGCGGATGCGCTCGACGCGTTCGAGCAGGCCCTTGTCCGACTCGACCGACTTCTTCGCCGCCTCCAGGCGCGTTCTCAAGTCCTCGACCTTCCTGAGACTGTCGGCGAGCCTCGCGAGTCCCTTCTCTTGACCCTCGAGCTCCAGGACCCGCCCGCCCAAGAATCTGAGCTCCGCATTGAGCCCCGAGGATTCCCGGAGGACCCGGTCGGCCTCCCTGTGCGGAACGTACACCTCGGCCCATTCCAGGACCCTCTCGATCTCGTCGAACCGGCGGCGCTCTTCCTCCCGCTTCTGCAGGGCCTCGTAGAGCTGCGAGCGGTGCTCCGAGACCTCGCGGAGCCTTGCCGACACCCGCTCGATTTCCGCCCGGGTCTTCTCGAGTTCTGACGCGATTCCGTCGTACTTGGCTCCATCACGGCCCTTGAACGGCCTCTCGGCGCGCTGCCCGATCTTGCCCTCGATGTCCTTGACTATGGCCGCCACGGGTTTTCCGGCCGGGGTGCCGGCGGCCAGCGCCTCCACTTGGGTGCCCAGGGACTTGCCGTCCTTGAACTCGAGTTGCCCCTGGCTCACGACTAGGAGGTGACGGAACAAGTCGCTGTCCTTGAGCCCCCACCACTCGCGTATCCTGCCCTCAATGGACGCCTCGTTCTGGAGCTGCACCCCGGGGCCGTCCAGGTAGCTCCTCCGCTCCTGGTAGTTCCTCACCAGCCTGAACTCGCGGCCTTCGTCGTCAACGAGGCCGATCCTCACGATGGGCATGTTCCGGCAGCCCCAGCGGGCGAACGGCGGGTCCCGGCGCGCCGTCTTTCCGAAGAGTCCCTCGGCGACGGCCTCCAGCATCGAGCTCTTCCCGGCCTCGTTGAGCCCGTACACGATCGTGAGACCCTCGCCGAACTCGAACCGCCCGCCGTCGGGAAGGTTCCGGAAGTTCACGGTCTCGAGGCTGCGGATCATCACTGGAGGATCACCTCCAGGTCGAGGTCCTGCGGGGTCATCTCCCCGGTGAGCAGCTGCAACCCCTTGTCCAGCGCGGCAGTCAGTATCCTTCGGCGCCTGTCCCCCGACGGGTCGTCGGCGGTGATCTCGGCCAGGCGAGCCAGGAGCAGCCCGGCGTATTCGGCAGCGATGCTCCCGGGCGGAAACCGCCCGGGCTCCAGCGCCGGCCTCAGCCTCGACGCATCCACCGAGCAGTAGAACGTCCCGGCGAGTGCCCTCTCCACGTCCGCCGCAAGCGAAGCCGCTCCTTCCGCCGGAACCACACCCGACAGCTTCACCCTGACGAGCGTCCGCGCGGGGTCGCTCACGCGCGACAGCACGGTAGCGGCGATCCCCGCCGGGTCCCCGGCGACGTCCACCGTGGTCGAGATCCACGTGAATTCCCCAGTCACCCTCGGCTCCACGAGGACGCGGCCTTCTTCGAGCGTGACGAGTAGGGCGCAACCCCTCGGGTCACGGTCCCACTCCAGCGTCTCCGGGCAACCAGCGTACCACGCCGTCACGCCGCGGGACGAGTGTTCTTGACGCTTGTGCCAGTGACCCAGGGCCACGTAATCGTACCCCGAAGCCGCGATCTCGTCGTAACTGAGCGGGTAGTCCTCGATTTCGCTCTTGAACTGCACGCTGGCGTGGCAGAGGGCGATGTGGAACAGGGCACGCGGGTCGCGAGCCACCCGGGGCAGAACGGGTTCGCCGGGGACCGAGGGGCGACCGTATATCGCGAGGCGGCCCCGCTCCACGTAGAAGACCCGCTCCTCCATGAATACGTGGGCGTTCTCCACCGTTCTCCAGCTCTCCCGGCGGTAGACCGAGTTCCTCGCCAATCCGTCGTGTCCCTCGAGCCCCTCACCGCCGGCACCCGGCAGTATGTAGAATTCGACTCCGGATTGGCGGATGATCTCCTGGACATCGCGGACCAGTCGTCCGGGCGCCTCGTTCGAGTCGAACAGGTCGCCGGCGACGAGGACCGCCGCCGCCCCCTCTTCGCGCGCCAGGGCCGCCACGTTCCGGAGGGCCGCCATCTGCGCGGCGCGGACTTTCTCGGCCTTGTCCCGCGGCAGAAAACCGAAGGGTCTACCCAGGTGAACGTCGCCGACGTGCACCACCTTGACCATCTTCGTTCACCCCTCGATGGAATCCAGCTCAGGAAAGGGAGTCAATCACCGACGACGATTTCGGGGCCCTCCCACAGTGGTACGCGACGTGATCGCCGAGAAGCGCTCGGGCTTCCCGAAGCATCTTCCCGTCCGCGCGGACCGACCTCAGGCCGCCGACGTCGGCGTCCTGCAAGAACTTCATCATCCCGACCGTCCCCTGCATCACGGGCACGCCCCGTTCGCCGCAGGCGGCGCAGACCACGCCGCCGGCGCCCGGGTCGAATGACACCGGCACCCCGGGCCCCGTCGCGGCTCCACACGACGCGCACGCGTCCAGCACGGGCCCGTACCCCGCCGTGGAGAGCGCCTTGAGCGCGAACCACACCGCCGGAATCTATGAGCCGCAGCGAGCGGAGGACCGGTTCGAAGAGCGACCCGGCCGCCTCACCGTCGGGGGTTATCGTGTCGGCGAAGTCCGCCACGTACCCGGCGAACATGAACCGCATTAAGTCCTCCCTGATTCGCTTGAACGAATCCCGGACGTCGCACTGCGTCACCGTATCGAGGGTCCTCCCGCGGTGCAACACGAAGTGACAGTAGGAAAACGAGTTCGTCCCCGCGGAGAACCTGCTCATCGTCTTGCGTGCCCCCTTGGCCACGGCGCGGATCTTCCCCCGGTGCGGTCCCAGCAGGACCACCAGTCTGTCCGCCTCACCAAGTTCCATCGTCTTGAGCACGACGGCTTCGGTCTTGAGCAGCGCCAACGCGAACACCCCTCGTCGTCATCCGCGCGGATCGTACCCGAGGGCCCTCAACACGGATTCCGTGTTCCTCCAGTCTTTCTTGACCTTCACCCAAAGGTCCAGGTAGACCCTGTTGCCCAGCAGCGCCTCGATGTCCAGCCGGGCCAGGCGGCCGACTTCCTTCAGGAGCCTCCCACCCTCCCCGATGACAATGCGCTTCTGGGATTCGCGCTCGACGTACACAGAAGCGCTTATGTACACCAAGTCGCCCTTCCTGGGGGACATCTCCTCGACGTCCACCGCGACTGAGTGCGGGACTTCTTCCCTGGTGAGGAGAAGGAGCTTCTCCCGTATGAGCTCCCTCGCGATGAATCGTTCCGGTTGGTCGGTGACCTCGCCCTCCGGGTAGTACATCGGGCCCTCGGGCATCAGGGCCGCCACCACCTCCACGACCCGGTCCACGTTGAATCCCGTCGCGGCCGAGGCGGGGATGACCTCCCGCGCGTTCACGAGCGACGCGTATCCTTCGGCGTGCGGCAAGACCCCGTCCGCCCCGGGCAGGAGGTCAATCTTGTTCAACACGAGTATCACGGGGGAGGTCACCCTGCGCAGCAGGTCCGCGACGTAGCGGTCGCCCGGGCCGGGCGGGGTCGAACCATCCACCATGAAGAGCACGACGTCCACGTCACCCAGGGTCCTCTTCGCCACGGTGACCATGTACTCCCCGAGCTTGTGTCTCGGCTTGTGAATCCCGGGCGTGTCCACGAATACGACCTGCAGCCCGGGCTCGTTGAGCACCCCTGCTATCCGATTCCTCGTCGTTTGCGGCTTGTCGGAGACGATGGCGACCTTCTGTCCCACCACCCTGTTCAGCAGGGTGGACTTCCCGACGCTGGGTCTGCCCGCGATCGCCGCGAACCCCGAGCGAAACCCGGTGCCTTCCGGGCGGTTCTCAGCCAATGTAGCACCCCCAGTGAGCGACGGAACCGGACCGGGATGACCCGGCAGGACCGTCAACGAGCTCGTACGCGGGCACGGCGAAGCTCACTTTCCGGCGAGGGCCTCGCGCCACAGGATCGCCACGACGACCGCGGCGAGCCCGACCGCGAGGGGTCTCGACTCGACAGCCGCCGCCAGGTTGCCGACGACGGAGGGTAACTCGGGAAGGAAGACCACCAGTCCGACGACCGCGGCGTACAACGCCGCTACGAGGACGGCCCCCGCAGCCATGTCCTTGCACCGAGCGGCGAGGGGATGAAACTCCCTCGTCGAGAGGTCCACCAGGGATTCGATGGCCGTGTTGACGATTTCCGCGAATATCACCGCCGCCACCGCGGAGAGCACGAATAGAATGCTCTGCGTGGGGAGTCCCCCGAGCCACGCCGCCGCCGACACGAGCGCTCCGGTCGCCGCGTGGACCCTCATGTTGCGCTCGGTGGACCATACGTGGCGAAGGCCGGAAGCGGCGTTCGCGAGGCTCCTACGAAGGGTTCGCATGCTACAGCCCCAATGCGGCGACTACTCGTTCCTGGGCGTCGTACATGGCGGCCCGCCCCGGTGCGTCGCAGTCGTCGTAGCCGAGTAGATGGAGTATCCCGTGCACGACCAAGATCGCGGCCTCGCGCTCCGCCGAGTGACCGTATTCGGCGGCCTGCCTCTCCACCGCGTCCACCGACACCACCACGTCTCCGAGCATCTCGGGCGGCCGCGGCGGGACGGCATCCGGCTCGCCTTCCGTCCTCTCCAGCATCGAGAAGGCCAGCACGTCGGTCGTCTCGTCCCTTCCGAGATACTTCCGGCTGAGTTCCCTCACGTAGCCGTCGTCCGCAAACAAGATGCTCACCTCGTCGGCGTCAGGCGATCTCCCCTCCGCGCTCAGGGTCGCCTCCACGCTCTTCTTCGCCAGCTCCTCCAGCCTTTCCGGCGTCAAGCTGCTCGGAAGCTCCCCCGCCCGAACGTCCACCAGTACCTCCATTTGTGACCGTCCCCTCGCCCGAGGGCGTTCCCGCGGCCCCCGAGGTCTGTGGGTACCCCACCCTCGGATGGAACATGCCGCTGAGAACCCTCATGAACGTGTCCGAGACAGTGTCGAGATCCCTCAGCGTCAGGTCGCACTTGTCCAATTGGTGGTCGTAAAGCCGGTCCTTCACGATCCGCCTCACGATCGCCTCGATCCGACCCGGCGAGGGCTTGATGAGCGACCTGACCGCCGCCTCGACGCTGTCCGCGAGCATTACGATGGCCGTCTCCTTGGAATTCGGCCTCGGCCCTTCGTACCTGAAGTCGTCCTCCGCCAGCCGGCAGCCGGTCTTCTCGTCTTCGGTCGCCCGCGAGTAAAAGTATGACACGAGCGTCGTCCCGTGATGTTCACGGATGAAATCCACGACCCTGGCGGGCAGCCGGAAGGACCTGGCCATCTCGATCCCGTCTTTCACGTGGGAAGTCACGATCAGGGTGCTGAGCCCCGGCGCGACCTTGTCGTGGGGGTTTTCGCCCACGCCCAGCTGATTCTCGATGAAGAAATACGGCCTCTTGGTCTTCCCGATGTCATGGTAGTATCCGCCCACCCGCGCCAGCAGCGAGTTGGCCCCCACTGCCTCCGCCGCCGCCTCTGCGAGGTTCGCGACCATGATGCTGTGGTGGTAGGTGCCGGGCGCCTCGATCAAGAGCCGGCTCAGCAACGGGTGATTCGGGTTCGCCAATTCGAGGAGTTTCACCGGGGTCATTATGTTGAACAACGTCTCGAAGAACGGCAGGGCGCCGAGCGCCAGGAACGGCGAGATGACGCCCCCGTTGATGACCCCGAGGACGACGTTCCTCAGCCCTTCGCCGAGCGGCAGCCCCGCGACCAAGGCCATCGCGAACGCGGAGACGCCGCTAACCAGCCCCACAAGCGCGCCGGCTCGGATTAGGTCGCTGCGGTGCCCCACCCTCGATATCCCGTACACGGCCGTGACGCTCGACAAGGCCGCCACGACCATGAAGGCCGCATCGTTCCCGACAGCGACGCCCGCCGCCACGCTCATGCACACCGCCCCCAGTATGGCCGTTCCGGGGTCGAGGAGCGTGGCGAGGAGCATGGTTCCTCCCTGCACCGGGGCCAGGTATTCGGAGACGGCCCCCAGGAACCGCGATAACACGACAGTCCCGGACAGGATCAACGCGGTCTGCATGACCTTGCTCTCGCTCGAGTATACTTCCGGCCTGAACCGCCCGAGGTACGTCCACATGATGCACACCACGAGGAGCGACACGAGCGCCGCCGGAAGGACGTGGGCCATCCCCTGCCTCTCTCCTACCATGCCCGCTTCCTTGAGCAGCCTCATGTGTTCCTCGGTGACGACCTCGTCGCGCCCGACTATCAGGTCGCCCTTGAACACCTTGACGGGGCTCACCGATTCTGCCGCTTTCTTGCGTCTCGCCGCCGTCTCGGCCTCGTTGATGAACCTGTTCGGCCGCATGAACCCCTTGACTACCACGGACGCGAATGCCTTGTGTTCCTCGGGCAGCCGCAGTTGGGAGAGTTCGAAATCCACCTGCGCGAGGCTGATAGTGAACGAATCCACGTACACTCCGGTCTCAAGGACCCTGCGGGAAGCCTCGATCGCGGCGTCCTTCGCTTCTCGGATCCCCGCGGGATCCGCCCTCAGTATGGCTTCCCCGTATTGAGGCGGGATCGCCAACCCGGACGACTTCCGGAGCTCGTCAAGCCGGTCCTGAGTGGGCAGCGCCCCCTGCCCGGCGAGCCCGGCCGCCTTGTCGAAAACGGCGGCGATGTTCTTCTCGATCTCGGAGGCCACCCTCCTGTCTATGTCGTACACCGCCGCGACTTCCGCTATCCTCTCGGCCTTGAGCCTCTCGGTCGCCGCCCTGTCCACGAAATCCCGCTGGGCCTTGATGTCCCTCGGGGCCTTCCGCCCTTCCTGAAGCGCCAGGCGCTCGGGCATCATGGAGTTCGTGAGCACGACCGAGAGCACCGCGAAGGTGAATGCGGCCCAGAACCAGCGCCGCACGGTCGTGCCGGAACCGAGTCTCATCCAGCCTGGGGTCCGCAGGACCCGGTCGAGCACCAACTGTCATCGGCCTCCTTCCGGGGGCGTGCGGCTCTCGAACCTATCGTATGCCCGGATGATCCTCTGCACCAGCTCGTGCCTCACGACGTCCTGCTCCGTGAGATAGACGAACGAAACGCCCTCCACGTCCTTGAGTACCGCCCTCACCTGCAGCAGCCCCGATTCGGTCCCCTTCGGCAGGTCAATCTGGGTGATGTCCCCGGTGACGACCGCCTTTGAGCCGATACCGAGCCTGGTCAGGAGCATCTTCATCTGTTCCGGGGTCGTGTTCTGCGCCTCATCCAGTATGACGAAAGAGTCGTCCAGGGTGCGACCCCTCATGTACGCCAGGGGAGCCACTTCTATCAGGCCCTTGGCCATGAACTTCTCGAACGTCTCCACACCGAGGACGTCGAAGAGCGCGTCGTAGAGCGGCCTGAGATACGGGTTGACCTTCTCCTCGAGCGTCCCGGGCAAGAACCCGAGGCGCTCGCCGGCTTCGACGGCCGGCCGGGTCAGCACTATCCGATTGAACTCCCTGTTGCGGAACGCGGCCACCGCCATCGAGACGGCCAGGTAGGTCTTGCCCGTCCCCGCCGGTCCTATTCCGAACGTGAGCGCGTTGTCCCGTATCGCGTCAACGTACTGCTTCTGCCCGATGGTCCGAGGCTTGATCTGCTTGCCCCTGGCGGTGACGAGGATCGTGGTGTCATTCAAGAGGTCGGCCGTCTCGGTGGAGCCTGTCCTCGACGCGCCGATAATGTACCGGACTTGCTGGGGGGCCACCGGGCCCTTCCTCGCCATGCGTATGACCTGCTCCAAGACTGCCGACACCGATTCGACCTCCGAAGGGTCGCCGCTCAGCACAATCTCGTTGCCGCGGGCGAGGAGCGTCACTCCGAACGCCTTTTCTATTATCGAAAGGTTCTCGTCATAACGGCCGAATGCGTTCAGCGCTTCCTCGTTGGTCCCAAGGATGAATCTCTTGGTGGCCGTCTCGTTCTGCAACAGGTCAGCCCTCCAGCGTCACCGGGCGGGTCCCGGCATCCCGATGTCCTCGAGAGTCGTAATGGTGACTGTGACGTTCACTGCCGAATCGCTTTCGCTCGATTCGGCAGAAATACCCACGACGTCAGCGCCGGCGGGGACCTGTGCCCTGGCAGATTCTAGGGCCCTGATCCTCGCCCGCTCTTTTGCTTCCTCGCGCCCTACCTCGGTTTTGACCTGCACGAGCTCGTAGAACGTTTCCGTAATGCTTTCGACAGGTAGGGGTATATTCCTCCAACACAGGGATCGGACCCGGCTGACGGCCTCGTATCGGGCGAACGGCACGGGTTGTCTCCCCTTCCATATTATGTCCTTGCCCGGCAGCCTGACCACTCGGCGCGAATACGTCCTGCCACTCCTCTGCTCCACCCATTGGACGAATTGCTCCTCGGCGGCCGACACCCTGGCGACGCGCGCGATGACCTTTCCCCGCGCCCGCACCGGCTTGTCGGCGGTCGGCGTCGCCCCGCCGGGTTGCGATCCCGGCTTCCGCTCGACCGGGGGGCCCTTGATCCTTCCCTCGATGAGCGTCTGCCCCGCCGCGACGGAATCCCCCACTTTCACCGCCGGCTCTCCCATGTACACCAGGATCTCGTGCACCGTCCCGGGGACCCTGGCAACCAGGTCGCACGGACGGAGATCCTCTTCCGAGGGAGCCGGGGGAAGCGTCTTCTCTATTATCTCAACAATAACCCTTGTGCCCTGGACCCGCAACCGAGCCCATGAAACGTACTCGGCCTTCGACAGTATTCCCAGTTCTATCTCGCGCAGGTCGAGGCCGGCCGTCGCGGCGCCGGGCCTGAGGCCGCACTCCGCCGCTATCCCCAACACCTCTTGAGCGCGCGTTTGGGTGGTCGCACCGGATACCTCCACGAACCAGACACGCGAGGAAACGAACAGTATCGCGAACGCACAAGCGGCGAGCCCCGCGAGGAACCCGTGCCGTCCCCTCCATCGTCCCAGGAGAAACGGCAAGCCGCGCCTCGACTTGATGCGGACGCGGCTGCGCGTCTTCCTTGCGATGTCACGCAGCGAGCGGAAGGCGCCGATCCTTATGTCGGCCTGAAGATAACCGGGTCCGCGACGAACGTTCCAGAAGGCGATCCCCCTGGAGACGGCCAGGTTGACGAATCTCTCCGCGGTCGCCCCCCTGATCTCGATCCTGAGGCAGCCCGCGAGCAGGCGCCCGATACCGGACAACGACATGTCGGGACCCTACCCCTCGAGGCCGACTGACGAGATTCGCCCGGTGACTGTGACCTCGTCCTTGACGATCCGCCGGATGACGAGGTCGCATCCTTCGACCGTCATCTGCCCCCCACCGAAGCCGATCACCACGCGGTGGGTGGAGTATTCCATCAACCCCCTGTGGTTCTCGACTGTCAATTCCATGTTCCCGATGAGGGTTATTCGGGGCAAATCGAACACTAGATCGCCCGGCAATTCGAGGAGGCCCGCGATCTTCTTCTTGAGCCTTCCCCCTCTTCCGGGCCGCACGCGCCCTCACCCCTCAGGTTATAGTCTATTCCTGAGGCCGGGTCGAGAGAATTTCCGGGACCGCTTGCGCCCGCCGGGGGGGCCCAGCACTTCAGCCGCTATCACCCCCAGCAGCACTGTCCTCGGCTCGACGAGGTCCGAGACCGGCAGTTCCGCGGCGGCCTCTTCGGTCCCTTCGAGAGGGGGAGCGACGCGCGCCGACTCGTCGGGCGGCATCGCGCGGGATGGGGGCGCCGGGGGTTCGGTTCGCGGTGCGCGTGCGTCCTCTCCCCGCCGCCCATCCGCGGGAGCGGGAGTCGCGGCCGTGGGGTGTACGGGGCGTACCGGCCGAACCGGGCGCCTTCCGGCGCGCGAGATCGCGGACATGACTATCCAAAAGAAGGCGAACAGGATGAACGCGAGCAGGTCCATGCGGTCACCCTATCTCTTCTCGGGCCCGGGCGTCTCGCCCTTGGCACCGGCTCTCGAAATGGCCTCGCGCATCTGGGTGTCCGCGAGCAGATTCTGCAGCTGGTAGTAGTCGAGCGCCCCGATGTTGCCCTGTCTCAACGCCTCCGAAAGCGCCCTCGGGACGTCGGCCTCGGCCTCCACCACCTTCGCCCTCTGCTCCTGCACCAGCGCCTTCATTTCCTGCTCGCGGGCGATGGCCATCGCCCGCCTTTCCTCCGCCTTGGCCTGGGCGATTCGCTTGTCCGCCTCGGCGCGGTCGGTCTCCAGGCGTGCGCCGATGTTGTCTCCCACGTCCACGTCCGCTATGTCGATAGACAGGATCTCAAAGGCGGTGCCCGCGTCGAGCCCTTTCGCCAGGACCGTGCGGGAGATACTGTCAGGATTCTCGAGGACCATCTTGTGGTTCTCCGAGGAACCGATCGTCGTGACTATGCCTTCGCCGACCCTCGCGATGACCGTTTCCTCCCCCGCACCTCCCACCAGCCTGTCTATGTTGGCGCGCACGGTGACCCTGGCCTTGGCCTTGAGCTCGATGCCGTCTTTGGCCACCGCCGCCACCACCGGCGTCTCGATGACCCTCGGATTGACGCTCATCTGCACGGCCTGGAGCACGTCCCTGCCGGCCAGGTCTATCGCCGCGGCGCGTTCGAAACCGAGCGGGATCTCGGCGCGCTGCGCTGCGATCAGGGCGTTTACGACCCTGTCAACGTTTCCACCCGCCAGGTAGTGAGCTTCGAGGCTGTTCACGTTGACATCGAGACCCGCCTTGATCGCCTTGATGAGGGGATTGACGATCCTCGACGGGGGGACTCGCCGCAGTCTCATGCCCACCAGGGTGATGATACCGATCCTCACTCCGGCCGCCTGCGCGGAGATCCAGAGGCCGAGTGGGACGAAGCTGAAGAATACCGACAGGCCGATGATGATGACCGCGAACAGTACCATGGTAGAGATCAGAGCAGCCATGAAACGATCAGCCTCCCCCGTGATTACTTGGGTGTTCCTGGACACGGCGGACCACTATCCTGGGGCCCGTCTCCTCGGTGACCACTACCGCTTCCCCGCGCTCGATGAATTCGCCGGACGCCACGACGTCTACCCTTCTACCCTCTATTTCCGCGATGCCGGCCGGCCTGAGGGGCGTCAGCGTGACTCCCCGTTTGCCGACCAGTCCGAGGGACGCGGGGATGCCGCCTTGCTCCCGCCGAGCGGACGCCCCGCGCATGGTCGAAGACAGGGCCAGCCGTTTCCAGAGACCCCGCTTCGCTGCGAACCGCACGAAGGCGACGACGAATGCGGCGCTGATGACGATCGCCAACAGCAGGGCTTGTATGCCTCCGGCGCTGGTCGTAGCGGCGAGGTATATGCTGACGACCATGCACGCTATCCCGCTGAACCCGAATACTCCGAATCCGGGAACGAACGCCTCTATCGCGAGCAATACCATCCCCACGAGGAACAGGAGTGCGACCTGCCAACCCGTCGCCCCGGCCGCGATCTGGCCCCCGAAGAAGAGTGCCAGGGACAGGATGCCGACTATGCCCGGCGCTCCCCACCCGGGGGTCAGGGCCTCCGCCAGGAGCCCGATGAGCCCGATTGCGAGGACCACGGGGCCGACTACCGGATTTGTCACCAGTCTCGCCGCGGCCTCGCCTGGAGTGGGCTTCATCTCTACCACCGTAGCGCCGGCGAGACCGAACGCCGCGAGCACCTCGTCTCGGTCGGCCGCGGCCGCGTCCGCGACGCCCAGCTCCACCGCGCGCCGCCAAGTGAGGTTGAGGAGCTTCCCCTTCTCCTTGACCCCCGGTATCTCGAGGTCGGCGTCGGCCATTCCGGCTGCGAGTCGAGGGTCCCTGCCGGCCCGTAACGCGGCGGCCTCGAGCTCGGCCCTCCACGCCGACAGCACCTTCTCGTCCAGGGGCCTCGGTTCCGCGGACCCGATGCTCGATCCGGGCGCCATCGCCACCTTCCGGGCGGCGAGGGTTATCAGCGCCCCGGCCGACCACGCGTGGTCGCGGACAAACGCTATCGTCTCGAGGGGAGAATCCCATACCCGCCGCTTGATCGCGATCGCCGAATCAACAACCCCGCCCGGGGTGGACACCTCGAGGATCACTGCGCGCGCGCCCGCCTCCTCCGCGACGTCGAAACCCCTCGTTACGAACCGGGCCAGGCCGGGTTCGATCGTGCCCTGGATCGGGATGACATACACCTTTTCGCCCTCG
>JANLGA010000012.1:28111-34609 GCA_024653225.1 Bacillota bacterium | reverse complement strand
GGTCACGGGCACCTTGCCCGGGAGGATGACGGTGGTGAGCGGCACGCTGGACTTCACCGACACGAAAGAGGACGCGAGGGGCAACATGACCCTCAGTTGCACGTCGGCGTTGAGGTACACGCAGTGCTTGACCTGGTTTATCCCCGCGGACTCGAACCTGTCGGTGATCTCCGCGCCGGCCCTGGCCATCGGGACCACCCGGACCCGGATCGCGGGTCCCCAGGCGGCGAACACCCGACTGCCGAGAACCTGCCCCAGTGGGATCCTGATCTCCTCTTCGGAGATCGCCTTGATCTCCGATTGGACGGCGGCCACCGCCATCGTCTCCAGTCTCCCTATTTCCATCGTGTTGACCTTGATCAGTACCACGTCGCCGGCCTGGTTCTTTTCGATGGAAAGGAGCTCGGCGGATTTCGTCTCTCGCACCACGCACTCGTTGATGACCCTGTTGATGATGTCGGTGGCGAGCACGGATGCCTTCGCCTCCGCGATGCCCATCAGCGCGGGTTCGACCGTCCTCTCAAAACGCCACGCCATGAGAGCGAACACGGCCGCCAGTATGAGGGGGTGAAATGATAGAGGGCCGGGTCTTCGCCTTAGCCTGAAGCGAACCAACCGCCCCGCCCCCGATACGGCACTCTTCCTAACGGATTATATGAAGTCACGGCGCCGCGCGGAACAATGCTACTCCAGCCTTATGCGCCCGAATCCCCTCTTCCCCACCCTGATGACAGTACCGGTCCTGGGGGTCACGAGGTCCCCCGCACTCACTCGCCTGTCATCCACGTACACCGCTCCCTGGTCCACCAGCCTCTTCGCCGCGCTGGCCGACGCCGCGAACCCCGCGGCGTGGACGAGCCGGTACGGTTGGATCTTGCCCTCGTCAAGGTCCGCGGCCCGGAGCACCACCTCCGGCATCTCTTCGGGCTTCATCCGCATCCGGAACACCCTGACGAAACTCCGCTCGGCTTCGTCGGCGGCGTACGCCCCGTGGTAAAGGGAGACGATTTCCCTCGCCAGTCTCATCTTGGCGTCGCGCGGGTGTACCGTTCCCTCCTCCAGCCCCCGGGAGATGTCCCTGACTTCGTTCGCGGGCACCGCAGTGACGAGCTCCAGGTACGGCACTATCAGATGGTCCGGGATTGACATCGTCTTCCCGTACATCTCGGCGGGGGGTTCGTCTATCCCGATGTAATTACCAAGGCTCTTCGACATCTTCTGTACGCCGTCGGTGCCCGGCAGGAGGGGCATCGTCAGCGCGACTTGGGGTTCCTGCCCATACTCGCGCTGGATGTCGCGGGCAAGCAGGAAGTTGAACGTCTGGTCGGTACCCCCGAGCTCCAGGTCGGCTTCTATGGCGACCGAATCGTATGCCTGAGCGAGCGGATACAGGAACTCGTGCACGCTTATCGGCTTCTCTTCCCGGAATCTCTTCTGGAACTCGTCGCGCTCCAACATCCTGGCCACCGTGTACTTGGCGGCCAGGTGGATGACGTCCGCGAAGCTCAACCTGCCGAGCCACGACGAGTTGAACACCACCCTCGTCTTGGACGGCTCCAGTATCTTGAACACTTGCGATTGGTAGGTCTTCGCGTTCAGCGCGATCTCGTCCTCCGAAAGCTGCTTCCTCGCCTCCGACCTGCCGGACGGGTCGCCTATCATGCCCGTGAAATCCCCGATGATGAACACTATCTCGTGCCCCAGGTCTTGGAATTGCTTCATCTTGCGAATGCAGACCGTGTGGCCGAGGTGAATGTCCGGTGCGCTGGGATCGGCGCCGTACTTGACCCGTAGGGGCCTACCGCTCTCGATCGAGCGCGCTATCTTGCGTTCGAGCTCCTGCTCGGAGACTATCTCGGCCGCTCCCCTCCGGATGACGGCCATCTGTTCCTCCACTTCTTCCCTTATCCCCACGACGACTCTCCCCGCTTGTCCATCCGATCTCGAACTGATTATAGCACAGCCGGAACACGGCCGCTCATTCGGACGTCGAGACCGCGGGGACCGTCCGAAACAACATGTGGTATAATACGATACGACCAATTTGACAGGGGCGGGCGGATGGTCAAGGCAAGGTCCAGGAAAAGACGAAGCGCGCTCAAATTGTTGCTCGCGCTCATGCTCCTCGCGGTCCTCGTTGCGGCCGGGGCCGCGTTCGCATTTGTATCGAGCGCCTTGAAGAACCTTCCTGCACTCAGCGGGCTGGAACCGAAGCCGAGCCTGACGTCTTTCGTGTACGACTGCAACGGCAAGGTCCTTGCCCCCCTCCACGCGGAAGAACACAGGATACCCATCAGCATCAAGCGCGTCCCGAACCACGTCCGGAACGCCTTCATCGCAGTAGAGGATGTGCGCTTTTACGAACACATAGGCGTGGATATCAAGGGCATCATCAGAGCGGCGTTCAACATCGTCACCGGCAGGCAGTTCCAGGGCGGGAGCACCATAACCCAGCAACTCGCGCGGGCCGCGTTTCTCACGCCCACCAGGCGGTTGGAAAGGAAGATACAGGAAGCCTTCCTGGCCATCGAGCTCGAGAGGAAGTACACCAAGGACGAGATCCTGGGGATGTATCTCAACATCATCCCGTTCGGCAATGGGGCGTACGGAATACAGGCGGCCTCGCAGCTGTACTTCGGCAAGAATGTGGAGGACCTGACCATCGCGGAAGCGGCTCTGCTGGCCGGCATGGTCCAAGCCCCCGCCGCGTACGACCCGTACACCCACCCACAGGCCGCCAGGACCAGGCAGGCGGCCGTACTCCAGTTGATGGCGAAGCACGGGTTCATAAGCGAGGCGGAAGCGGACAAGGCCGCCTCTTCACCCTTGATGTTCAAGCCGCTCAAGAAGAGCGAGATCGAATGGGGCGCGTTCTTCGCGGACTACGTGCTTCAGCAACTGCTCTCGCGGTATTCGCCGGAGACGGTCTACGAGTCCGGCCTCCAGGTTTACACCACGGTGGATCCCGAGATCCAGAAAGCCGCGGAGAAGGCGGTGGCGACCGTCCTCGACCCGGTGTTCCCGATGAAGCCCGGCGAGGACTACCCGGAGGCCGCCGTGGTGGTCATGGACCCCAAGACGGGCTACCTGAAGGCGATCGTGGGCGGGAGGAAGCACGACAGGTGGCTCCAGCAGAACAGGGTGGTGCAATCGAAGAGGCAGCCCGGCTCGGCCTTTAAGCCGATAGCCGTGTACACCGCCGCCATGGAGCGCGGCCTGACCCCGTCGTCCGTGGTGGACGATTCTCCGGTCGAATGGGCGCAGGTCTCCGGGCCCTCCTGGGCCCCCGAGAACTACGATCGCAAGTTCATGGGGTTGATGACCATCAGGGAGGCGCTCGAGCGATCCCGCAACGTGGTCGCGGTCAAGGTGCTCGACAGGATCGGTGTGCCCACCGGCTGCGACTACGCCGAGAAACTGGGAATCACCACGCTCGTGAGGAGTCCGCGGAACGGGATGTCGGACCTGAACCTCTCGACGGGCCTCGGGGGCCTGACCGACGGCGTGACGCCGCTCGATATGACCGTGGCATTCGGCGTGTTCGCCAACGGCGGGATCCGCCAGGAGCCCATATCCATCATCAAGGTCGTTGACAAGAACGGGAACGTCCTGGAAGAGCACAAACCGAGGGGAAGGCCCGTCATAAGGCCGGAAACGGCATGGATAATGACTGACATGATGAAGGGCACCATCTCGAAGCCGTGGGGGACGGGCACGAGGGCCGCGATCGGCCGACCCGCCGCCGGCAAGACGGGCACCACCAGCGATTGGGTGGACGCCTGGTTCTGCGGGTATACCCCGGACCTCGTCACCGTGGTCTGGATGGGATACGACAAGGATAAGACCATGGAGAAGCAGCGAGTAACCGGCGGCACTTATCCCGCGATGATCTGGAAGGAGGTCATGTCCCAGGCCCACAAGAACATCCCCCCCAAGGACTTCCCGGTCCCCAAGGGAATCGTCGAGGGCATAACCGTGTGCACCAAGTCCGGAAAACTCCCGTCGCCGGCCTGCCCGGCTGAGACCCTGAAGTCCGAGGTGTTCGTGAAGGGCACGGAGCCCGTGGACGAATGCGACGTCCACGTCCTCGTGGACGTGTGCGCCGACAACCCCGCGGAGATCGCCGGTCCTTTCTGCCCCTCTCGCATGACGAAGGGATTCATCAGGCGGCCGGAACCATACCTGGTGCTCGAGGACGGACGAAAGCCCCTCGATGCGGACCAGGAGGTGCCGCAGCAGATCTGCAGGCTGCACAATCCATTCATCGAGCCGCCGGTCCCACCGGAGTAGGCTCGCTCCCCACCCTCCCGCCGCCCGTCCCACCGGCGCGGTAGCTGCACCCCCCCGAGCCACATATAGTATACGGCCGAAAGCACCCGAAGGAGCGACGTCCTTGAGCCCGCCCAGCATCATCCTCATCGTGCTTTCCTGCACGCTCGACAATTTCGTCGTAGGGGTCCTGTACGGTTCAAAGGGCGTGGCCGTTCCCTTCACCACGAACGTGTTGATAGCCGGGGTCACGAGTGGCGGCACGCTGCTGTGCGCGATCGCCGGGAGGATGGTGTCGAGGTTCCTCCCCGCCCGCCTGCCGCACGTCGCGGGTTCACTGGCCGTCGCCGTCATGGGCGCGTTCATCGTGGCCCGTGAATCCCTGGGGCTACAGCACCCCCGGAACGCGCCGGGCGGCCCGCCCGCCCACCGTCGCGGACTGTCCGTTCGGGCCCTGGCCGAGGTCCTGGAAAACCCCTTGATCGGCGAGGCCCCCCTCCGAGGTCGCCTCGCCGCCGGAGAGGGGCTTGTGGTGGCCCTCGCGCTGTCGCTCAACAACTTCGCCGGGGGATTCGCCGCCGGGATGGCGGGGGCATGTCTTCCGGTCGCGGCCGCATCCCTGATGGTGCTCAGCATGCTGACGATGTGGGCCGGCCTCGCCGCAGGACGGGCCTGCGCGGCCCGCAGCCTTCGCGAGGCTTCGGGGACAGTCGCCGGGCTCATTCTCATCGCGATAGGGACTTACGAGCTCGCAAGAGGATGCCGCCGCTGAACTACAAACCCCCGGTTCGTCCCTAACGACCGCCCGGCCGCGGCACTCGGCGTCTCCTCCCCAGCGCATCCTCCGCCGGTATGCACACCTTCATCATCTCTACGAGCGGTACGATGGAAAACGACGCCGCCATCGTCCAGAGCCATTCCCCCGGGCCGAGGCTCTCGACCCTGAGGACCTGCCTCAGGGGGCCCGCCATTGCGAGCAGCTGGATGAGGCCGGAGACGATGACTGCGACGATCATGGGAGCGCTGCTGAATACCCCCAACCGCCTCAAGACCTGGTGATTCGATCGGCAGTTGTTCGCGTGGAAGAGCTGGGAGAATGTCAGGACCCCGAAGCAGATTGACCGCGCGTGGGCGGGAGACGCCCCGCCCTCGAGCGCGGTCCAGGAGGCACCCAGGGCGACACCCCCTATCCAGGATCCTTCCACGAGGGTCCTCCAGACCATGTCCCATGTGAGTATGCCCTGGGCCGGGTCCGGGGGGTCCGAGGCGACGAGGTCATCTTCGGGCTTCTCCATCCCGAGTGCTATGGCGGGGGCGGCGTCGGTGACCAGATTCACCCACAGTATCTGGGCGGCGAGCAACGGCCTCCCCAATCCGGCCAGGATGGCGCCGGATACCGTGAGCAGCTCTCCCATATTGCAGGAGAGCAGGTACCTGATGGACTTGCGGACGTTCGCGTAAATGGTTCGTCCTTCGCCGATGGCGGCGACGATCGTGGCGAAGTTGTCGTCGGCCAATATCATGTCGGACGCCTCCCTTGCCACGTCCGTTCCCCTCAGGCCCATGGCAATGCCGATGTCCGCGCGCTCCAGCGCGGGTGCGTCGTTTACTCCGTCGCCGGTCATAGCCACGATCTCTCCGTTCCTCTTCAGGGCCGTCACTATTCTGACCTTGTGGTCCGGGCTCACCTGGGCGAAGACCGTGGTGGTCTTCACCGCCGCGGCGAGCTGCCGATCGCTCAGCCGGTCTATCTCGGGACCGAGGACCGCGCGGGAACCGGTACCTCCCATCCCCAACCGCTCGGCGACAGCCAGAGCAGTCCGGGACTGGTCCCCCGTCACCATGAGCGCTCTCACGCCGGCACGCCTGCACGTGCCGACGGCCGCCGCCGCCTCGGGCCTGGGCGGGTCGAGCATCCCGAAGAGGCCCAGGACCGTGAGACCACGCTCGACCGAGTCCTGCCTCCGCCATTCTTCTCCAGCCCACTCCCTGGCGGCGACCGCGATCACCCGCAGCGCCCCCGCCGCCATCTGCTGTGCGGCCTCTTCGTACCGGCGAAGGAGGCGATCGTCCATGGGAACAACCGAACCGTTCGCGAGGGCGTGGGTGCACCTGCCCAACACGACGTCCGGCGCGCCCTTCGTATACGAGACGTAGCGCCGGGAGGCCGCAGAGGGCACACTCCTCAAGTGGACTGTGGTCATCATCTTTCTGCGAGAGTCGAAGGGA
>JANLGA010000012.1:18546-28101 GCA_024653225.1 Bacillota bacterium | reverse complement strand
TTCGAATACCCTGGGATAGAGTCGTTCACAGTGCTCCCTGTCCAGCCCGGCCCGGGCGGCCGCCATGACAAGCGCACCCTCGGTCGGGTCCCCGGTTACCCTCCACCCCGCCCTTTCCTTCTCGACGACGGCATCGCTCGCCAGCAAGCCGCCCAGCAAGGCTCGTTGGAGGGGAGAATCCGGGCGCGCCGCGCCCGCCAGGCGTGCGTCGTTGTCGTCCAGGACGAACATCTCGCCGCCCGCGAATATCTCGGCCACGCTCATCTCGTTCTTTGTGAGGGTGCCGGTCTTGTCCGAACAGATGGCCGTGACGGAGCCCAGTGTCTCAACCGATGCGAGCTTCCTGATAATCGCCCTTTTCGCGCTCATCCTCCGAACCCCGATGGCGAGGACCACGGTCACGACGGCCGGCAGACCTTCCGGAATCGCGGCGACCCCGAGGCTCACCGACGTGAGGAACATCTCCAGCCATTCCTCTCCCCTGGAAACCCCGAGCAGAAAGGTCACTCCGACCAGCAGCAAGCACGCCGTCGCAATGTTCCTGCCTATCGCGTCGAGCCTCTTCTTCAGGGGCGGCTCTTCCCCGGAGGATTCCCTGATCTGCCTGGCGAGCAAGCCCACCCTCGTGGCCATGCCGGTCCTGGCGACGATTCCCTTGCAGCGCCCGCGGACCACGGTCGTTGACGCGAACAGTTGCTCCTTGCCGGCACCGGTCTTCTGCACGGGGGCGGATTCCCCGGTGAGCACGGACTCGTCCACTTCCAGGCATACGGCCTCGACTATGTCGAGGTCGGCGGGCACCCTGTCGCCGGTCTCCACCGAAACGAGGTCACCGGGTACCAGGTCCCTGCACGGCACAGTACGCCACTTTCCCTGCCTGAACACCTTTGCGGCGGGCGCGGCCATTTCCCTCAGGGCGGCCAAGGCCCGCGCGGCACGGTGTTCCTGAACCACGCCCGTCACGGCGTTCACGACGACTATCGCCGCTATGACCGCGGAGTCCATCCATTCTCCCGCGATGCAGGACAGGGCCGCGGCACCCATGAGGAGCAGGATCATCACGTCGCCCAGTTGGGCGGCGAGCATTCCACACAGACTCGGGCCGCGCTCCCTCTCGATCTCGTTCGGCCCGTACCTTTTCAGGCGCCGATGGGCCTCCTTCTCGGAGAGTCCAGTCGCCCGGCCGGGCGACTGGACTCTCCGGGAATGGAATGCTTCGCCGCCCGGAGAGGGTACAACGGTCATTCCCCCGTCCGTGGATCGTGGCGATAATTCGTATGGGGGACGGCCCGCCGATATTCTATCCCGGGGACACCAGGTGGGGCTTACTTGAGGACGGCTACAGTGACCCCATCACCACCTTCACCCGCGACGCCGAGCCTCGACGACGCAACGGCCGGGTGTCTGCCGAGCAATTCGCGAACTGCGCTCCTCAGCGCGCCCGTTCCCTTGCCGTGTATGATGCGGACCTGGGGTGCCCCGGCCAGGATGGCATCGTCAAGGTACTTCTCCACGGCGGATACCGCCTCCGCGACAGTCATCCCCCTGACATCCATCTCCGGCGAGATCGTGCCCGCCTTATCTCTCATTACTGAAACGGCCCCTCCGCCCGGCGCGCGCCCCATCGGCGCCTGTCCCTCACCGTCCGCAGCGGGACCCGTGGCGGGCACCCTCACGAGGTCCCGCAGGTCCGCCTGTACTCTCATTACGCCCACCTGCACGACGACTTCCTTCGAAGCCGCAGGGGACTCCACCACGGTTCCCGCCCTGCCGAGGCTCCTGACGAACACCCGCTCGCCGGATTTCAGGTCCCCGGGCGCCGGCCCCTCGACCTCCGGCGGAAAGTCCGCGCCGCCGACCGCGTCTCCCCTCGCGACGGACGCCGCTTCGCGCAGCGCGTCCCTCGCCGCCTGTATCAACGACCCCCGGCATTCCCGCGGTGCAGTCTCGGCTTCCTTCAGTCTTTCCATCGCCAGGCGCGCCCGCGCTTTCGCGGTGCGGACGATCTCCATCGCATCCGCGCGCGCCTTCCGCTCTATCTCCCTCTCTTTGTCCCCGATCTCCTTGAGCCTGCGCTCGTACTCGTTCCTGAGATCGAGTGCCGAGCGCAACGCCGCCTCCGAGTCCGCGAGGTCCTTCTCGGCGGCCCGCTTGGCCCTCTCTATCTCCCCGATCGCCTCCTCCATCCGCGCCCCTTCCCTTCCAACGAAGCGCTTCGCCGAGGAGACGATTCCCGGGGGAAGGCCCAGGCGCAAGGCGATCTCGAACGCGTTACTTCTGCCCGGCACTCCGATCGTGAGCCTGTATGTCGGCCTGAGAGTCTCGACATCGAACTCGACTGAGGCGTTCTCTATCCTGTTCCTCGTGAAGGCGAACCACTTGAGCTCGCTGTAGTGGGTGGTCGCCACCGTCTTCGCCCCCGTCGAGTGCAGGTACTCGAGGATCGCCATCGCGAGGCTTGAACCCTCGACAGGATCGGTGCCCGCGCCGAGCTCGTCGAGCAGCACGAGGCTCCCCTCGCGCGCGGACTCGATGATCGCCACGATGTTGCCCATGTGGGACGAGAAGGTGCTGAGGCTTTGTTCGATCGACTGCTCGTCGCCTACATCGCAGAACACCCCCCGGAACGGTCCGACCACGGATCCCGGCGCGGCCGGGATGTGAAGCCCCGCGTGCGCCATAAGCACGAGGAGGCCGACCGTCTTGAGCGTCACCGTCTTGCCCCCCGTGTTCGGTCCGGTGATGACCAGGGTGTCGTACGACCTTCCCAGGTGGATGTCTACGGGGACGACTTCGCCCTTCAGGAGCGGGTGCCTCGCCCTCTTCAGATCCACGACCCAATCGTCCGCGAGCACCGGCTCCGAGGCGTCCATGTCGAGGCTCAATCGCCCCTTCGCGAATGCGAAGTCCACCCTTCCCGCAGCCTCGAGCGACCGCAGCAACTCGTCGGCGTACCCCCCGACGAGCGCCGAGAGGTCGCGAATGATCTTCTCCACTTCGTCGGCCTCTTCCGCCTCGAGCCTCCGGAGCTCGTTCCCCATCTCCAGCACCTGCAGGGGCTCTATGAACAGGGTCGCTCCGCTCGCCGACTGGTCGTGAACGACCCCGGGGACGAGCGACCTCATCTCCTGCCGCACCGGTATGACGAACCTCCCGTTGCGAATGGTCACGATCGGCTCCTGCAGGAGACGGCAGGTCTCCGGCGACCTGGTCATGGCGTCCAACCGGTCGCGGATCTTCGCCGACAGCGACCTCATTTGAGAACGGATCTTGCGGAGGCGGGGGCTCGCGTCGTCCTTAACCCCGCCGTCCTCGGTCAGCCGCTCCATGATTTCGCGGTCGAGCCGCTTCAGGTCGGCGAGATCCCCGCCCGCCTTCCAGATCTCCGAGCCGGGACCGGCGCACCCCGCCAAGAAGCGCCGCAGCGCCCCTATCCCCGCGGCCGTGGCTCCGATGCGAACGAGGCCTTCGGGCTGGACGACACCACCGAGGGCGCACCGGCGCACGTCCTCCCGCACATCGCTGATTCCCCCGAGGGGCGGGAATTTCGAACCGACAATCGCCGCGGCCTCGCCGGTTTCAGCCAGCGCCGCCGCTATCGCGGCCCGCCCTTCGAAGGGGCGGAGCCGCGCAGCCAGCTCCTTGCCCATCGCGGTGACCGCCCGCTCCACCAGCATTTCGGATATCTTCTGAAATTCGAGGACCCTCAGCGCGTGTTCACTTATCAACCCGGGGAGCATCCTCTCTCGGCCGGTATCCCGCGCCTTCGATGTCCAGCATCCGCCTCTTCAGGTCGAGTCTCCCCCCGAATCCCCCGAGCCCGCACGCGGCCACCACCCTGTGACACGGGATCACGAGCGCGACGGGATTTCGACTGCACGCCTGCCCCACGGCCCTCGCGGCCTTCCTGTTCCCCGCCGACGCGGCCAGTTCGCCGTACGTCGCCACGCACCCCCAGGGGATCTTCTTCATGGCCTCGTACACCCGCCTCGTGAACCCGGAGGTGCCATCCAAGTCCACGGGGAACCTCGAGAAGTCAATGGGCCCCTCCCCCTGAAAGTACCTGGTGACATCCTTCACCAGTGCATCCCACGGCGCGGGGACCGTCCCCGGCGAGAGAACGGCCGCCGGCGCGATCTCCTCCGCGGCGTCCCATTGACTTTTCCTTGGAAGCACGAACCTGCGAAGGCCCCTGGGGCCCCAGGAGAAGGCACACCACCCCTCGGCGGTTCGGAACACGGTTCCGTCGAGCGTTTCCGCCATCCCGACCTCTACCTCCCCTTGCAGACGATTTCGACGATGGCCGCGGAGACGTCCGTGATGCTCTCCATGCGGGACAATCGGGGGCGCATTTCGGCCGGGACCCCCACGAAGACCGCGGGAACCGGGTTTCTCGTGTGATCGGGTGTGGAGAGGTCCTCGACGTTCCCGTGGTCGCTCGTGAGCACCACGCACATCTCCTCCGTCCCGGTGCGAAAGGCGTTCTCGAGAACGCCCCCCATGAACGCGTCGAGCCTTTCGAGCACCCTTCGCGCCAGGTTCATGTCGCGGCGGTGACCGGCCATGTCGGTCAAGAAGAACTCGAACACCGACAAGTCGTGACACCCGGCGATACTCGCGGCGATCGCTCCCGCGGTTCTCGGGTGGATCTCGGTCACCGGATACCCTCGCTCGACCAGGGACCGCGACGTTATGTCGTGGTAGACCGCGCGGCCCTCGACGACGTCCTGTACAGTCCTCAGCCTCAGCCCGGCCCCCAGGGCGGCCACCGTGCTCGCGGACGCCGGGTATGTGCCGTCCCTCATCATCTCGAACGATTCGTCCCTGTACGCGTTGATGAACGTGACGCTCTTGCCGGCGGCGAGGAGGCGCTTGTACACCGAATGGCCCTCGAGCAGCGCCTTCAGCTTCGCCGTCGGCCGACCGTTCACGTGGCCGCCGGCGGCCGCTGCGGCGTTCAAACCCGTCAGCAGCGCCGTCTGTCCCGTGGCGCTCTGGGGGAGCCCCGGAAACCCGAGGGTCGCATCCAATGAGAGCGCCACCGGTTCGCGCCCGTACACGCTGAACGGCCCGGAGGCCGCGATTGTGCCGGGCATCAGCCCGCGCAACAGCGGGATTTCGGCGCTAATGAGGGGATTAACCGCGCGATCGTCGCGGCCAATCCCCAGCCCGTCAACGAAAACCAGGAGTACCTTCATGTCCGTCCGGCCCTAGGGGGGCCGGACGCGCCGGGAACGCACGCCCACCCCCCTCAGCAGGGCGCCGGCCCTCGACCTCGCCCTCTCCGTATTCTGGACCACCAACTCGTCGAGCCTGTTCAGCACCGTCGCCTGGAGCGTCTCGGGGGTCACCGGTTGCTTCTGCTTCTTCTTGATCACGCTCACTCGACCGTTCGGTTCCAGGACCGCCAGCTGGATGTCCGCGACGCTCTCCACGTCTTTCTCTCTCAACGATATGTACAGGTCGGCGACTGTGATCTTCTCTCTCTTAAGATTCTCCTCGAGGATCTGCCCATCCTGCACCAGGACCGTTGACTGGCCCTGGGTCAGCTTTTCCAGGGATCGAAACCGCAGGTTGAGAGTTCCCACGAGGAATTCCAGGCCCGCCAGGATGCCTATGGAGAGCGCGGCATCCACCAGTCTTACCCTCTTTTCTTCTATCGGGATGGCGGCCACCGAACCCATGATGATCACTACGACCAGGTCGAACGGGGCCAGTTGACCGATTGACCTCTTGCCGACCAGCCTCACGGCCGCCAGGCACGCGGCGTACATGAACACGGTCCTGTATGCCACGATCAGGAGGTCTTTCCACAGCGGGAGCTGCTCCGTTTCCACACGATCCCCCCGAAGGTCAGCTGGTACCGATCATCTATTATTCCGGCTCGCCCTCGCCGGGATACCGGATGGGGAATGGCTACCTCCCGCGGCGAAGGGCTCTGCGCAGGTCATCGAGCGAAAGGGTATTCACGATATCCCCGGGGGTCGCCCACGAACGGCGCGCCACCGCCACACCGAATTCCATGTCCCCGAGGCCGGCAGTCGAGTGAGCGTCGGTGTTTAGAGCCAGGCGACAACCCGCGCGAACGGCCCTCCTCGACCACCGGTCCGGCAGGTCCAACCTATCGGGCGACGCGTTGATCTCGAGGACGGTGCCTGTCTTCGCGGCCGTGTCTACGATCCGATCCACGTCCAGTTCGTACGGCTCGCGCCGGCCGATCAGCCTTCCCGTGGGGTGAGCCAGGACATCCACATGCTCGTTTTTCAGGGCCGTCTCTATGCGGGCCGTCATGGCCTCCTTGCCCATGTTGAACGCGCTGTGGACGGCGGCAACGACTATGTCCAGGTCCCGCAACACGCTGTCGTCGAGGTCCAATCCTCCGTTCTTGTCGATCTCGACTTCTATTCCCTTCAGGACCCTGAAGCCCTCAACCTCGCCGTTGACCCTGTCTATCTCTTCCCCCTGGAGCCTCACCTCCTCTTCGTCGAGCCCACCGGCGACGCCCAGGGACTTCGAGTGGTCGCAGACGGCGATGTACTGATATCCCATGTCCATCGCCGCCCGCGCCATCTCGGCCACCGAGCCCGTGCCGTCGGTCCAATCGGTGTGTACGTGCAGGTCGCCCCTGACGTCCGACCCTTGGACCAGGTGCGGCAGGCGGGACTCCCGCGCGGCCTCGATCTCGCCGGCGTCCTCCCTGAGTTCGGGCGGAACGTACTCCATTCCGAGGAGGCGGTATATGTCCGCTTCGTCTCCGATCTCCACCCGGGTCCCCGTCTCATCCAACACTCCGCGCTCCGTGATCCTGAAGCCCCGCTCCTCGGCAAACCCCTTCAGCCTCGCGCAGTGCTCTCTCGAGCCCGTCCAATGGTGCAGCGCGGTAACGAAATCCGGCGGCTCAACCACCCGGAGATCCACCGGGCCGAGCCCCTCAACCCTCACGGTCGCCATCCCTTCCCCCGATGCCGTCACGCCCGACACCCCGGGGAGGGAAGTGAAGGCGGTCAGCAGAAGTTGGGGCTCGACGGTCGAGGCCACGATGTCGGCGTCTCCGACGGTCTCGCAGCGCCGTCTTATACCGCCTCCGACCTCGACTCGGTGCACCCCCCTGATTTCCCGCAGCTCGGCGACGACTCTCTCCGCGAGCGGCCACGCGACGCCGAGCGGCACCCGCGCACCCCTTCTCCGTACCTCCTTCACTCCCTTGAGCAACAGCTGCTCCTTCTTTTCCCCCATCCCCCTGAGCGCACGGATCTTCCCTTCAGCGAGAGCGGCCTCGAGGCCGTCGAGGTCCGTGATACCCGCTTCCCGGAAGAGTACGGAGGCCGTGCGCGGTCCCAGCCCCGGGACTTCCAACAACTCCAGCACCGACCGAGGCACCCGCTCCCTCAGCTTCTCCAGCCGGCGAATCTTCCCGGTGGAGAGGTACTCTCCGATCTTGGCGGCTATGGCGGGGCCGACTCCGGGGATCTCCAGCAGTCGCCCCTCGCCGACGTAGTCGGCGATGTCCCGCGGGAGCTTGGCGATGGACTCCGCCGCCCGGCGATAAGCCCTTGCCTTGAACGATTCCTCCCCGACGATCTCGGTGAGATCGGCGATCTCCACGAGGGCCGATGCCAACTCCAGGTTCTTCATGGGAAAGCAGTTTCTCCCGCCGCCGGGCAATTCCCTTCGATCCCCCGGTCCGGTTGTGCCGCCCCAAAGGGGGAGGGACCGGCTATGCCGGCCCCTCCCCCCGCAAGATGGTTCGTCATCCCGCCGATGTGCGCGCGCATCGCGCTATCATTATTCCACCGTCGCGCCGCTCAATGCGTTCCACCGACTCATCTCAGCACCAGCCCGGCTTTCTCGAGAGCCGTCCTCACGCGGGAATGCACTCGATCCACTTCCTCGTCCCTCAAGGTACGGTCCGGGGCCCGGTACGTCAGGGAAAACGCCAGGCTGCGGTGGTCCGGTGGAATGCGGCCGCCGGAGTAGACGTCGAACACCCTGACCGCCTCCAGCAGAGGGCCGGCCGCCTCCCGAATTTCGTCCGCGATTTCGGAGGCGGGCATCGTGTCCGGGGCGACCACCGCCACGTCCCTCAGCACGGCCGGGAACCTGGGGAGCTGCCTGTACTTCTTGCCGCGTCCCGGCAGCACCGCCAGGACGTGCAGGTCCACCTCGCTTACGGCCGCCCTTTGCGGCAAATCGTACGCTTGCGCCACGTTCGGGTGTAGTTCGCCCACCACTCCGACCACGATCCCCCCGATCCGGATCGTCGCCCGCCTGTACGGGTGCAGCGCGGGCAGCACGGCGACCGGACCGACCGGCGAGGCGCCGGGGACTTCGTCGGCTCTGCATTCGCACCCGTCGAACCCCAACATCCCGAGGATCGTTTCAACGATCCCTTTCGCGGAGTAGAAGTCGGCGTACTCCGCTTCCGTCCCCCAGTGGACTGGTCGCGTCCTCCCCATCGCCGCCACACCCAGGTGAACCCGCTCGTCGGGAAGGTCCGTCATGGGGTCGCCCGTGGGGATGAACACCCTGCCGATCTCAAAGACGCACGCATCGGTGACGCGGTGGCTGGCATTTGTGCGCAGGACCTCGAGCAATCCCGGCACCAGGCTGGTCCTCATCACGCTCTGCTCTTCGGCGAGGGGGTTCATCAGTCTCACGCAGCTCCGAAGCGGATTCCCGGCGGGAAGCATCATCCTGTCGAACGCCCTCGGGTCAATGATCGAGAGCGTGCTCACCTCGGTCGCCCCGCAAGAGATCGTCGCGGCCCGGACGGTGCCGGCGAAGGCGCGCAGCGGGGGTTGACTCCCGCCCGCTGCGGAGCCCCCGAGTAGCGTCGCCCTCACCCGATCGTACCCGTACAGGCGGGCCACCTCCTCTATGAGGTCGGCCTCCTCCGAGACGTCCACTCTCCTCGTCGGGACCGTCACGCTCAACGCCCCGTCGCCCGCCGGGCACACCGCGAACCCGTATCTCTCCAGCATCCTCGATATCTCGCCGTCCCCTAAGGAGCGGTCCACTACCGTCCTCACCCGGTCGGTCCTGACCCTTACGACCCTGGGACTCACCTTCCCGGGATGACAATCCACGATACCCGCGGCGGGACGCCCGGCGCGCACCTGCGCCAGGAGGTATGCGGCCCTCTCCGCCGCGAACACCTGGCCGTTGGGGTCAACCCCCTTTTCGAACCTGAGGGACGCTTCCGACCGGATCCCGAGCGCGGACGCCGTACGCCTGATGCTGAGCGGCTGGAAATAAGCTGATTCCAGGAGTACCGCGCTCGTCCTGGGGGTGACCTCCGTTTCCAGGCCGCCCATCACGCCGGCTATCGAGACCGCGCGCCCGGCGTCCGCGATCACCAGCATGCTCTCTTCCAACCGGCGCTCCACGCCGTCGAGGGTGACGAGCGTCTCCCCGGCCCCGGCCCTCCTCGCGGCCACGGACGCACCCTCCAGGGTGTGGAAATCGAACGCGTGAAGGGGTTGACCCGTCTCGACCATGACGTAATTCGTGACGTCAACCACGTTGTTTATCGGCCTCAATCCCGAGGCGATCAGC
>JANLGA010000012.1:0-18536 GCA_024653225.1 Bacillota bacterium | reverse complement strand
GAGGGGTGGGTCCGCGTCGGCATAAAAGACGAAGCGCTCTGCGGGCGATTCGTCTTTTATGCCGACGCGGACCCACCCCTCGGAAGTGCGCTCGGTATCGGGTGTGGGCCATTCCGAGGGCGGCATCCTGAGCCCGCCCCCGGTCAGCGCCGCCACTTCCCTCGCGACCCCGAGCATGGAAAGCGCCGGCGCGTAGTTGGGAGTGAGGTCGAGCTCCAGCACGTAATCTCTGAGCTCGAGTTCCTCGGCGAGATCGGCCCCCTCGGGCACCCCCTCCAGCGTGAGAATGCCCTCTCCCTCGAGGTGCGGCTCGCCCAACAGCACTTCGGTGGCGGAACACAGCATCCCCTGGGAATCAACCCCCTTGAAGCGGGCCTCTCCTATGGTCAGCCCCTTCGGGAGCACGGCGCCGGGCACCGCCACCGCGACGATCAGGCCTGGCCGGAGGCCCTGTGCACCCGTGACGATGCGGAGGGTCAGGTCTCCCGTGTGAACCGCACAAACGAACAATCTATCGGCCCCCGGGTGGGGCTCAATCGAGGTTATTCTCCCCGCCACGAGACCCCTGAGGTCCCCGCCGAGCCGCTCAACGTTTTCTACTTTCAACCCGACCATGGTCAGCCGCTCTGCGAGTTCACCGGCACTCCAGGGGATGTCAACATATTCCTTGAGCCAGTTATACGATACCCGCACGGTCGCCCCTCCCCCGAACCGACTCAGAACTGCTGCAAGAACCTCAAGTCGCCGTTGAAGAACAGCCTGATGTCGTCTATGCCGAATTTCAACATCGCGATGCGTTCCACGCCCATCCCGAACGCGAAGCCCGTCACGATGTCCGGGTCGTAGCCGCCGTTCCTCAATACCTGCGGATGGACCATCCCGGCTCCGAGGATCTCGAGCCAGCCGGTCCCCCCGCACACCGCGCAACCCGTCCCGCCGCAGACCGTGCAGGAGACATCCACTTCGGCGCTCGGCTCCGTGAACGGGAAATAGCTCGGCCTGAACCTCGTCCTGGTTTCGGGGCCGTAGAATCTTCGCGCGAATTCCTCGAGGGTCCCCTTCAAGTCCCCCAAGCTGACGTCGCGGTCCACCGCCAACCCCTCGACCTGGGTGAAGACCGGCGAGTGCGAGGCGTCGGCCGGGTCTCTCCGGTAGACCCTCCCGGGCACTATGTCCGGGCTCACCAGGAAAGTTGCCTGCATGTCGCGTGCCGGGTGGTCCTTCGGAAAGTTCAGCGCCACGAAATTGTAATAGTCCGTTTCGATCTCCGGCCCTTCCTCGATTTCGAACCCCATCCCCGAGAAGATGCCCTCTATCTCCTCGAGCACCTGTTGGACCACGTGCTTGGTGCCCACCGCCCTGGGCACCCCCGGAAGCGTTACGTCAATTGCTTCCTCTCGCAGCCGCCTGGATGTCTCCACCTCCGCGAGGAATTGCCGTCTATCGGCCAGCAGACGCTCTATCGCATCGCGGGCTTCGTTCGCGAGGCGCCCCAACACCGGCCTCTCGCGCTCCGGCGCCGCCCCGATCCCGCGCAGGGCCTGCGTCAGTGCCCCCTTCCTCCCGAGGTACTTGACACGCAGCTCCTCGAGCGATTCGAGGGATTCCGCCCGCGAGATGGCGTCCCCAGCTTCCTTCTCAATTGCTCGAATCTCCCTTTCGATTGCCCCGGCCAACACCCGGCCCTCCTCTCCGTGCACCATGGCAGAGTGCGCACCTTCCGACGCGTTCGCCGCTACGAAAAAGGCCTTCGCCACTAGGGCGAAAGCCTTGCTTCCGCGGTACCACCTTGTTTGGGCGTCCAGCCGCCCCTCTCTGCGCCCGACACCGCTCGCGGTGCCCGGGCGATTCCTCCCGTTAACGGCGGGTTCCGTCTCGGCCTACTCCATGTTTCAGCCGGCGGCTCCGGAGCGAACTTTCGGCTCGTTCACCACGGGAAAGCTCCCAGTCTCGACTCTCCCTCCCTGCGTGGTCCCCGAGCTTACTCCTCTCCTTCACGGCCTTTGGGCGTCAATTCAAGTTCAGTCTCCTGTACATGAGGTACGCTTCAATCCATCCAGTCAGCTCGAAGATCCTCCAGAACACCTCTGCAGTCATGCCGATCTTGCACGCCCTTTCCAAGGCCTCAAGACGCATTTGCCAGGCTCGATTATAGCACAGCGAAAGCCCCGTTACAAGGCGAAAACCCGCTGCCTGCGGGCCTCGTAAGCCATGGCCGTGAACGCCATCGCCGCGTTGAGCGACTCCGCCTTCCCGTGGCGGATGGGCACGCAAACGCCGGTTCCATGGTGCCGGACGGCCTCCGACACCCCCGCCGTCTCGTTCCCCACGGCGAGGACTATGGGGCCGGTCAGGCGCTCCCGGTAGACCTCCCTCGGGGAACGCGGGTCACCGTAGAACACGCGGAAACCCGCGTCTCGCAGCGCGACCAACACGGAAGAGGCGTCGCCGACGGAAACGCACGTAACATGGAATACGGAGCCCATGCTCGCCCGCAGCACCTTCGGGTTGTATGGGTCGGCGCTGGGCCCGGCGAACACGACGCAGGCGGCGCCGAAGGCGTCCGCCGACCGCACGATGGTTCCCGCGTTGCCCGGGTCCTGCACCCCGTCCATCAAGGCCACCATCGCGTCGCCGCTCTCCCTGACCTTTCCGGCCGCGACCTCGATGACGTCCGATTCGGTACTCGAGCGCACCCTGATCGCCGCCACCACCCCCTGGGGGGTTTCCGTCAACGCCACGGCGCGCAGGATGCCGCGCGAAGTCTCCCACACCTCAACGCCCCGGCGTTCGAGCCTGCCCACCAACTCCCGCACGGGCCGCGACCTCGCCGCCGCACCATCGTAAGCCGCGGTCACGAAGTCGGCCCCGGAGTTCAGGGCCTCCCCTATGAGCCGCACCCCCTCCACGAGGCTGCACCCCGTGCGTCGCCTGAACGACGGGTTCGAGAGTCGCATCATGAACTTCGCGCGTTCGTTCGAGACGCTTGTGACGGTGAGCCGCCCTGGCGGCCCCGACCGGGGGCCCACTTGGGAGTGGTCGCTCACGACATCACCTCTTCTATCTCGCGAAGCTTCTCGTTCTTCCCGACCATGACCACCGCGTCGCCGTCCATTATGACGTCGTCCCTCTTCGGGGTCAGGTTTATCTCTTCGCCGCGGCGAATGGCTATGACGTTGACCTGGTACTTGTTTCTCAGGTCCAGTTCCTCCAGGGTCTTGCCGACAAGCGGCTTGGTCGCCGTCAGCTCGACGATGCTGTACTCCGGCGACAGCTCTCGCGCTCGGGAAACACGACCCTGTCGGCCCCGATCTTGTAGAGTACCTTGCCATGATGCTCGTTCGAGGCCTTGGCGATCACTTCCCTCACGCCTATCTCCTTGAGGATCAGCGTGACCAGTATGCTCGCCTGGAGGTCTCCCATGGCGACCACCACGGTGTCGAAGTTCCTGAGGCCGAGCGCCCTGAGGTTGTGTTCGTCCGTGGCGTCGCACTGGACGGCCTTCGTCGTGAAAGCCGAGGCGGCGTTGACTACCTGCTCGTTCCTGTCGACGCCGAGCACGTTGTGGCCGAGGGAAAGCAGGCTCCCCGCGACGGCCGACCCGAACCTGCCTAGCCCGATGACTGCGTACTCACCCACGAGATATCCCCCCGGACTGAACGTTTTCACGAGATCCTATCCGACGAGCAGCCTGTCCTCCGGCAGCCTCACCGGCGCAACGTGTGCCCTCTGCGCGATGGCCATGGCGAGGGTCAGCGGTCCCACCCGGCCCGCGAACATCGTCATCATTATGAATAGCTTGCCCCCCGTCGTCAGGGTCGGGGTGATGCCCATGGAAAGGCCCACCGTACCGAAAGCCGACGTTGCCTCGAACATCATTCCGACGAGTAATGCTTTCTGGGTTGCCGAGAGCAACACCGTGACGACGACGAGGAGGCCCAATGAGAGCGCCGCTATCGCGAGGGCCCGGTCCACGACGTCCCGCGCCAGCCTCTTGTCTCCCATCTCGACATCCTGTTTGCCCCGAAGGATCGAACCCACCATGGAAACGACCGTCGCAAAGGTGGTGGTCTTGATCCCTCCCCCGGTTCCCCCGGGTGACGCGCCGATGAACATCAAGACCATCGTGACGACCAGCGCCGGTAAGGTCATCTTCCCCGTGGCTATCGTGTTGAATCCCGCGGTTCGCGGGGTGACAGCGTGAAAATAGGCCGCGAGCAGCCTGGCGTGCGGCGGCAGCGGCGCCAGCGTGGCGGGGTTGTAGCGCTCGAACAGGTACATGAGGACTGTTCCCGCACAGAGCAGCCACGCGGTCACCTTCAGGGCGGTCCTGGAGTGCAGGGATAGGCGGCCCCGCCTCCCGAGTCGCGTCTCCCACAACTCCACTATGACTGTGAATCCTATGCCGCCGACGATGATAAGAGAAGTAACGACCAGGTTCACAGTCCAATCACCGACGTATCCCATGAAGCTCGTGCCGAACAAATCGAAACCGGCGTTACAGAAAGCCGAAACGCTGTGATAGACGCCGAAATACGCTGCTTTCGCCAACGGCATATCGCGGGCGAACCGGGCGGTAAGGAGGAGCGCACCGGCTCCCTCCGCGACGAGCGTCACCTGCAGTATCGCCTTCACCAGCCTGACGACCCCCGCCATCCGCGAGAGACCGGCGGCTTCCTGGATGAGCAGCCTCTCGCGAAGGGAGATGCGCTTGCCGATTATCAACGCAAAGAGCGTCGACATCGTCATTATCCCGAGGCCGCCCACCTGGATCAGGACGATGGTCACGAGCTGTCCCAGGATGCTCCAGTGCCTCCCCGTCTCGACGACGACCAACCCGGTGACACAAACCGCCGACGTGGCGGTGAAGAGGGCGTCAATATACGGGGTCGTCTTCCCGGCGGCAGTCGCCTGTGGGATGCTCAAGAGTAGACTGCCCGCGAAGATTACCCCGGCGAAACCGAGCACCAGAACCCGGGACGGCGAGAGGTTCAGTTTCCAACGCATCCTGTTGCCGACGGCACTTACCCCATCTTCTCCGATTCTCCCCTAAACACAACAGAGTTGTGGCTTCCTGCTCACAACTCCGGATTCCAGTATCCGTCCGGCCGCTTCAGGACTCGGCCTGGTGTTTCCAATTCCGGACGGCTGTCACCGGGCCGATAACAACGAGTACGTCGCCGATTTCTATGCGGCTGTCGGCCTGCGGCGAGAGGTCAATCATCCCGTCTTTCTTGACCGCGACCACGTTCACGCCGAACTGTTGCCTCAGGCGCAGCTGGCTCAGGCTCTTGCCGGCCATCTTCGGGCCGGCTACCATTTCGACGATCCGGCACTCGGGCCCGAGCTCCATGACGTCCAGTATGTTGTCCGAGACCAACGCCTCCGCCATCTTCGTGGCCGCCTCACGCTCCGGGAAAACGACCACGTCGGCCCCGACCTTCGACAGTATCTTCCGGTGGAGATCGCTACAGGCCTTCGCCATGACCTTCCTGACGCCGAGCTCCTTGAGGTTGAGCGTGATCAGGACGCTGGCTTCCAGGTTCGTGCCGACGCTCACCACCGCGGAATCGAAGTTCCGGGCGCCTATCTCTCTCAAGACGTCAATCTCCGTAGCGTCCCCGGTCACCACGCGCTCCAGGACATCGCTCATCGCCTGCGCCTTGCACGGATCCCCGTCAATGCCAACCACCCTGTTGCCGTTCGCAGCAAGTGCCCGGGCGACTTCCCCTCCGAAACGACCCAATCCGACGACCAGGTATTGCTTCACAAGACGCCCCCTTTGCGACGAGACGCGCTGCTACGCCTTCAGGTTCTCCTTGGCGACCTCCACGAGCCGCACGAATGCGCTGTTATCTCGGACTGCCAGGTCGGCAAGCATCTTCCTGTTGATCTCCACGCCGGCCTTCCTGAGCCCGTTCATCATCCTGCTGTACGACAGTCCCTCGCTTCTCGCGGCCGCATTGATCCTCGCTATCCACAGCTTCCTGAATTCTCTCTTCTTGGCCCGCCTGTCCCTGAGCGCATACGAGAGGGCTTTCATTACGGTCTCGTTCGCCATGCGGAACACCTTGGATTTCCTGCCCCAGTAACCCTTGGCGAGTTTCAGAGTTTTCTTGTGGCGCCTCCGGGTGATGACGCCCGTCTTCACTCGCGGCATTTCAAACGACCTCCCGTAGACTATCTATAGGGCAGAAGCCTGCGCGCCCTTTTCGTATCCGCCGCGGAAGCGACCGTGGCGGTTCGCAGCCATCTCCTCCTCTTGGCGGACTTTACTTCGAGCTTGTGCGTCTTGCCCGCCTTCATGCGCCTGACTTTGCCCGAGCCGGTAAACCTCATCCTCTTAGCGGCGCCCCGGTGAGTCTTCATCTTAGGCACCGGTGCCAACCCCCTTTCTCAACCATTCGCCTTGGGTGTCAGAATCATTATCATGTTCCTGCCCTCTATCCTGGGGGCCCGCTCCACAACGCCGTATTCCGAGACTTCGCGCGCCAGCCTCTCGAGCACCTGTTTGCCCAGCTCCGAATGAACGATCTCCCGCCCTCGGAAAGTGACGGTGGCCTTGACCTTGTCCCCCTCCTGCAAGAACCGCAATGCATTCTTGGACTTGACACCGAAGTCGTGCTCCTCTATCGTGGGACGCATCTTCACTTCCTTGATGTCAACGGTCCTCTGTTTCTTTCTCGCCTCTTTCGCCCTCTTGGATTGCTCGTACTTGAACCTGCCGTAATCCATGATTCGGCATACCGGAGGCCTCGCGGTCGGCGCGACCTCCACGAGATCCAACCCCTTCTCCGAAGCGAGCCTGAGCGCGTCCCTGAACAAGAGTATACCGAGCTGTTCTCCTTCTTCCGACACCACCCTCACTTCCCGCGCCCGGATCGCCTCGTTGATCCGAAGGTCTCTAGATATGGTTCAGCCACCTCCCCCTCATATCTCAGTACAATCAAAAAAGCGGGTTGCCCACCCGCTTTTCGAGCTCACCGCGCCGTAGCGTCACGACCTTACGAGCAACCGGCTGTAAGGTGAGAAGCGGATGGCTTCTACTTTGCTGCGGACTGCCTAAGTATACCACACGCCCATATGCCCGTCAATTATGGGTGAGACGCGGGGCGCGCTTCCGCCTTCACCCTCTCCTCGAACGCCTCCAGCGATTCCACTCCGACGTCCACCTGGCCGCGCTTCCTGACCGACACTCCACCGGAGGCTTCTTCCTTGTCCCCGACCACGAGCATGTACGGAATCTTGTCGAGTTCGCCGCTCCGGATCTTGTAGTTCAGTTTTTCGCTCCTCGAATCCACCTCTACTCTCAACCCCGAGGCGGAGAGTCTCGCCGCCACGAGGCGGGCGTACCCGTGGTGCCTCTCCGCCACCGGGAGGATCCGGACCTGCACCGGCGACAGCCAGAACGGAAGGGCGCCCGCATAGTGCTCTATCAATCCCCCGAAGAACCTCTCGAGCGACCCGAGTACCGTGCGGTGGATCATCACGGGCCGATGCAACCGCCCGTCCTCGCCGGCGTAAGTCATGTCGAACCTCTCGGGCAGATTGAAATCGACTTGTATTGTCGGGCCCTGCCAGCCGCGGTCAAGCGCGTCTTTCAGCGTGATGTCTATGGCCGGGCCGTAGAACTTCGCCTCTCCCTCCCCCAGGATATAGGCGATTCCCCTTTCCGCGAGGGCTCCCTTCAGCGCCGCCTCGGCGGCCGCCCAGGTCTCATCGTCGCCCGCGTACTTGGCCTTCTCGGCGGGGTCGCGCACCGACAGCATTATCTCGTAGTTCTCGTATCCGAACGACCTCATCATGAACTCGGCTAGGTCTATGACCCCCAGGATCTCGTCCTGCAGCTGGTCGGGCCTGCAGAATATGTGCGCGTCGTCCTGGGTGAACCCTCTGACCCTGAGGAGACCGTGAAGAACGCCCGACCTCTCATAGCGATACACGGTGCCGAGCTCCGCCCACCGCATGGGCAGGTCTCTGTAACTCCGGGTTTCGGACTTGTACATCAGGATGTGGAACGGGCAGTTCATCGGCTTCAGCAGATACTCGACCTCGTCTATCTTCATGGGGGAGTACATATTCTCGCGGTACCAATCCCAGTGGCCGCTCGTCTTCCAGAGGTCCAGCTTCGCTATGTGCGGTGAATACACGATATCATAGCCCCTGCGCCGGTGTTCTCTCCTCCAGAAATCCTCGATGATCTCGCGCACGACTCCACCCTTGGGGTGCCAATAGATCAACCCCGGACCGCCTTCCTCGTGGATACTGAACAGGCCCATCTCCTTACCCAATCTCCGGTGGTCCCGTCTCTTTGCCTCTTCGAGCCGCTCGACGTGCAGGGCCAACGATGCCTCGTCCTCGTACGCGGTACCGTAGATTCGTTGCAGCATGGGCCGCCTCTCATCGCCGCGCCAGTAAGCCCCGGCCACGCTCAGCAGCTTGAACGCCCTTACGGCGCCCGTGGAGCGCAGGTGCGGACCCGCGCACAGGTCCACGAATTCCCCCTGCTCATAGCAGGAAATCGTTTCTCCCTCGGGCAATTCGGCTATGAGCTCGAGCTTGTAGGGCTCTCCCCTCTTCTCGAATATCGCCAGCGCTTCGTCGCGCGAGACTTCCACGCGAGTGACGAGGTAGTCCGCGCCGACGATTCTCCTCATCTCTTTCTCGATCCTCTCCAGGTCGTCCGGGGTAAAGGGCCTCTCAACTTCGAAATCATAGTAGAAACCGTCCGCGGTGGCGGGGCCTATTCCCAGCCTCGCTCCGGGAAACAGGCGCTTCACCGCCTGGGCGAGGACGTGCGAGGCGGTGTGCCTATGTATCTCCCTTCCCTCCGGAGAGTCGAGCGCTATCGGGTCCAGGCGGGCATCCGCCGCGAGCCTCCTCCCCAATTCCACAGCGCGCCCGTTCAGCATGGCGCCCGCCGCGTCGCGTGTATCCATTCCGGCCTCCGTCATCGCTTCCGCCACCGTGACACCGCTCGGGCATTCCATCACCCTACCATCCGGCAAGTTCAATCTCACGAGCTTCATGTGTACTTCCTCCAGTCTCCGTGGGTGAATCGAGGCCGATACAACAACGTCTCCCGTCCCTCAAGGGACGGGAGACTCCCGCGGTTCCACCCTAATTGGCGCCGGTGTCCGACGCCCGACTCGTTCAGCTGTAACGGGCAATCCCGCCGGGGTTGGTTTTGTCTTCTCCCCTCGGGGCTCCGGGGGCGGTGATCCCGGCTTCCCTTCCGGGAGCGGTTCTCAGCCCGTGACCGCTCCTCTCTGATCGGATGTCCGCCGCGATTTCCCCGTCATCGCCGGTATTCCGCTTGGCATCAGTATACCCGCGGTGACACCCACGGTCAAGTCGGCAAATCGCGGGCATCGCCGCGGACTCCACACCTCTCGCACCCGCCGCATATCTTGACCCTGTCGCCGAAGATCTTCTTGATCGTTTCCGTTCCCATGCTGTCGTCACTGCCCGGCGGAAGATGCAGGACTACGGAAAGCGGCGCCAGGGTGATCAGCGACGATATCAACAGGCCCTCGCAGTCGCCGTCGGCGTCCCTGACCTGCGTGACCAGGTCCTCGAGATACTCCCGGGCCACCGGTCGTCCCTCACGGTCGCTGAGCTTGAACCACCCGCCGGGCACCACGACCGCGTGGATCTCGTCGAACTTCGGCTCCTGTGCATCCACGAAATGCCTCAGGAGTCGGATGAATTCCTTGTATTCCTTTTCGAGGAGATACTCGTCAACGGCCCGGCTCACTGACTCGTGGAGTTCCTCGACGTAGTCCTTCAGCCGGAAGGCGACGAAGCCTTCCAGCACTAGTTCGCTGTGCCTGTTCAAGTACTCTATAAGGCGCGAGAGAACCCTGCCCTTTCTGTTTACCCTGTGGAAGAGGTCATTCTCGCCCGCGACGCGACCGTCGAGGTTCTTTTGTATGAATTCGAGTATGCCGTCGCGCTCGTCTTTCGGGAAATGGCTGTAGTCGTCCCTGACGATTTTTCTTATTAGCGCGCTCTCCCAATCGTTGACGATCACGTCCGACAGGGCGTTGGCGATGAAGTGCTTCAAGAGAGTGATCGAATCCTCGGCCGAGAATCGAGTCCTGCCGCCCCTGACAAGTTTGCAACCGAGGAACGTCAGGTTTCCTCGGTTGGTTTGCTGCACGTCTATGTTGATGCCTTCTTCCTGGAGAAACTTGAATTCGTAGTTGAGTCTCTCCAGGATTTGATCGGCATGTCTCGCCGTACCGATGGAGACGACCTGCATGTGGAATTCATCTCCCCTGCCGTTGTGGTTATAGTATATGTGAGGCTCGGCGTTTGTATCCTGTTGGGAGACGATTCCATGCTTGGATCGGATTGGTCATTCCTTCGCAAGGGAGATCCCGGCGCGAAACGCCCTCAGCGCCGATTCCAGGCTTTCACCGGAAAACCGGTCGGCGAGCGCCTTCTCCAGGGATTCGGGCATCACCAGCCCGGTCAGGCCCACCACCGCCCCGAGCGCCACTATGTTCGACGCGTGCGGCGACCCGCACCTCCGGGCTTCATCGATCAGTGGGAGAGGGTGGAAGTCCCCCTTGCCTGCCGGCGGTTCTCCCGCGCCGGGGCCGGCCGAGGAATCGAACAGTACCAGGCATTTCTCGGGCAGGCCCGGCACCAGCCTGTCAAACGCGGTCTTCGCCAGGATGACGACGAGGTCCGGCGAAGTGACCGCGGGGTACACGATCTCTCCCGTCGAGACCACGAGCTCGGATTTCGAGAACCCACCGCGAGTCTCTATCCCGTACGATTGCGTCTGCGCGGCGTTCTTTCCATCGTTAACGGCGGCCTCGCCGAGCAGGAGACCCGCGAATATCAGGCCCTGGCCGCCGACCCCCCCTAGGACGATCTCCCAAGTGTCCTTCAACGCGCCACCTCCTCCCGCCGGTTACCTGCCGATGTTGACGACACCGGGATTGAAACCGCTCTCCCGCGCGACGCGCCTGATCGCCTCGTATCTTTGGTTGAAATCCGGGGCCCGCCTATCGCAGAACTTCCCGATGACTATGCGCCGCCGTCGTTCCTCTTCAGACAGGTCACGGGCCGCATTGAGACTGGCGGCGACATCCCTAAGCCACTTCATCATGTCCGTCGCGGTGCGCATCCCGTTCAGTCTTCCGAAGTAGGTGGGACAGGTGGACGCCACTTCCACGAGGCCGAAACCGGGCGCCGAGATGGCTTCCCTGATGTATGCCTCCACCTGGGCGGCATGGTACACCGTTGACCGCGCCACGTAGTTCGCACCGGCGGCCTCGGCAACTCGCGCGATGTCGAGGCCCTCTTCCGGGTTCCCGAACGGCGACGTGCTCGTCGCCTTACCGCCCGGCGTCGTCGAAGAATACTGACCGCCCGTCATGCCGTAGTTGAAGTTGTTCACCACGATCGCCTTGACTCCGACGTTCCTCCTGGCCGCATGGAGTAGGTGGTTCCCCCCGATGGTGGCGCAGTCCCCGTCCCCCATGAGCGCCAGGACCGTCAGCTCCGGTCTGTTGACCTTTATGCCGGTCGCTATCGGAAGAGCCCGCCCATGCGTGCCGTGGAAGGCGTTCACATTGAGGTAGTCATCCGCCTTGCCCCAACATCCTATGCCCGTCACGACCACCACTTCGGTCGGGGACAAGCCGGCGGCCGCCAGCGCCCTCGCGATTGCCGCCAGTACTATCCCGTTGCCGCAGCCGGGACACCAGAAGTGCGGGAGGGCCTTCCCCAGAAGGAACCGAGTGTACGCCCGGCTCACGTCCGCACCTCCTCGATCTTCCGGAGGATCTCCCCGGGGTCAATCCCGAGTCCGTTGAACTTGTTCAGGCCAACGACATCCGGTCTGCAAGCCGCCCGCCGAACCTCCCCGATGAGCTGCCCGGTGTTCATTTCGGGCACTATCACCCTTTCGGCCCGGCGGCACACCCGCGCCACCGCCTCATCCGGGAACGGCCATATCGTCGTGAGGGTCAGGCACCCGGCCCTGAGCCCCTTCTCGCGCGCGCGCATCGCCGCGGCTCTCGCGGCCCTGGATGTGGCACCATACGAGATCAGGACGATGTCGCAGTCGCCAGTCATGTACTCCTTCACGTGGCATATCTCGCTCCTGGCGTTGTACACCTTGTCGTGCAGCCGCCTTATCACCGCCGTCGCGTTCTCGGGCGTGTTGTTGGCGAAGCCGGTTTCGTCATGCATGGAGCTGTTCGCCCTTCCCAGCGACGGGCCGCCGGGGGCGGCGAAAGCCGGCACCCCGTCCTCGCCGGCGAGATAGGGCATGTACCCCTCGGGCTCCCCCGAGTAGCGCCTTCGGTCAACGACCTCGACTCCTCGAGGCCCGCCGAGAACCACCTTCTCGCGCATGTGACCGACTATCTCGTCCGCGAGCAGCACCACCGGAGTCCGGAATCGCTCGGCATAGTTGAATGCCATCACGGTGAGGTCGTAGCATTCCTGCACCGAACAAGGGCAAAGCGCGATGGCGGCATGATCGCCGTGGGTACCCCACCGAGCCTGCATCACGTCCGCCTGCGCCGGCTTGGTCGCCAAGCCCGTGCTCGGCCCCGATCTCTGGATGTTCACCACCACGCAAGGGGTCTCCGTCATGACGGCGAGCCCTAGATTCTCCTGCATGAGCGAGAACCCGGGGCCGCTCGTCGCCGTGAACGACTTGACCCCCGCGAATGACGCGCCGATGACGGCCGCCATGCTCGCCAGCTCGTCCTCCATCTGGAGGTACACGCCGCCCAGTTCGAGCAGGCGCCTCGAGGCGATCTCGGCGATCTCCGAGGAGGGGGTAATCGGGTACCCGGCGAAGAATCTCGCCCCGGCGGCGAACGCACCCTCCGCGATGGCCTCGTTCCCCTGCAGGTAACGCACGTCAGGTTCTCTCGCCATCTTCCGCCTCCTCCACGAGGATCGCGAAATCGGGGCACCTCAACTCACACAGCCGGCACGCCGTGCACGATTCGGGGGACAGGACGGCGGGAACGCCGTCCCGTCCCGGGCCCAACACATCCTTCGGGCAGAACTCCACGCAGATCCCGCATTTCTTGCACAGCCTCGGGTCAATGGTCACGGAAACCCGCTTTCTTGCCAACGCCGTACCCTCCTCGACGCCTCATTCGAAGGGCCAGGACGGAAGGCTGCACCTCAGCGGCTTGTCCTTCCTGTAACCCAGCGCGTAGTCCCCGTGGAGCAGCTTCTGGATCTCCCTGGCGCCTTCGTATATGACCGCGCCCTTGCAGTTGCGGTAGAACCTCTCGGCCGGATACTCGTCGGAATACCCGTACGCCCCGTGAATCTGCACGGCGTCCGCCGCGGCGCGCTCGGAGGCGTCGCACGCGAACCACTTCGCGAGCGCGGTCTCTCGAGTGTTGCGCATCCCCTGGTTCTTCAGCCAGCCGGCGCGCATCCAGAGTAGGCGGGCGGCGTCGTAGTCGCGGGCCATCCCGGCTATCATCTCCTTGATGAGCTGGTGATGCCCGATCTCCACCCCGAACGCCTGCCTCTCGTGCGCGTACTTGACGCTCGCGTCGAGGCAGGCGCGCACCAGTCCCGTCGCTCCGGCGGCCACGGTGTACCGGCCCTGGTCGATGGCGAACATCGCTATCTTGAAGCCCTCGCCCTCTTTCCCGAGGAGGTTTTCTCTCGGCACCTCGACATCGCTGAACGAAATCGAGCCGGTGTTGCCCGCCCTGATCCCGAGCTTCCCGTGAATAGTCGCCGTGTTCAGGCCCTTCATGCCGCGCTCCACGATGAATGCCGACATCCCGCTGTGGTCCCTTTTCTTCTGCTTCTCCCTGTCGGTCCAGGCGAACGTGATGAAGTTGTCCGCTACGTCGGCGAGCGAGATCCACATCTTCTCGCCGTTGAGGATGTACCTGTCACCCTCCAGCTTCGCGTAGGTCTGGATGCCCACTGCGTCGCTCCCCGCATTGGGCTCGGTCAGAGCGTAAGTCGCGATCTTCTCCCCCTTCGCCTGGGGAACCAGGTATTTCTGCTTCTGCTCCTCGGAACCCCACGTTAGCAGCGTCAAGCTGTTCAGTGCGACGTGGACCGAGAGGATCACCCTCAGGGAAGTGTCAACGTACTCCAGCTCCTCGCAGGCCAGCCCGAGGCTGATGTAATCCATCCCCCCGCCGCCGTATTTCTCCGGCACGCAGATGCCGAGTATCCCGAGCTCCGCCATCTGCTTGAGGATGTTCCTGTCGAAGGTCTGTGCGCGGTCGAGGTCCTTGATCCTCGGCGCGATTTCCTTGCCGGCGAAATCGCGAACCATCTTCTCGACCATCCGATGCTCCTCGGTCAGACTGAAGTCCATGCTTTACCCTTCCTTTCCCCTGCAAGTATTCCTGGAAGTCCTCTTCCGCGGACCGGGGTCCGCACGACCCGCCACACACGCAGCTTCCATGCCAAACGCACCCGACCGCTGGGAAGGCCGACCCGAGGGATGCCGGTTTCATGATGCAACTATGTGCGTCTCAACATTGAACGATAGTAACGCCGAACGATCCCGACCGCCGCGGGGCCCCGGACGCCGCCCGGGCGCGGAGCGCCGCCTTCCGCTGTCAGTTCGGCGGCAAGGCGCGTCGGCTCCCGGGGGCGGTCCCGATTTCCTTCAGCCACCGCCACGCGGTCGTCCGGCTGATACCCAGCCGCCTCGCGGCCTCCGCGCAGTTCCCGCCAACCTGGTCGAGTACGAGCCTCAGGATCTCCTTCCGCATCTCGTCGAGGCTCGACGTCCGGATGGTCACCTTGTCCGGCCCCGAGCCCGCCCGGACTTCATCGCCGCACCTCGCGGCCATGAGTCGGCGCACGAGCTCGCTGTCGCGGCCGGCCGACGCCAGCGTGGCGTACCTCTCCACCAGGTTCTCCAGCTCGCGCACGTTCCCCGGCCAGCTGTAGGACTGAAGCAGGGCCCCGTCCTCCGCCCCGAACGGCTCGAGATCCTTCTTCAGCCGCGCGCCGAACCTCGCGAGGAACTCGTTCGCGAGGATGAGCACGTCCCCGGCGCGGGCCCGAAGGGGCGGAATGGTGAGGCTCAGCACGTCGAGGCGAAAGAACAGGTCGCGCCTGAACTTGCCCGTCTCGACGTCCCGCCGGAGGTCGTGATTTGTCGCCGCTATTATCCTCACGTCAACCGGAAGGACCCGGTCGTCCCCGATCCGCATGACTTCCCTCTCCTGGATGACCCGAAGCAAGCGCGCCTGCAGCCGGCGCGACACCTCCCCTATTTCGTCCAGGAATATGCTTCCGCCGTGGGCGAGCTCGAAAAGCCCGGGCTTGCCCCCCTTCCTCGCCCCCGTGAACGCCCCTTCCGCGTATCCGAACAGCTCGCTCTCAAGAAGGGTTTCCGGAAGAGCGGCGCAGTTCACCGCGACGAACGGCCCCGAGCGCCTGGCGCTCGCATTGTGAATGCTCTGGGCCGCCAGTTCCTTTCCACTCCCCGTCTCACCCAGTATCAACACGGTGGAATCCGTCGGGGCGTATTGGATTATCCTTTCCCTGCACTCGACTATCGCGGGGCTGTTCCCCAGGATGTCCTTCAGCGTGAACCTAGCCACGAGCCCCTTCGAGCACGTCTCCGTGCGTATCCGCCGCTCCAATCGCTGTATCTTCTTGGCGTTGGTGAACGTCACCACGTACCCTTTGTCCGCTCCTCCGGCCCTTATCGGCACCCTGTTGACCACCAGGGTGGCGCCCAGCACCTCGACGAGCAGCCCGGTCACGGGCGAGCCGTCCCCGATGAGCTTCGCGACGGCCGGGTTGTCCCTGTGGGATTCGGCCAGTCCCGGGGCGGACGCACCCTCCAAATCCATGCCGAGGAACCTCGCGGCGAACGGGTTGATCACAGTGACCCGACCCTGCTCGCTGACCAGCAGTATCCCGTCACTGGAGAAGTCCACCACGGCCTTGAGCCTCTGCGTCTTCTCCTCGTCGAGCACGCGTATGCGCAGCAGTTCCTCCGCCCGCTCGAGGGCCTCGCGTACCGCCTCACGGCTCGACCTGATGGGGATCCCGGCGATGTTCCTCGCCCTGGCGGCCTCCATGACGCACGCTCCGGTGCCCACCACCACCTTGACGCCCTTCTCGGAGGCGCGGTCGAGCAGCGCGCCTATACCGGCCTCGTCTCGATAGAACATCGGGATTACGGTGATGTTGAGCAGGCGCTCCATGAATTCGAAGTCGTACCTGCTCTCCGTCTTGTGGAAGCCGACGAAACCGATCCTGTCGGACAGTTGCGAGGCGCAGTGCAGGGCAGTGACCACGTCGAAGGGGGTCACCTCTATGAGGATCACGGGCACGCCGCACGCCCTTCTTATCATCGCCCCTGTCGGCGCCCTACTGATTATCACCTGGACGCCGGCCGCTTCGAGTTTCCTCGCAGCCTCCACGCCGCCTTCGAGGGTGCCTTCGACTATGGCGATGTCCCGCCCCGACTCGGCGGCCACCTCTCTCGCGAGGGCGGTGAGCTCGGGCGAGGGAAGCACCATGCCTATGCTGGGAGCCATTTCACGTATCACCCCCGCCGTCCTCCTGCAATTTCGCCCCCGGGCCACCCCCTTCCTTTTCGGCCGACCCGACATTGACCTTTCGTTGCAGCCGGGATTATAATGACATCGAAACCACACTGGATCTTACCTTGTACGCTGAATCCCGGACCGGGAGCGGGGGAACCAATCAGTGTGGGGTGAATCCCTGCGTCAGGCAGGGTAGGGTTACTTCTTCAACCCGAACCCGTCAGCTAACCCCGTAAGCGTGGAAGGGGAGGTAAGGTTTCGGGCCCAACAGGGGACCCAGGAGCCGCCTCCTGGGTCCCGTTGTTGTGAGCGAGTGAGTGATGACGAATAGGACGATGCCCGGAGGTCCCTCCCCTTTCCTCCGGGCCTGAGTGGGTCGCCCCAGGGGCACTTCCCTGGGGTCTTGTTCTCGCCACCGCCTCGCGCTACTGCCAGCTCGTGCTACTGCCAGCTTGTGCTACTGCCACATCTTCCTGATCTGGACGCCCTTGTAGTAGAACGCGATGATGTCCTCGGCCTTCTTGCCGGCCTTCGCCATCGCTTCCGCCCCCCATTGGGACATACCCACGCCGTGGCCCCAACCCCGTCCCTTCATGAGTACGCGTCCGCCCGAGACAGTCACCGAATCGAGAAGGGTGGATTTCATCTTCTCGGGACCGAGCGCGGTCCTCAGTTCGGCCGCGGGCAACTCCTGGTCACCGAACTTCAAGGTCAAGGCGCGTCCCGAAGGCCCTTTCTTCCCTATGGAAGCGGTCCTCACGTTCGGTATGCTCTTGCCCAGCCGGCTCGCGGCACTCTGGATTTCCTGGGCAGTGAACGTCGCGGTCCACGACTTTTGGTCGGAAGGGGCATTCTGAAGCGAGTATGGGTCGTCAACCGCGGCGGTGTAGGGCGCGGGTTCCTGCGTGAAATTCAGTCCCTCCTGGGCAGTCGCCGTCTTCCCGCCCGAGTTGGAGTGGAACCAGGCCCGAATCGGCTTGCCGCCGTACTCTATGACCAGACCCCTGGTCTCCTGAACCGCCCTCCTGACCGCCTCGTTTATGCGGCCGGGATCGTACGCCTGGAAGTGGTCCTTGTCGTCGCACGCATCCGTCCCGTGCAGCTTCTTGACGTTGCCTTCGTCCCGCTTCTGGAGAGTGAAGGTGCGCGCCACAACCGCCTGGGCCTTCAGGGCCTCCAAGGGCCAGTCGGTCAGGGTCTCGGCGGCGACTACCCCCTGGACGTAGTCCTCGATCTTCACCTGCCTGGTGGTCCCATCCCTGTGGGAATAGAGGTTCAGCGTGGGTTCTTGCCCGGCCGCGCCGGGCGACGGGGCCGGCCGCCGGAACAGGCGACTGCACCCGGGCGCAACGACCATCAAGGCACCGGCGAGCACTACGAGAGCCGACCATGCGACCCAAGCACGGATCGCCTTCATAGGAACACGTCTCATGAAGCGTCACCATCCCCGCACTTTTCTACGCCTATTGTTCCCAGGTGGGGCGGGACTACGCGCTCTCCCGCAGCATTGACAAGGCGGCAGCCGCGAGACCGGCGCGCGTGCTTCCATGTATTGAGCCCGAAGGCGTTTCAGGAAGGGCTCCCTGCGGAGCGGCGGCCCGTCTCTTGGCTGCCTTGTATCATTCTTCTCAACTGAGGGGTCAGTTATGCACGATGATTTCGCATCCGGTGCCTCTCGCGCCCGGTAAGCCCGCTGAGCGTGGGGCCGTCGGCCGAGCGCACGAATGAGGCGGCTTTGCATAATATGGTTCAGGGTAAACTCGCAGGAACCGCGTTCCAGGAGCGGTGAGAGAATCAGGCTTCGCTACAAGGAGGTGCCCCGATGAAAGGAACCGGCACAATAGCCGAGGAGCTCCGGGGGATCCTCGACCGTCTCTCCGGAGAACTGGACGAGAGCAGTATCGAGCATATCGAGCGCTCCCTGACGGCGCTGGTTGACGAGCTCACGAGGTCTCCCTTTGACCCGAGTTCGACAGTGTCTGGGCACACGAGATGGTATAC
>JANLGA010000128.1 GCA_024653225.1 Bacillota bacterium | reverse complement strand
CCGACCCCGACCGCTATGGGCGGAACGGGCGGCGGTGGGCGGCGCCTTCCACGTGCCAGCACTTCCCAGATTTTCCATCCACCCCTGAATATTTCCTCGAATATGCGGGAATAATCATGTCAGGGAGCCGCACAGGAGGGATCTCGGTGCTGGCTAACAAGGTGGAAATTTGCGGAGTGAACACGTCCAAGCTGCCCGTGCTCACCAACGCGAAAATGCGTGAACTATTCGCGAAAGTGAAAGCCGGGGACAAAAAGTCCCGGGACGAACTCATAAGCGGCAACCTGAGACTCGTGCTGAGTGTGATCCAGAGGTTTTCGAACAGGGGCGAGTATGTTGACGACCTCTTCCAAGTGGGATGCGTCGGCCTCATGAAGGCCATTGACAACTTCGACCTCGGGCAGAACGTCAAGTTCTCGACTTACGCGGTCCCGATGATCATCGGGGAGATCAGGAGGTATCTCAGGGACAACAACCCCATACGCGTGAGCAGATCGCTGCGGGACATAGCTTACAAGGCGCTCCAG
>JANLGA010000127.1:1302-1540 GCA_024653225.1 Bacillota bacterium | reverse complement strand
CGGACGGGCGACAAACAAGCCCCCTGCTTCGGCAACCCGGCCGTCATGGCCCTTCGGCTTTAGACCCGTGGCTTTGCGTCCCCGTCTTTCGACGGGTTTGCCTTTTCGCGCAGACTCAATTCAATTGGTAGAGTTTCTCATACGACGTCTTTCCACTTTTTCCTCCTTTTGCAGCTAAATTTTTTTCCGGTTCCTCCGATAATAATGTGATAGCGGCAACAGCCCAAACGGGAGAGAA
>JANLGA010000127.1:0-1292 GCA_024653225.1 Bacillota bacterium | reverse complement strand
CGCCGGCGATACGGCGTCAGTGCCGCATGTTCCTGAGCTCGTCCACGAGCCTGTCGTTGAGCACCCGGATGTAGGTGCCCTTCATCCCGAGGGATCTCGACTCGATCACGCCCGCGCTCTCGAACTTCCTCAAGGCGTTAACTATTACCGACCTGGTTATCCCCACGCGGTCCGCTATCTTGGACGCCACCAAGAATCCCTCGGTCCCGTTCAACTCGTCGAACACGTGCCGCACGGCCTCCATCTCCGAGAACGACAGGGCCCCGACCGCGAACTGCACGGCGGCCTTCTTTCGCGCGTCTTCCTCGGCTTCGAGGGCCCTGGACCGCAGTACCTCCATCGTGATCACGGTCGCCGCATATTCCGCCAAGACGAGGTCTTCGTCGTCGAATTGCCCATCGTACTTCGCCAAGAGCAGCGTGCCCTGACGCTCGACCCCGCCGACCAACGGGATTATGGTGATCACCTTACCCTCGAACCGGCACGCCCTGTCCCTCCGGAACAGGCACTTCCCATTCTCCTGGGTAAGGTTGCACACCGTCTCCTCGATCTGCAGGAGCCGATCGTTGTAGTCCACCGGGACCCTGTCACCGGGGAGTATCTCGCCGTCGAGCACGTCGCAACTGACATTGTCCGACAGTGCGTACCCGAGGAGACCGCCCTTCCTGCTCAGCACGTACACGTTGCACGAAACAAGGTCCCGCAACTCGCGGGCGACCCTCCCCAAGTCCACGTCCCGTCCCGCGAGCTGCCTGAAGAGGTGCGACATTTTCCGCGTCTTCTGCAGTAACGTCTCCATCCCCGAGTATCTCCCTTCCTCCGAATAGTGGATGTCCCGTACTAGAGAATGTACTTCGACACGTCGGTGCTCTCGACGACTCGTTCGAGTTTCGCCCTCACGTATGCCCTATCCACCGTCACAGTTGACGGGGCCCGCTCCGGAGCGTCAAACGACAGGTCTTCGAGCAGCCTCTCCATGATGGTGTGGAGCCGCCGCGCCCCGATGTTCTCCGTCTGGTCGTTCACCCTCGCCGCCATGTCCGCTATCTCGTCAATTGCGTCCTCCGAGAAGACCAGATGCACCCCCTCGGTCGCGAGCAACGCCTGGTACTGCTTCACGAGGGCATTCTTGGGTTCGGTCAGGATGCGCTTGAATTCGGCCGTCCCCAGCGGTTCCAGTTCCACCCTTATGGGAAACCGCCCCTGCAACTCCGGTATCAAGTCGGACGGCTTCGACGTATGGAACGCGCCCGCGGCGATGAAAAGCATGTGGTCAGTCTTGACCGGTCCGT
>JANLGA010000126.1 GCA_024653225.1 Bacillota bacterium | reverse complement strand
TGTCCGGGGTGCCACCTCGGACAGAAGTGCGTCGAGATGGGGGGAATGGAGTCCGGCCTCTGAAAGATCCTCTTCACCGCCAGCTCACCCCCAGGCTATCAGCGATCTTCTCCACTTCCCGCAGGATCTCGTCGGGATACTGGATCATGCCTCCCATGCGCCCGTTGAAATACACCGGCGACTTGTCGCACCCGGCGAGCCTCACGTCTTCCAGCATCTGGCCGGCCGACATCTCCACCACCAGGAACGCCTTCGTCTTGCCCGCAAGCCGCGATATCGGCTCGTCCGGGAAAGGCCAAAGCGTGATCGGCCTGACGAGTCCGGCCCTGATCCCCTCCTCCCGGGCGGCCTCCACGACCGAGCGGGATATGCGTCCGACGGTCCCGTACGCGACCAGCACGATGTCCGCATCGTCAACGAGATACTCTTCCCATCTCTTCTCCTTGGCCGCGACGTCTCGATACTTGGCCTGAAGCCTCTCGTTCAGGGCTTCCAGCACTTCCTCTTTCAGCCAGTACGAGTTGATTATGTTCTTGGGTCGGCCCTTCGCCCCGGTGGCCGCCCAAGGTTTCTCGGGCAACGACGAGACATCGCGCCTCCGGAACTCGACCGGCTCCATCATTTGCCCCAGGAAGCCGTCCGCCAGTACCACCACCGCCATTCGGTAACGGTCGGCCAGGTCGAACCCGTCGAAGATCAGGTCCGCCGCCTCCTGCACCGAGGACGGGGCCAGCACTATGTTCCTGTAGTCGCCGTGACCGCCGCCCTTGCACGCCTGGAAGTAGTCGGCCTGCGAGGGGCCTATGTTCCCCGTCCCGGGTCCTCCCCTCGAGATGTTGACGAACAGGGACGGGATCTCGGAACCCGCGATGGCCGACACCGCTTCCTGCATCAGGCTGAAGCCGGGACCGGACGTGGCGGTCATCACCCTCGCCCCGGCACCCGCGGCCCCAAGCACCATGTTGGCCGCGGCAACCTCGCTCTCCGCCTGCAGGTACACCCCGCCCTCTTCGTACAGGCGCCTGGCCATGTATTCGGCCTGCTCACTTGCGGGGGTGATGGGGTAGCCGAAGAAGTAGCGGCAGCCGGCTTGTATGGCGGCCTCGCACATGGCCTCGTTGCCCTTCATGAAGACCTTTTCAGCCACTATTTCATCTCCTCTCTTCGTGGGCCCGCCGGCGTCAGGCGTCATCCCGGCTGATCGTGATGGCCCAATCGGGGCACATCAGGGCGCACGACCTGCAACCGGTGCAGGCGTTCGTGTCGCGACAGGCCGCCGGGTGGAAGCCCTTGATGTTGAATCTCTCGCTGAGGATCATCAGGTTCTTCCCGCACGCGTGTACGCAGAGACCACACCCCTTGCACTGCTCCTGGTCAACCTCGACTATGAACATTACGTCACCCCCTATCTCGTTCTTTTATCTCTAACTCCCTCAATCTCCCGATTTCAGCCTTTTTCACGACATCTTAGGTCAAGCTGACTGGTAAAGCCCTGTAACCTGTCCGCTTGCCGTTTTGGGACAAGAAACCCAACCACACGAGAGCCTCCGTGCTCCCCCGGATTATCGTGTTTGTTCGCCGTCCAGGATGGCCCACTTGTCCGCTCCCGACTACCCTATCACGTCTCCCGGGGTCATTGCCCTTACAGTCCTTCGTTCTGCCTATTGGGAGCGGGTGGGGTGCCAATGCTTTGTTGCAGGGTCATGCCCTTATGGGGGTGATCGGCTTTCCCCACCCAAGACAGCATCCTTGTCA
>JANLGA010000125.1 GCA_024653225.1 Bacillota bacterium | reverse complement strand
CATCCGGCCCCAGCCCCTTCTCGCGACCGGCTATCTTATCCATCTCATCAATGAAGACGATGCCCGATTGTTCCGCCCTGCGTATCGCCTCCGCCGAAACGGCGTCCATGTCTATGAGTTTCTGCGCCTCTTCCTGGGCGAGCAGCCTGCGTGCCTCGGACACGCTGACTCTCCTCTTCTTCTTCTTCCGCGGGAACAACCCGCCAAACATATCCTGGAAATTCACTCCCATCTCGGAGATGTTCGAGCCATCGAACACCTCGATTATGGGGGTCGAAGTCTCGTCCACTTCGACTTCCGTCTGGTAGTCCTCCATTTCGCCGGCGGCCAGGCGCCGCTTCACTTCCTCGCGAAGCGCGGTCGCCTCTTCCAGACGCGACTCGAATTCCTCGTCGCTCTCCCGGTCGCGCCGGCTCCCGAATATCGCCTCGAACGGATTCTTGGGCGCCTCCTTCTTGGGAAGGGGCGCCAGCAGGTCGAGGAGCCTCTCCTCGGCGCGCGCCTCCGCCCTCTCTCTCACTTCTTCGAGGTGCTCCGACTTCACGATACGCACGGAAGTCTCCACGAGATCGCGGACGATGGAATCCACGTCCCTACCCACGTAGCCGACTTCGGTGAACTTCGTCGCCTCCACCTTGAGAAACGGCGCGTTCACCAGCTTGGCCACCCTGCGCGCGATCTCCGTCTTCCCCACGCCCGTCGGCCCTATCATGAGGATGTTCTTCGGCGTGATCTCCTCCCTGAACTCCCCCGGGACTCTCTGCCTTCGGAACCTGTTCCTCAACGCTATCGCCACGGACCGTTTGGCGTCGGCCTGGCCGACCACGTACTTGTCTATTTCCTCCACTATCTGTCGGGGAGTCAATTCATCCGATCCATTCATCGTCTCCGTACCCCCGGGTTCACCCTCACCTGTCAAGGTCTATCTCCTCGAGCACTATGCGGTCGTTCGTGAACACGCAGATCTCCGACGCCGCCCTCAAGGCCTCCTCCGCCACCTTCGCCGCCGGCAGGTCAGTGAAACGAATGAGCACCCTCGCGGCGGCTAGCGCGTACGGGCCCCCCGAGCCCACGGCGGTCACCGAGTCATCGGGCTCGATCACGTCCCCGCTCCCCGATATCACGAGGAGACTCGATGAATCCATTACGACCATGAGCGCCTCGAGTCTGCGCAGTGCCCTGTCCGTCCTCCAGTCCTTCGCCAGCTCCACGGCGGCCCTCTGGAGATTGCCCCGGCTCTTCTCGAGCTTGGACTCGAATCGCTCGAATAGGGTGAATGAATCCGCTACGGAGCCGGCGAATCCGGCCAGGACCTTCCCGCCCCCGATTCGGCGTATCTTCTTCGCCGTCTGTTTCATTATCGTGTTCGTGGCTCCGAGGGTCACCTGGCCGTCTCCGGCCATGGCACCCTTGCCCGCCCTTCGCACCGCGACAATGGTGGTGCCCTTGAACATTCAGATCACCCCGGTGACCGCCTACGCCCGCGGGTGCGCCCTGTCGTAGACCTCTTTGAGCCTGCGGCGCGTCACGTGCGTGTAAATCTGGGTCGTGGATATGCTCGCGTGCCCGAGCATCTCCTGGACCGACCTCAGGTCCGCACCCCTCGCGAGGAGGTGCGTGGCGAAAGAGTGCCGTATGGTGTGCGGGCTCACGTGCTTAGTGATCGCGGCAAGCCTCACATACTTGTCAACCAGGCGCATTACACTCCTGGCCGACAGCCGTCCGCCCCGCCGGTTGAGAAAGAGGGCCCTGGACGGTCTCCCGTCCTTGCTTCCAGGGCCGGGAGACCGTCCAGGGCCCTCTTTCTCAACCG
>JANLGA010000124.1:767-1981 GCA_024653225.1 Bacillota bacterium | reverse complement strand
CGGCGCAGGGCGCTCCCTCGAGTACCCGGCGCCGGGGCGTTCGGCGGAGGAACCGGCCAACGCCCGGCACGTCGCGGCGTAGACGAGGCGGCAGGTGTCCTTCTCGCGCAACAATTTGACCTCGAGCTTCTGTGGATGCACGTTCACGTCCACGTCCCCGGCGGGCAGCGAGAGATTGAGGAAGAATACCGGGTAGGTGCCCCCGCGGATCTCGCCCGCGTAGGCCCCTTCCACGGCCGCCCGAATCGCGAGGTTGCGGACGTGCCTGCGGTTGATGAAAATGTACTGGATCGCCCGGGACCCCCGGCTCGCCCGGGGCTTGCCCACGAAACCCCACACCCGGGCGGCGCCCTCGCCTGCAGCGAGATCTACGGGAATGAGGTCCCGCAGGAGTCCCGCATCGAAAAGGGAAGCGATCGCGTCACCGAGGGACCCGGTTCCCTGGGTCCTGAGCACCTCCCTCCCGTCCACTCTGAGAGTGAACGACACCCCGGGATTCCCGAGCGCGATCGAGCACACCACGTCACTTATCCTGGCGGACTCGGCCGCGTCGCTCTTGAGGAACTTCAGCCTCGCCGGCAGCCTGGCGAAGATGTCCCTGACGATGACCGAGGTGCCGGGCACTGGAACGGTGCCGGCGACCTCGGGGCGCTTACCCGCCGTCGCCCTGACGGCCGTCCCGTGGACGGCCCCGGCGACCGCCGTCCGGAGCTCCACGGTAGCGACCGCCGCGATACTCGCGAGCGCCTCACCCCTGAAACCGAGGGTCCCGACTCGGAATATGTCCTCGACCCGCCGGATCTTGGATGTCGCGTGCCTCGAGAAAGCGAGCACTGCGTCGTCCGGGTCCATTCCGCAGCCGTCGTCCGTCACCCTGATGAGGGCCTTGCCCCCGCACTCGATCTCTATGTCCACCCTGCGGGCCCCCGCATCGAGGGAGTTCTCGACGAGCTCCTTCACGGCGGAGGCGGGCCTCTCTATGACCTCGCCGGCGGCTATCCTGGCGGCTGTGGCTTCGTCCAGCAAGATGATGTTCCCCAGTGGTACCCCTCCTAGTCCCCCCTACCCCCTCCGCTACCCTCGGCGGGAATCTCCGTCCAGGATTTCCTGGAGCATCGCGAGCTTCGTCAGGGCTTCCATGGGGGTCATGCCGTTAATGTCGAGATTCCTCAAGATGGCCAAGGCCTCGGCCTCCCGCGCCGCCGGTTCGTACT
>JANLGA010000124.1:0-757 GCA_024653225.1 Bacillota bacterium | reverse complement strand
GATCCCCGCACACCCGCCGCCATCCACTTGCGGCTCGGACGACCCCGCCGTCCCCGCCCCCAAGAGGGATTCCTGGCGCGGCCGCGACGGACTCATTCTCTCCATGGCTTCGAGGATGGCGGCGGCCCTCCTGACGACTTCCCGCGGTAAGCCGGCCATCCTCGCGACATTGACGCCGTAACTCTTGTCCACGCTGCCCCTCGTCAGCTTGTACAGGAACGTCAGCTCTCCGCCGCGTTCGACCGCCGTCACGTGGAAATTCCTGACGCCTTCCAGTCTCTGCTCGAGCGAGGCGAGCTCATGGTAGTGCGTAGTGAACAGCGCGCGGCAGCGGACGGCATCGTGCAGGTACTCGAGTGTGGCCTGGGCCAACGACATCCCGTCGTAGGTACTCGTTCCCCTCCCGAGCTCGTCTATTAGGACGAGACTGCGGTGGGTCGCGGTGTTCAGTATGTTCGCGACCTCGGACAGCTCCACGAGGAACGTACTGCGTCCGCCCGCGAGATCCTCGTACGACCCCGTCCGGTAGTATATCGCGTCCACGAGGCCGATGCGGGCGCAAGCGGCCGGAACGAATGACCCCATGTGCGCCATGTACACGATCAGCGCCGTTGACGCGAGGAGCGTAGATTTTCCGGACATGTTGGGTCCGGTGATCAGCATGATCCTCGTGGAACCGTCGAGATGGATATCGTTCGGCACGAACCTGCCGGGTCCCATGACTCGCTCGAGGACGGGGTGTCGCCCCTCCTTTATG
>JANLGA010000123.1 GCA_024653225.1 Bacillota bacterium | reverse complement strand
CGGGTGCTCAATGACCGACTTGTGGGAGAAGGTGTACCGGCCGTGAACTTCCTGAGGTTGTTTCGGAAAGAACTTCGCGGTTCGAGCGCGGTTGCGTGGCCCCTCGTCGCGGGGATCGTCCTGCTCGACGCCTTGTTGAGATCCAGGATGGGGATCTGGCGGGAGGGCCTGCCGGCGGCCGTTTCCGCCGCCGCCTCACTGGTCGTGGCGGCCTGGCCGATCGGCGCACTGTTGTACAGCATGCAGGCGGAATGGGCCACGAACTCCGTCCAGCTGCTACTGAGCCTGCCGGTGCGGGGCGCGACCGTGTGCGCCGCGAAGTTGGCATCCGTCGTGGCGTGGTCCTACGTGCTGGCCAACGCCCGCGGACTCAGCTTCTGGCTCTTCTTCGGCCGGCCCGATCCCCGGCTATCGGCGAGAGTCCCAATATCCGTGGCCGTCAACGCCGGCCTTCAGATCGCCGCGGTTTGGACGGCGTTCATGGTCACCGTGCTCGTGCTCGCACAGTGCTCCTTCGTTGTCGGGCGCACGGTTCCGCGATGGTGGGGATTGACCGCGGCGGCCGCGTTCATCGTGCAGGGATGGCTGCTCGTGCGTCTCGTCCCCGTCATGTCGCGGTTGTTCCAGTGGTTGCCCGATCTGCGCGTGGGCACTTGGTCGTCTAGCGCCGACGTGGTGATCCTCGACACGCTGACGCTGGACTCCGGTTTCCTGGCCGCACTCGCGGTCATGCTCGGGGGCTTTCTCGTCCTCGGAGGCCTGTTGCTCGAAGGGGAGATGGAGGTGTGAGAATGGTCGGATTCTCGACGCGCCGTGCCCTCGTGCCGGCGCTGGTCGTCGCGTTCGGCATTGCGGTGTTCGACCTTTCCTCCAACGGCGCGGGAGCCCTGGGGACGTTTCTTGCGGGGTTGGTGGAACAGGGATCCTATCGGCGCGACATATCCCCAAGAGTGGAGCAGGCTCGTCACGACGCCCTCGCGTGGGATCCATCGGGAATCCAGTCCATTCACCTCGCGGCCGGTCGCGGTAGGGTGCGGTCGTCAGTCACGCTCGAACCCTCGCGTGACCTCTCGGTCGGGGTCGAGGCGGATCTGCGGGTCTTTGCGGACACCGAGAGGCACGCGGCCGATTATCTCTCCGAGCTGAAGGTGACGGGAACGAGGGTGGGAGGCTCTCTCCTCATCGGCTTGGGGGAGGCGCGAATCCGGCCCCAATACATCTCCGACGTCGAGGTGCGCTGGGCAGTCCGCGTGCCGGACGGGATCCCCACGGAGGTCTCCCCGGGGCCGACTGACGTCGGCGCGACCGGCGTGCGTGCTCCCCTGACCGTCCGAGTCGGCACGGGAAGGGTCAGGATCCGCGGGGTGGCGGGGGACGTAGAAGTGTTCTCCGCCGGACCCGTGGACGTCAAAGACGTGAGGGGGGCCGTCAAAGTCGGCGGTGCCCGGCAAGCCTTCATTTGCGACATCAGCGGGGATGTCGCGCTCGACGTCACCGGCGGCATCGGGATCGCCGAGCGCGTGTCCGGACAGGTAAGGGTCGCCGCGCGGGGCGGTTCAGCGGCCCTCCGGGAAATCGGCGGTCCGATAGTAGCGGAATGCCGCACTGGAGATCTGGACGTCGAGGGACTACGGGACACCTGCGACGTCACGGCGGAATATGCTGCAGTGAACGTGGAAGCGGAATGCGGAGACATCCGCATTCGCGCCCGCGGCGGCAGCATCCGCGCCGAACTCGGCGCCGGCAACGGGGGTTACGCGATATCGGCCGCGGGCCGCTTCGATGACGTGATCACCGACCTGCCCGTCGAGGTCAGCGAAGGCCAGGATGGGACGAAGAAGGCCACGGGTAAGGTCGGGGAGGGCGTGTACCTGCTGCAGATCGGAGCCGACAACAGGTGTGTCATCGTCTTGAGGGGTTGACAGGCGGAACCGTGTCGTCCGCAATGAGGGCGCGGCGCACACACGGCGCGGATACGCGGCGCGGATGCGCAGTGCAAGCCCCGCGGCGCAGGCACGCCTTGATATCGGGTCGGCGATATGTTACAATGACCTACGCGAGAATACGTGATGCCGGACGGCCCGTCCGGGAGTAGCGGGCGGGAGACGGCGCGTCGAGCGGAAGTGGCTCAGTGGTGGAGCATCGCCTTGCCAAGGCGAGGGTCGCGGGTTCGAATCCCGTCTTCCGCTCCAATTTTTTATGGTGTTGCCGGGAACCCTTCCGAAGGACCCTTCGGAAGGG
>JANLGA010000122.1 GCA_024653225.1 Bacillota bacterium | reverse complement strand
ACCGACGCCGTGATTGGGGAACCGGTCTCGCCCCAGGACATAGAGGCGGCGCTCCAGGAGCTCGAGCGCCAGGACCTGGTTCAATTCGAGCAGGTCCGGAAATCTGTCGAATCGTTCATTCTCAAGGAGAACCTCGGAAACCAAGTGGAGGTCCGGGAAGATGCGAGGGGTCTCGTGCTGCGGTTCGCGGACTCCGTACTCTTCGACCTCGGGAAGGCCGACCTTCGGCCCGAGGCGAGGGCGATCCTCGACAAGGTGGCGGTACTCATAGCGTCCATCCCCAACCAGGTTCGGGTGGAGGGCCACACGGACGACCTGAAGATAAACACGGAGCGCTTCCCGTCCAACTGGGAGCTGTCCACCGGGAGGTCGTCGTCCGTGGTTCGGTATTTCGTAGAGAAGCACGGGATGAGCCCGGACAAGCTCTCCGCGGCGGGATACGGGGAGTACAGGCCCATCGCCCCGAACGACAGCGAGGCGAATCGGCGCAAGAACAGGCGCGTTGACATCGTGATCCTGAGGCTCAGCGGGTCGAAGTCTGAGCCGAAATCGGGGGGGACCTGGTAGGGTGAAAGGCAACGTCCTGAAGATAGTGTTGGGGGTCGTGCTCGTCATGGTGGTCGCGGGGGCCGCCGCGGCCGGGGTGTACTTCTTTCTGAACCGAAAGCCCGGAGGGGCGGAACAGAAGACCGTGAAACCCGGGCTGTTTTCGGCCGGTGACTTCACGACAAACCTCATGCCGGATGACAGCAAGACGAAGTTCATCAGGGTCAAGGTGGAGATAGAGATCTCGGACGAAAAGAAGCTCCCGGACGTGGCCCAGAAACAGGCCGTGATACGAGACCAAATCCTCGCCGTCTTGCGGTCGAAGGCTGCCGAGGACGTCCTCGGCGAAAGCGGAATGGGGACCCTTGCAAGGGATATCGCGTTCGCACTGGGCCAGGTCCTGCCGGGGATCGAGATCCTGAACGTATACTTTACGGATTTCGTGGTGCAGTGACTGGGGGAGTTCCCGCGTGGAAATGTTGAGTCAGGCCGAGGTGGACCAGCTGATAGCGCAGTTGACCGCCGGCACGCTTAACAGGCCGGTAGAACGGCGCGAGGAGCCGCACAATGCCAGGGTGAGGTTGTACGACTTCCGCAGGCCCGATAAGTTCTCGAAGGACCAGCTCAGGACGATCCAGATGATCCACGACACCTTCTCGCGGCAGCTCAGTGGGTATTTTGCGGGCAAGACCAGGACCGTGGTGCAGACGTTCATCACCTCGGTGGACCAGATGACGTACGCCGAATTCCTCCGCGGCGTCACGAACCCCGGGATAATCGGTGTCGTCAAGATGACGCCGCTGAGCGGCAGCGCGCTGATGGAAGTGACTCCGAACGTGGGTTTCCCGATCATAGACAGGATGCTCGGCGGCCCGGGCCAGGCGCTGGCGAAGAGTCGGCCGTTGACCGAGATAGAGTTGACTGTGATAGAGGGGATCCTGGAGGGGGTTGTCGAGATCCTCGGCTCTTCCTGGAAAAACATCATCGAGTTGCGGCCCTCGCTCGAGGCGATAGAGACGAACCCGATGTTCGTTCAGGTGATAGCGCCGAACGAGGTGGTGGTGGTCGTCGCCACGGAGGTGAGGGTCGGGGAGTGCGCCGGGGCGATCAACCTCTGCCTTCCGTACCTGTGCATAGAGCCGGTGCTCCCCAGGCTGTCGGCTCACCAATGGTTTTCCAGCGCACAGCGCGGAACGCTCAGGGAGCCGGACAGCGTGACGATGGGCCTGCGAGAGGTGCCCGTCGAAGTGACCGTGGAGCTGGGGGACGCGGAAGTAACGGTGGAGGAGCTGCTGAACCTGGAGCCGGGCGACGTGGTGGTCCTGCGGCAGAACATAGAGCACGAGCTGAAGGTCTACGTGGACGGGCGGCCCAAGCTCCTCGGTAGGCCGGGGAAATCGAAGAAGAAAGTCGGAGTGCTCGTCACCAGGGAAGTGGGGGGAGTTGCATAACATGGCTGACGGAAAGGGCAACCCGCGGCTCCAGGACGTCGAGCACCTGGACCGGCTGGGCGATACTCTGAAGCAGGTGCTGGACGGCTCGGTTGAGGCGTTGGCAACGCTCCTGGACAGAGGGGTATCGTTCGCGCCGGACGGAGTCATCGTGATTCCCGAGCCCCCGGTGATAGACAAGGGGGCGGAGAAGGTAGTCGCCGAGGTGAACATCTCCCGGGGAATCGAGGGGAGCTGCCTGCTCCTCTGCGCGGTGTCGGATGCCGCGGCATTGACCGACCTCTTGCTCGGGGGTACCGGCGCGCGGGGCGAAGTGGCGGGTGAGCAACTCGACACGCTGGGGGAACTCGTGAACCAGGCCACGGGCGCCGCGGTGGCCGCGGCGGCGGCGAGGTACGGGGTGAGTTGCTCCCACGCGGTGCAACGGGTATTCAAGCTG
>JANLGA010000121.1 GCA_024653225.1 Bacillota bacterium | reverse complement strand
CAGCGCTTCGAATGCCCCCGCGAGCAGCGACGGGGGGAAGGACCAAGCCGTCGCTGCTCGCGGGGGCATTCGAAGCGCTGGTGGCCGCCACCTATCTCGACGCCGGTATCGAGGGCGTGCGGCGGCTGGTGAAGACGTTCGTACTGGGGGACCTCCGCGAGGCCGAGAACATCCGCGACTACAAGACGGAACTCCAGGAGATCGTTCAGGCCGGCGGGACCGGTGCCAGGGTGACCTACGAGATCGTGTCCGAGGAGGGACCCGACCACGACAGGACGGTCGAAGTGAGGGCGTGGGTGAATGGAGAAGTCGTCGGGCACGGCACCGGGAAGAGCAGGAGGTCGGCGGAGCAAGCCGCGGCGAAGGAAGCCGTCAGCCGTCTCGAGCGAATCTCCGGACGAGCCCGACGACCGTGCCGATGATCCTCACGGCCTCCCTGGGCACCGCGGTGGAACGCGAGGGCCGCGAGGGATGCACGAGAACCAGCCTGCCGTCGGCGGCGTAATGACGGACTATCCTTGGAGCCCCTTCCCACTGGACGAGGACGAGGTCCCCGTCCGAGGCGGGCCGTGCCGGATCCACGACGAGGGTGTCGCCCTGCTCCAGCACCGGCGCGTACTCCGAGACGCCGAGCAGAAAGCCGAACGTATCCCGCGAAGCGCGGAACAGTGACGAGACGGTTGAGCCCGAGAGTATCGGGCGCCCGGCATCCGACAGGGAAGACACCAGGGGAACTTCGTGGAGTGAATAAGCCGCTTCCCCTTCCCTGGCCGAGCGGGCGGTCTCTCCGACGATGTACCCGCGCGATGGAAAGCGGCCGGTCAGAACGGCGTGCCTGAACTCTCTCAAGCCCTTGAACTGGCCTTTCTCGAGCCAGTAATAGATGGACTTCTCCTCAGAGTACCCGAGTCTCCTGGCGATGTCTTTCGCCGTGGCGGACGGATCGTCGCGGATTGCCTGCGCTATTCGTTCGAGCAAGCGGACTTGCCTCCCATGGTCACCGGCATCATACATCTTACACCAGCTGTAAAGAAACCCTTTACATGCCGTCTGTAAAGGTTTGCATACCTGCTACATATCGTGGGTAACGGCACTCATCCACGTCGGCTGCCCGTTTCCAGCAGAACGGCGGTGAAGGAATTGACGGTGCCTGCTAGAAAGTATTGGCTGGTCGCAGAATGCCAAGGGCAAGGTGAACCTATTGTTCCTCAAACGAGTGGATCTTTGCGGGTTCAAGTCGTTTCCCGAGAGGACGCAGATGGAATTCGGACCGGGAATATCCGCCGTAGTCGGTCCGAACGGCAGTGGAAAATCCAATATCGCGGACTCGATACGATGGGTCTTGGGCGAACAGAGCGCCAGGGCGTTTCGCGGTCTGAGGATGGAGGACGTGATATTCGCCGGAAACCACAAGCGCAAGCCGCTTTCCTTCGCAGAGGTTTCCCTGACGATCGACAATTCCGACAGAACGATTCCACTCGAGTTCAGCGAAGTGACGGTCACTCGACGCGTCTTCAGGGACGGCGAAGGCGAATACCTCATCAATATGTCCCCGTGCAGGCTCAGGGACATCTCCGAGTGGCTGTCGGACTGCGGGATCGGAAAGGACTCCTTCTCCGTGCTGGCCCAGGGCCAGGTGGATGAGGTGCTGGCGGCCAAGCCCGAGGAGAGGCGGGCGCTGTTCGAGGAAGTGGCCGGAATCGTCCGGTTCCGCAACCGGAAGAAGGACGCGGCGAGGAAGCTGACCGAAACCGAAGAGGGCCTGACCAGACTCGGAGACATAATCCAAGAGATAGAGAGACAATTGGGGCCGCTGAAGGAGCAATCCGAGAAGGCGGAAAAACACCTGGAGCTCCGGAAGCGGCTCATGGCTTTGCAGGTTGGGGCGTACCTGGGCCAGGTGTCCTCCGCGCGCGAACACCTCGACGAGAGCGACAGGAAGACAGCGCGCTACCGCGAGAGGTTGCAGGAGGCCGCGGCGGAGTTGGAGCGGCTGGAACGGGAGATCGAGTCGCTCAAGGCGGCGGCGGAGGAATCGGAGACTCGAATGGCCGACCTGAAGGAGCGGCTGAAGTCGCTCGAGGTGGAGTCCGGGAGGATCGCTGAGCAGCTCAGGTCCGGCGAGGACCGGTTAAGAGACATAGTCGCATCGAGAGAGAACCTGGCGCGGGAGCGGGAGTCGCTCGAGGCCGCCTTGGAATCGCTGCGGCGGGAGACGTCTTCAAAGGCCGAAGAGGCCTCTCGGGTGGCCGGCGCCCTCGAGGCCGAGGTCGGTGCGCTGTCGCTCGCCGAGAAATCATTCGAGGAGGCGACCGCCCGCCTGGCGGAGGCGGAAGAGCAGCTGGAAAGGCGTAAGGCCGAGCTCATCGAGGTGCTCAACGAGTTGAGTGCCAAGAAGAACGATGCCGCCGAGGCCAGGGTGAGGATGGATGCGGCGGCAAGAGAGATCTCCAGGGCGTCGCAGGAGAAAGCCGGCCT
>JANLGA010000120.1 GCA_024653225.1 Bacillota bacterium | reverse complement strand
TGCTGGATGGGCGGTCGCGCGTGCGGCCTGGCGACCGGCCCTTTGCCGATGACCTTCCCCGGCCCCTGTTCGCGCTGGGAAACAGGCGGCTCCGCCGTGCGCGGTGCCGGCCGTGGGATAGGCGTGCGCACCGGCTGCCTCTCCGGTCTCTCCGTCCTTTCCCTCTTGGCCTTACCCAGCCTGAGCTTGCCCGTCAGTACGTCCCGAACCTTCTGGGCAGTCTCCGCGTCCATGGTGCTCATGTGATTCTTGGCTTCGACGCCGAGTTGAGATAGGACCCGGAGAACGACCTTGCTGTCAACGAGCATCTCCTTGGCGAGCTCGTATACCCTTGTCTTTTCGTTCAATCGCTTCACCTCCGGTCCGGCGGGGGAGCACTGAGACGCGCCCGCACCTTCTCGATGGTATCACTGTCTATCTTCACTCCGAGGGCGTTCTCGAGCCGCCTCCCCTTCAGTGCCTTCTCGAGACACTCGGCGTTCGCACACAGATATGCGCCCCGGCCGGGCTTCTTCCCGGTCGGGTCTACGTCAAGCGACCCGGCGGGGGTTCGGACGACTCGTATGAGTTCTTTCTTCCCCCTGACTTCCAGGCACCCCACGCACGTCCTCATGGGTATCCTGCGAGGTCTCAACCAGGCACACCCCCGTCTCCCGAGTCGTCAGGACCAGCCGACTGTCGGCCATCCGCTTCGTCGGGCGGCGAATCATCGGCCTCGTCCCCTCCGCCGTGGTAGGCGGCCGCCGCCGACTCGGCCACCTGCGACTCGCTTCGGATGTCAATCCTCCAGCCAGTCAGCTTGGCGGCGAGCCTCGCGTTCTGACCCTCCTTGCCGATTGCCAGGGAGAGCTGGTAGTCCGGCACAACGACCCTCGCCACCTTGCCGTCCTCGTGGCACTGCACGGCAACGACCTTGGCGGGACTCAGGGCGTTAGCGACGAACTCTTCGATGCGCGGGGACCATCGCACTATGTCCATCTTCTCGCCCCTCAGCTCGTTCACTATGGTTTGCACGCGAACGCCCTTGGGGCCCACGCACGCCCCGACCGGATCCACCGTTTCGTCCCTCGAATAAACCGCGATCTTGGAACGGGAACCAGCTTCCCGCGCTATTCCCTTTATCTCGACGATACCGTCATGGATTTCCGGCACCTCGAACTCGAGCAACCTCTTCAAGAGCCCCGGGTGTGTCCTCGACACCATGATCTGCGGGCCCTTGGTAGTCTTACGCACTTCGAGGATGTATGACTTTATGCGCTCGCCCTGGCGGTACAACTCGCCCGGGATCTGCTCGTTGGGGGTCAGTATCCCCTCGGCCCTACCCAGGTCGATCATGATGTTCCTGTTCTCCTGCCTGTGCACTCGCCCGGTGACGATGTCTCCCTCGCGGCTCGAGAATTCCTCGAAGATGATCCCGCGCTCGGCTTCGCGTATCCTCTGCACTACCACCTGCTTCGCAGTCTGGGCCGCTATTCTGCCGAAGTCCTTGGGCGTGACCTCGGTCTCGACCACGTCTTGCTCCCGGTAGTTTGGGTCCAGCTCCCTTGCCTCTGCGAGGGATATCTCGGTCCGCGGATCGGTGACCTGCTCGACCACGGTCCTGCGCGAGAATACCTTGATTTCCCCCGTCTCCCTGTCAATATGCACGCGCACGTTCTGCGACGACCCGAAATTCCGCCTATAAGCTGAGATGAGGGCGGCCTCTATGGCTTCCAGGAGGACGTCTTTCGCTATGCCCTTGCTGCGTTCGATCTCCTCGATCGCGCCTATGAACTCTGCATTCACCGCTTTCCGCCTCCCCCCTTGCCCCTGAAGGCCGACTCAACCTCGTCCAGCCTCGCCTTCCTCACGGTGTCCAGGGGCACGGTCACCTCGCCCGCTTCAGTGGCGATCTTCACCGCCTTGCCTTCGACGGCGCGGGCCTCCTCGTTCTCGACGAGGCCCAACAACACGCCCGAGATCTCCCGATTCCGACCCTCGACAGGCGACCGGGTGACCAGCGTGACCTTCCTCCCTACGAAAATCCTGTACTCATCCTCGCTCTTGAACACGCGCTCCAGTCCCGGGGATGACACCTCCAGCACGTATCGCCTGTCAATGATGTCGGCGCGGTCCAGCGCGTCCGAAACGCGCCGACTGACGGCCTCGCAGTCGTCCAGGTCCACTCCGGACGGCTTGAATATGACGACCCGAAGGACCCACGTCGGGCCGGCGCGACCGAAGCTCGCCTCGACCAACGATAGGCCCATATCCTCGACAATCGGACGAACTATCGCGGCCACTCCGCCCTCGATGTCGGTCCCTTTCCCCACAGACCCACCAGTCCGCATCCGCTCTCCGACCCTCGTTTCCACTCCAAACAAATAGTGGGTCGTTCAACCCACTCTCCCGCAACCGAATAGACTGGCTCCCAATCTCTTCTAGAAGTATACCACACCGGGAAAATGCATGCAAGCGACGCGAGGACCCGGGCTGTGTCAAGAGATAGTAGGTGAATCCCCCCGGCTTTTCTATGCTGTGAGCGT
>JANLGA010000011.1:24395-35821 GCA_024653225.1 Bacillota bacterium | reverse complement strand
CCAGAAACGTGGCCTCGTGTATGCTGGCAGCAAGAATAGGATAGATAGTCTCCGGCAGGGCTAGCGTTACCAGCCCCGCGCCAATGCGCGTCGCTGCAGCAGCGGCTAAGTAGGGTGCACCGGTGTAATTTGCCGAGCCAGCCACAATCAGCGCCTTGCCGAAGGCGCCCTTGTTCGCATCGCGCGGGCGGGCGGAAGCCCGGCGCTGGCGGCGGGGGATCTTCCCATACAGGAGGGTATGCCGTGTTGCGGAATAGGGCGGTCTTGACGGCCGTAACGGCAGTCTTGCTGGTGTCGCTGAGCGGGTGTCTTGCCGCGCCTGCAAGTGACGGGAACAAGGGAGCGACCCCGGAAGCGCCATCGCCTGCCACACCGACGGGCAGTGTCGCCCCCGGGTTCGCCCGCTACGAGGAGGTCCCGGTGAACGCCGCTCCCGCGGTGAAACCGTACACGGTGGCCGCCGACTTGGGGAACGTCACGAACAGGGACATGTTCCGGCTGTCGAGCGCGGCCAGGGAGCTCCTGGTCAAGAACGGCTTCGTCGTGGTCCCCAACAAGCACCTGAAGGAGTTCTTCTGGCTTTACGAAAGCAACAGGTACGATCCGGTGCCGAGCCTCGTCACGGTGGACTCCATGCTTCACAACTACCATCTCTTCTTCTCCCACCTTCTCAGGATCGTCGAGACCGAGAAACTCGTCCCCGAGTTGAGGAACCTGAACCTCGCTATGCTCGCGGCCGCCGAGAGGCAGTACTCCATCCTGAAGGGCACGACCTGGGAGAACGCGGCCCGGAGAAACGTCGGGTTCTTCGCCGTGGGCGGCGCACTGCTGGACCCCGGCCTCGCCGTGCCCGACATGGTGAAGGAAGAAGTGGGGCGGGAGCTGGCCCTCATCGCGGCCCACGAGGGGATTACCGTCTCGCCGCTCATGAACATGGGCGCCGCATTCGACGTGGTCGAGAACCTTAAGGAGGACTACTCCCAGTATGTCCCGCGGGGGCACTACGAGAAGGCCGAGGGTCTCAAGGCGTACTTCAAGGCCATGACGTGGTACGGCAGGCTGACTTTCCGCCTGAAGAGCGAGGACGAGACGAAATCGGCCGTACTGATTACGCTGGCGTTGGGTGAAGGCGACAACCTGACGTCCTGGAACAGGCTGTACGAACCGACGAGCTTCTTCGTCGGCAAGAGCGATGACATCTCGCCGCTTCACTTCAAGGGGCTGCTGGACAAGGTATACGGCGCCCGCGTGGACCTCAAGTCGCTGGCTTCGGACGGGGCGCGTTGGGCCGCGTTCCTGGAAGCGGCGGCGAAGCTCGAACCTCCGGCCATCAATTCGATTCCCATCTTCGACGAGACCATCCAGCCGGACCGTGAGCGGGAGATCAAGGGTTTCAGGTTCATGGGGCAGAGATTCACTATCGACGCTTCCATCTTCCAGAGGCTCGTATACCGCGAAGTGAAGGAAGACAGTCGCGGCCGGAGGCGCATGCTTCCGAAGGGCCTGGACATCCCGGCGGCGCTGGGTTCGAGAGAAGCGTACGAGATCCTGGAATCCATGGGAGAAACGGAATACCGGCTGTACCCCGAGAACATGGCGAAGGTGAGGGCCCACGTCGCGGCGCTGGACAAGGCGACTTGGACCCAGAACCTGTACTGGAGCTGGCTCTATTCCCTCCTGCCTATCGTGCAGGACAAGCCCGTAGGCTACCCATCCTTCATGCGCAATTCGGCGTGGGCGAGGAAGGAGCTCAGCACTTTCCTCGGCAGCTGGGTCGAGCTGAAGCACGATACGATCCTGTACTCGAAGCCGGTCTACGCCGAGGCCGGGGGCGGCGCCCTCGACGTGGATGACCGGGGATACGTCGAGCCCAACCCCCAAGTTTACGGCCGCCTGGCCTCGCTCGCGAAGATGACTCGGGAGGGCCTGAAGGCCAGGGGCCTCCTGGCCGAGAGGGATGAGGCCGGCCTGGAGAAGCTTGAGAGCCTGGCGCTTTCCCTGAAGACCATCTCCGAGAAGGAGCTGGGCAATGCCCCGCTCACCGACGCCGAGTACGACCTCATCCGCGGGTACGGGGTGCAGCTCGAGCACTTCTGGTTGGAGGCCCTGCGCGACGAGGGCGTCGAACACCGTTCGCAGTCGTTCGACCGGCCGGCGGCGGTGGTGGTTGACGTCGCAACCGACCCGGAGGGCCGCGTCCTGGAAGAGGCCACTGGGAACATCTTCGAGATCTACGCCGTTGTGCCCGTTGACGGCAAGCTCAGGATCGCCAGGGGCGGAGTGTATTCGTACTACGAGTTCGAGTGGCCCCTGGGCGACCGGCTGACGGATTCGAGGTGGCACCGGATGCTGAATGACGGGCAAGCCCCTCCGCCGCCCGCCTGGACCAAGTCTTTCATGGCCCAATGACGACGCGCGGGCGGCTCGCCGGAATACTCCCGGCGGTCTTGGCGGTTTCCCTGGCCTGCGTCGGGTGTACCCGGGCGGATTTTGCCGCCTTCAGGCGCGAGCGGCTCGGCCTCCCGGAAAGGCGGGAACCCGTCATCCTCGCGGCCGTCGGGGACATCATGCTGTCACGCGGCGTCGCCCAGGAGATTCGCAAGCGCGGAGACGTCGGCCACCCCTTCTCCGGGGTGATAGGTTACCTGCGCGGTGCTGATGTCGTATTCGGCAACCTGGAATGCCCGCTCACGCCCGGCCCGGAGATCGGCCCGCGGGACATGATCCTCCGCGCCGACCCGGGGCTTCGAACGGCCCTGGCCGAATCCGGCTTCACCGTCCTCTCGCTCGCCAACAACCACGCGCTGGACTTCGGGGCCGACGGCCTCGCGGACACGCTTCGGAACCTCCAGGCAGTCGGGGTCGAATGCGTAGGGGCCGGGTGGGATGAAAGCGAGGCGTACGGGGCTGCGCACTTCGAGGTCGGGGGGATCCGGTTGGCCTTCCTTGCCTACTGCGAACCGGGACTTGCCGCGGGGTCGCCCGGTGTGACCGGAACGGCAGGAGAGGGGGCGGTGCCGGGTGCGTCGGCTGGGACGGCGCCGGGCGGGTCTGCAGGCATGATCTCGGATGCTCCGGTGATCGCCGTCCTCGACCTCGACAGGATGCGGGCGGGAATCCGGGAGGCCCGAGAGCGCGCGGACTACGTGGTCGTGTCCATGCACGTCGGCACCGAATACTCGCGCGACCCCGACTCGACCCAGGTCCAGTACGCCCGCGCCGCGGTGGATGCGGGAGCCGACCTGGTCATAGGACACCACCCGCACGTGGTGCAGAGGGCCGAGCGCTACCGCGACGCGTACATCTTCTACAGCCTCGGCAACTTCGTTTTCGACCAGGTGTGGTCGAGGGCCACGCGCGAGGGCGTCGCGGTCAGGATATTCATCGGCTCGATGGGTCTCGAGAGGATCGAACTCGCGCCGGTGATAATAAACGGGGTCCGGCCGGAGATCCTCCGGGGTGAAGAAGCCGAGGCCGTGCTGAGCCGGCTTTCACTGGATGTCGAGCGGGTCGTGGTGCGCGGCGAGGGAGGGGACGAGTGTGCGGAGAGGTATACCGTGTACCCGCCGGGTCCCCGCCCGGGATCGAGGACGACGAAGAGATGCGAGTCCGACCTTGACGCGGACGGGCGTGTGGAAGAGTACCTACTGCGAGACGGCAGGCTGACAATAACGGTTGACCGGGAACAGGTCTGGCAGTCGCCGGAAGACTGGTGGGTGGACGACTTCACCCTCGGGGACGCCGATAACGACGGTGCCCGGGAACTGGGTCTCTCCGTTTGGAAGGAGGGAAGCTTCGGCCCCGACAGGCCGTTCTGGGTACACGAAGAAGACCGCAGCGTAAGGAATCATCTCTTCATTTTCCGCCCGGCCGGGGGTTCGCTGAAAGCGGTGTGGCAGTCTTCGAACCTCGACCGACCCAACTACGCCATATCCCTGGAAGACTTCGACGGCGACGGGCTGAACGAGCTGGTGACTGTCGAGGGTGACTATTCCGACCCCGGGAAGCAGCGGACGGGCGTCTGGCGCTGGAGCGGCTGGGGGTTCTCCAGGGTTTCGGAGCCCTGAGCCGGGCGACCGGCCGGGTCGCTCCGCGGAGACGGAGGTGCTTCCGTGGCCCCCGGAGAATGATTGGGCGGAATATCCAGAACGCTGGGGCCGCCGCGGCCGCGTGCCGCGTCACCGCTGCGGCGGGCGCCAAGCGGGGGAAGTGCAGCATGGCTCGCCGCAGGTGGAAACTCGATAGCTACCTGGACGTCCGAGTCCTCGTTCGGATCCTCTTCCCGGAGGTGCAGCTCCTCGACCACATCAGGGAAGCGGGCTTGTTCAACGGTGAGGCGCTGCGACGAATCGTGGCCGGAGGGCGCGCGGCGGCGGTCAGGGGTCGCCCGGGGGGCATGCCCGCACCCGTCATCGGACCGGTCGGCGATGTCGCCGGCCGTATCGTCGGCGCCGTCGAGAGCGCTGAGGCGACCGCGACGAGGGTTGTGGATGCGGCCGCCGGGGCCGCCGCCTCGACGGCGGGGGCGATTCAGTCGGCACTCGCACACGAGAGACCCCTCCAGAGGCGGCAGGTTGACGCGGCGTTCGACTGGATCGAGCACGAGATGGCGCAATACGTCCTCGAGCAGCCGGACTGCATCAGGGACCTATGCGTCGCGTTCAAGCGGCCGTTCGTGTCCGGCGGCCGGAAGAGCTACAGGAACCTGGTGTTCGTGTGCGGTCCCGAGGGAAGCGGACGTCACCTGGCGGTCTCCGTCATGGCGCGACTCATGAGGGACAGGGGCCTCATGTCGAGGACGATGACGTCCCGCTTGGACCTGGCCAAGTACGCGACGGAGAAGGCCGCGGAAGACCTGTTTGTGCCGGACCTCTACAAGGCCCTGTACGGCCCTGACGCCGTGGTCGTACTCGAAAACCCGGAGAAGGCCCATGCCAGTGCCCTCGACAAGCTCGTCAGCCTCGGCGTGAACGGCGCGCTCAAGCTGGACAGGAGGTACGTTTCCCAGCTGGGGAAGATGGCCGAGGTCACGGGCGCCCTCATGCTCGGCACGACGGACGAGATCCAGTGCAACGGCAAATACCTCGTGTTCATCACCGGGGTTGACGCGAGCAGCCTTGGGAACATGTTTCCCCGGCCGTTCATGGAAAACGTCCTGGACACGGCCTCGACGAAGCCCCTCTCGCGGCGGGCCCTGTCGGCGCTGGCCAAGTCGTGGCTGGAAGACTACGCCGGGGAAGCAGTGGAGAACCTCGGGCTCAGCCTCTCTTGGAAGGATGTCGAGGATTGGGTGGTCGCCCACGCGGACCCAAAGAGGGGCGCCCACGGCGTTCGGGAATGCATCGAGTCCTTCATCGAGGAGCCCCTGGTCGAGCTCCAGTTGAGGAAGGTCGTGCCGCCGGGGATGAGCTGCCGGGTCCTGGTCAAGGATGACGCGCTGTACCTCCGCACGCCCGTCGGCGAGCACAGCCTGGACGCGGTCCGGCGCCGGCGCGAGGAGGAGGCTCCCGAGGCGCTCGACAGGGAATTGGAACGGATAATCGGCCTGGACAGCGTCAAGGCGTTCATCAACGACCTCAAGCACAACCTGAGGGCGCAGAAGATGCGCGAGGCGCAAGGTGAACGGCCGCCGAAGATGGCGCTGCACATGATCTTCACCGGCAACCCGGGAACCGGGAAGACAACCATGGCTCGGTTGGTCGCCCGGTACCTCAAAGCCCTGGGATACATCTCCAGTGGGCACCTGGTGGAGGTGGGCAGGCCCGACCTCGTCGGCCAGTACGTGGGCGAGACGGCCCAGAAAACGTTGTCGCGAGTGAGGTCCGCCCTCGGCGGCGTGCTGTTCATTGACGAAGCATACTCCCTCGCGCGCGACAAGGACGACGTGTACGGGATCGAGGCCGTGGACACCCTGGTCAAGGCGATGGAAGACAACCGCGAGAACCTCGTGGTGATACTGGCGGGCTACACAGCCGAGATGGAGGAATTCTTGAAGACCAATCCCGGGCTCAGGTCGAGGTTCAACTACACCGTCGAGTTCCCCGATTATACGCCGGAGGAGATGCTCAAGATCCTGGGCGTGCTGGCCCGAGCAGCCGGCTACTCCATCGAGCCGGGTTGCGAGGAGCCGCTTCTCGAGATGTTCGAGAGGTTGCAGATACCCGGGAGAAACGACAGCGGCAACGGCAGGCTCGTGAGGAACCTGCTCGAAAGGGCGATAGCCGCGCACTCCAGGAGGATCGCCACGGCGGGTGCCGGCGGGGGGGTCGCGGAGGCGGAGCTCAACGCACTGACGCCCGCGGACTTCGGCCTGAAGGAGAGCAGCGAATACGACCTGGATGCCGAGCTGTCGAGGATAGTCGGTCTGGCGAAGGTCAAGGATTTCTTGCGGGACCTGGAAAAGCAGCTCCTGGCCGACCAGAAACGCCGCAAGGCGGGCCTCAAGGTGGAAACCGGGCAATCACTCCACATGATCTTCACGGGAAACGCGGGGACGGGGAAGACCACCGTCGCGCGCCTGGTCGCGAAGATGATGAGAGAGATGGGCGCCTTGAAGTCCGGCCGGCTCGTCGAGACCGGCAGGAGCGGCCTTGTGGCCGAATACGCCGGGCAGACAGCGGGTAAGACGACGGGCGTCTTCCTCTCCGCCCTCGGCGGCGTGCTGTTCATTGACGAGGCTTACACGCTGGCCTCCGACGGGCCGACCGGGTTCGGTCGGGAGGCCATTGATACCCTCGTGAAGCTGATGGAGGACCACCGCGAGAACATCGTCGTCATCCTCGCCGGGTACGAGAAGGAGATGGACGAGTTCCTCGCGACCAATCCCGGCCTGCAGTCGAGGTTTCCGATCAGGATTGACTTTCCCGACTACAGCGCCGAGGAGCTCGTGGAGATCGTCCGCGTGATGGCCGGGGAAAGGGGCTTCAGGATCGCCCCCGGGGCCGTGGAGGCGCTGCGCGACAGGATGGGATTCGAACGGCGCCGCGGAGGCCCTTCGGGCGGCAATGCGAGATTGGCCAGGAACGTCCTGGAAGAAGCGATACGGCGCCAGTCGGCCAGAATAGCGGTGGCCGACGGCGTCGCGGCCGGGGAGATGATCGTCCTCGAGGAGGCGGACTTCGCCCCGGTGAGGGAGACCCCGGCGGGTTTCGACCTCGAGGAACGGTTGTCCGGGGTCGTGGGGCTGGGCGAGGTGAAGGACTTCGTGCGAAGCCTCCAAGCCCAGCTCAGGGTCCAGAACGAGCGCAAGAGACTCGGCATGGAGGCCGGTGGTCCCCAGACGCTGCACATGATATTCAAGGGCAATCCCGGCACCGGCAAGACGATGATGGCCAGGATTGTCGGGGGCATCCTTCACGAGATGGGGGTGCTCTCCGGAACGAACTTCGTGGAGACCGACCGCGGAGGCCTGGTCGCGGGGTACGTCGGTCAGACGGCCCTGAAAACCAAAGAGGTCGTGCGGCGGGCTTTGGACGGGATACTGTTCATTGATGAGGCGTACTCCCTCGCGCAAGAGGCGGGTTCCGGCGCGGACTTCGGGCGGGAAGCGATAGACACGCTCGTCAAGGAGATGGACGACAACAGGGACCGGCTCGTGGTGATCCTGGCCGGGTACAGCGCGGAAATGGATGCTTTCCTCGACACGAATCCGGGGCTCAAGTCGCGTTTCCCGACGGTCATAGAATTCCCGGATTACTCCACCGCCGAATTGGAGCAGATCGCGGCGCGGATGTTCGCGTCGGCGGGGTTCAGGCTGACGGAGGGTGCGTCGGCGCGGATCCGCGAGATCCTGGAGGCGGCGCGGCAGGAGAGCCATTTCGGCAACGGGCGTTACGTGAGGAACCTGTTCGAGAAGGCGGTGCGGAACCAGGCTGTCAGGCTCCAGCGCGAGGCGCGGTTCGACAGGGATTCGCTGGAGACGATCGAGGACGCGGACATCCAGGCGGCTTGAGTCCGTTCGCGGTCCGGCGTCGGACTTGACAGCGGCGGGGTGGTACGGGGGTGGTATGGGTGGCCCTTCTGGGAAAGTTGATCGGTTTCGCGTACTGGCTGCTGCTGATGCCGCTCGCCGCGCTGCTCAGCGTCATCCTGCCGTTCATGGCCATATCCAACGGCAAGGACGTCATTACGTATGGGTACAGCTTCCCGGGCAGCTCGAACGGGAACCTGGATGTTGCGTGGGTGCTCTGCACCATAGTGTACGTGTCGCTGAGGTTCAGGGGCTTGAATAGGTTCTATGCAGTGTTTCCATCCGCTTACCAGATGCTGAAGATGTTCACCATCTCCAGCCTGTTCACGTCGGTCGCCATGGCGGCCGTGAACGTCGCCTTCAAAGAGGCGGGCGTCACCAGGAGGACGGCGGGCGCGGTGGCCTTTTTCGCCCTGCTCTTGGCCTGGAGGGTGTTCATGTCCGTCTACTACACGAGGAACCCCGTAGTGCCGTTCATCGAGAAGGAAGAAGAAGAGCTCGCGAAGTTCGAGGCCGCCGGGTGAACAGGGCCCGCGGCGCGAGAGCGCGGGACCCGCGATCGGGGCGGGGGTTGAGCGGGCGGAAATCGAGCCGGAGGGGTGGCCCACATGCGGAGACGGATGGACCAGGCAAAGGATCGGCTGGACCACGGCCGGGAGCAGGAAGCCGAATTCGACGTCATGGACGCCGACAAGAGAGGGTTTCGGTTCTTCACGGGCCTCGTGTGCGCGGCGTTACTCGTCCTGACCGTCATGTTCGGCCCGCGGGCGAGCAGAAACGACCTCGAGACGGTGCTGAAGGGCGTGGCGGCCGGCGTTTCCCCCGGGACGCGGATGGTCCAGGAAGACCCGCAGATGGAGCCGGGGGATTACATGGTGGCCGTTCCGGATGAAGGCGGGGGTCCGGTGGAGCTTTCGATATGGGATTTCGCGGACGAGGACGGCGACTACGTGCAGGTGTTCGTTGACGGCAGGCCGCGGACGGACCCGTTCGCCATAACCCACAGGGTCACGAAGGTCAGGGTGCCCTCCAAGGGAGTCATACAGGTAAGGGGCATACGCGACGGCAAGGGCAACGGGATAAGCTATGCCGTCTTCTTCAACAAGACCGGCGAGACGTATTTCAATATAGCTCCGCTCGGAGGCGCCAACACGTACACCGTGCAGACCGCGAGATGAACGCCCGAGAGGGCCGGACCCCGCGCCGACCGTCATATGAGCTCCCGAGAGGCGAAGCCCCCGCGGCGACCGTCAGGAGGGCACGCACGGCCGCAGTTGCTTCAGCCTCTCCACCGCATCGCGGTGGTGTTCATATTGTTTTCCCCAACTGTCGAGCCGCTCGCACACGAATTCCGCGCACTGGTTGCACGTCGCCAATCCCCTTTCGCGTGTGCACCTGAGTATCTCGCAGTCGGGCGCCCAGTAGGGTCCGCCGTCGCCCGGGCACCCGACGCACCCGATGGACTCGGGAACGATGTTCGTCCGACCTCGGCGTTCGAGCCAGGCTATGACCTCCCGCCTCGCTTGCTCGTCCGTCGTGGCCTTGAAAATGGTGCAGTCGTCACAGTACAGCCCGCAGGGCGCCATTGGGCGCGCCGGTCCACCCATGCCCCCACCTCCCCGCCCCTGATCATTCTCCGGCGTTCCAGGATCTCCCTAGCTGTCTCCCGGGAGACGATTGCCTGCCGCGACGCGGTTCGGATGCGAGTCGGATATGTTCGAGCCTGCGACTTGTCCTTGCACCCGGGTGACGCGACGGCGTTCGACGCGGCGCCTTACGAGTTTGTGACCTGCTGCAGGATTCCGGCGAACGGCGTTGAACCTTACGCAAAACGCGATGGAACGGCGTTATACATGGTGGAACGCCGGTGGTAGAAAATGGCTGGCACCATTGAGAGCGTGAGGCAGGCGATCAGGGTCCTCGGATGCTTCGACGGTTCAACCCCGGACCTCGGCATCACCGAGATCAGCGCCATGCTCGGCCGCCCGAAGAGCGCCGTGCACCGCGTCGTCCGAACCCTGGAGGAAGCGGGTTTTCTCGAGAAGGACCCGGTCACCAGGCGGTACAGGATAGGCCTGGCGTGTTTTCAGGCGGGATCGGTCTACCTCAAGCAACACGCCGTGCACAGACTTGCCGCCTCGGTGCTTGAGGAACTGAGCAGGGAAAGCGGGCACAGCTCGTACCTCGGGGTCCTCAGCGGGATGGAGATAGTCATCATCCTGGCAGAGGAGGGCACCTCGCCCGTCAGGATCGTGGCGAGCCCCGGCGACCGGTTTCCGGCGTACGCCTGCGCGCTGGGGAAGGCCGTGCTGTCGCAACTGCCCCGCGACGAAGTCAGGCGCCGGCTCGACGGCAAGACTTTGAAAGCCTGCACCGGGGCCACCGTGGCCCTCGGCCGGTTAATGGAAGAGCTCGAGGTTGCCGAGTCTCGATCGTACTCGACCAGTGTAGGCGAGGTGTACACCGGGACGGCATCGGTCGCGGCGCCGGTGAAGGACAGGAGGGGCGCCACAATCGGGGCCATCTGCGTTTCGTTCCCGATCCTCGGCGACGTGGAAGTGGAGGTCGGCAGGGTGGCGCCTGTGGTCGTGGAAAAGGCCCGCAAGTTGTCCGACCTTGCGACGGCCAAGGGCAGGTGGGTGTTTAGGTCCGAGTGAGGGGTGAAGTGACCGGCGGCGGGACAAACCCCGCGAGGTGAACCGGCGATGCTCCTTCAGCAAGTCATCAACGGCCTCACAGTGGGCTCGACATACGGTCTTGTGGCCCTGGGGTACACCCTGATCTACGGCGTGCTGGGTCTGATCAACTTCGCGCACGGCGAGATATACATGGTCGGGGCGTTCTTCGCCTTCACGGCGCTGTCTCTCCTGAGATTGCCGTTCTGGCCGTCCATCGCGTTGAGCGTCGCGGGCGCCGCCGTCGCCGGGCTCATGGTGGAGAGGATCGCCTACAAGCCCATTCGTAAGGCAACCAAATCGGCGCAGCTCATAAGCGCGCTCGGAATGTCCATCGTCATCCGGAACATCGCGATGTTGTCATGGGGGAGCAGGACGCTGCCTTTCCCGGCGGTCCTGGCGGACGACATGCTCGAACTCGCGGGTGTGAGGCTCTCCATCCTCCAGGTGGCGATACCCCTGGTCGCACTCGGTCTCATGGTGGGTCTGAACGAATTCGTGAGGCGCACGCGCATGGGCATTTCCGTCCGCGCGGTCAGCCTGGATCTCGAGATGGCCTCAATGATGGGCATCGCGCCGGACAAGGTCATCAGCGTGGTGTTCGTCCTCGGGTCGGCGCTGGGCGGGATCGCCGGCATGCTCGTGGCCATGTTCTACGCGTCCATCTCCTTCGACATGGGGGTCATGGTGGGCTTGAAGTCGTTCATCGCAGCGATCCTCGGCGGCATCGGGAGCATCCGCGGCGCAATGCTCGGGGGATTGATCCTGGGGTTGGCCGAGAG
>JANLGA010000011.1:19871-24385 GCA_024653225.1 Bacillota bacterium | reverse complement strand
GTTGCTGCTCGTCCTGCTGTTCAGGCCGTCCGGGATACTCGGGGTCTCGGCCGAGAAGGGTGGGTGAGGGGCGGTGAGACTTCTCCGCGGCCGGGTCGGGGACGCATCGCCCGCCCGAAAGCGCGCGGCGCTCGCCAGCTTGTGCGTCGCTGCGGTTCTCGTGCCGCTCGTAGTCCGCGACGGCTACGTGATCCACTTGTTGAACGTGCTCGGCATCTACGTGATACTCTCGTCGGGGCTGAACATCAGCGTGGGATTGGCCGGCCTGCTCCACCTCGGGTACGCGGGCTTCTACGGCCTCGGTGCCTACTGCGGCGCCATCATCAGCACCCGCGTGGTGCCGGGCTCCTGGCTGGGGTTCTGGGCCGGGCTGCCGGCGGCCGTGGCAATTGGGATGCTGGCGGGCGCCCTCGTGGGCGCCCCGTCGCTCAGGTTACGGGGTCATTACTTCGCGATAGCCACGCTCGGCTTCGGGGAGATAGTCCGCAGCCTGATGCTGAATCTCACGGGGCTGACCCAGGGTCCTTTCGGCATAAAGGCGATCCCGTCGCCCAAATTGCTGGCGCTGGACCTGGGCCAGGGGCCGAGGTTTTACTACCTCGTGGCGGCGTTCGCCTCGCTGGCGCTTTACGGGATCTGGAACCTGCAGTACGGCCGATTCGGGCGATTTTGGCGGGCTGTGAGGGAGGACGAAACCGTGGCGCAGGTCATGGGCGTGGACGTCTTCGCCGCGAAGATGTGGGCGCTCATGATAAGTTCCGCCCTGGCGGCGGTCGCCGGCTGGCTGTACGCGCACTACGTCTCCTACATCAACCCGTCCAACTTCACCCTGGACGAGTCCATACTCGTGCTCTGCATGGTGATACTAGGGGGTCGCGGCACGTTCTGGGGTCCGATAATAGGCTCCGCGCTGCTGGTCTTGTTCCCTGAGCTCCTGCGGCCGATCGCGGAGCTCAGACTGCTGGTGTACGGCGCGGCCTTGGTGGTGCTGATGGCGGTGCGCCCCGAAGGGGTGGTGGGGGCCGGGTGAGTAACGGGGATCTGCTCGAGGTCAACGGGTTGTCCAAGTCGTTCATGGGCCTGCGGGCAGTACACGACCTCAGTTTCGTCGTCGGGCAAGGGCGCATCGTGGGCCTGATCGGCCCCAACGGTGCCGGGAAGACCACCGTCTTCAACCTGGTCACCCGCGTGCTCCGAGCCGATAACGGAAGCATCCGTCTCGCGGGCGAGGAACTCACGGTCCTTCCTCCGCACGAGGTGAACAGGCGGGGCATCGCCCGCACCTTCCAGAACATACGGTTGTTCCCCGGCCTGACCGTGCTGGAAAACGTACTGTGGACGATCGGCACCAGGGCCCGCTACACCCTGGTACAGAGCATGATTGGCCTGCCGACGGTCCACGCCGAGGAGCGCGGGATGTTGGAGGAGGCGTGCGACCTGTTGAATGCCGCCGGGCTGTACGACAGGCGCCACGATAAGGCCCGCTCGCTCCCTTACGGGGACCAGAGGAGGCTGGAACTGGTCCGGGCGCTCGCCACCCGGCCGCGGCTCCTCCTCCTCGACGAGCCGACCGCCGGGATGAACCCCACCGAGACGTCGCAATTCGCGGACCACCTGCTGCGGCTCAACTCGGAGGGCATGACCATCCTGCTGATCGAGCACGACATGCGGTTCGTCATGGGCATATCGAACAGGATCGTCGTCCTGAACTACGGCTCGAAGATCGCGGAGGGCACTCCCTCCGAGGTACAGTCGAACGAGGCGGTCATATCCGCGTACTTGGGGAGGCCTAGAAATGCTGGAGGTTGAGGGCCTCAAGGCGTCGTACGGCGGCATCACCGCCCTCCACGGGATCAGCTTCCGCGTGGAGGCGGGAGAGGTGGTCAGTCTCATAGGCGCGAACGGGGCGGGGAAGACGACCACGCTGAAGTGTATCTCCGGGGTAGTGAGACCGGTCGCCGGCGCCATCCGGTTCGCGGGACGGGACATCACCGGTCTCCCTCCGCACGAGATCGCCAGGGCGGGGCTGATGCACGTTCCCGAGGGCCGAAGGGTCTTCTCGCTCCTCACCGTGAGGGAGAACCTCCTGACCGGCGGTTTCCTCGCCGGGGATGCCTCGGCGGCGAAGCGCAACATGGAGAAGGTGCTTTCCCTTTTCCCAGTCCTGGGGGAGAGGATGGCCCAGCTCGGGGGCACCCTGAGCGGGGGCGAGCAGCAAATGCTGGCGATAGCGAGGGCCCTCATGGCTTCGCCCAAGCTTCTCCTGCTGGACGAGCCCTCGATGGGACTGGCGCCGGTACTGGTCGAGCGGATCTTCGATACCATCCACGAGATCGCGAAGGACGGCATCCCGATACTCCTCGTCGAGCAGAACGCGGGCATGGCTCTCGAGACGTCCAACCGCGCGTACGTGATGGAACGCGGCAGGATCGTGATGGAGGGACCCGCGGGCTTGCTGGCGGCCGATAGACGGATAAGGGAAGCATACTTGGGAGGGGGTGGGACCCGGGGCTGAGGGCGGCAACGGAATACTTCCCGATCGTTTCACAGCAACATTCGCTTCAAAGGAACACCACACAAGGGGGCATGGACGATGAAGAGTCTGAGGGTTGCAGTCTGCGTACTGGTCTTGGCAACTTTGATTGTGCTCCCGGGTTGCGGCTCTTCGTCCTCGGCGGACATCAAGGTCATCCTGGCGGCTCCCATGACCGGCAACTCCGCGCAGTGGGGCGAGTCCCTCAAGGACGGGGCGCAAATGGCCGTGGACGAGATAAACGCCGCCGGCGGGGTCCTCGGCAGGAAGATCGCTCTCAGTTTCGCGGATGACAAGGGAGACCCCAAAGAAGCGGTCAACGTCGCCCAGAAGATAGCCACCGACAAGGACGTCGCGGCGGTAGTGGGACACTTCTTCACGAGCTGCACCATGGCGGCGTCGCCCGTTTACCAGAAGGCCGGCATCCCCGAAATCGCCATCGCCTCGACTCACCCGGACGCAACGAAGGCCGGCGATTTCATTTTCAGGGTCAACGTGACCAACACGCACCAGGGGTCGGGCCTCGTGAAGTGGCTGCTGGCACAGGGCAAGAAGAGGATAGCCATCATCTACGTCAACGACGACTACGGCAAGGGCATCTCGGAGATAGCCTCGAAGACGATCAAGGACGGGGGCGGCGAGGTCGTCTATACCGGGACGGTCGCCCCGAGCGGTGAGCAGGACTTCACCGTGCTCCTCACCAACGTGAAGAACGCCAACCCCGATGCGCTCGCGCTGTTCGTCTTCTACGCCAACGGCGCGCAGCTGGCGATCCAGGCAAAGAAGCTCGGGCTGAGCTGCATGATTGCGGCCGCGGACGGCGTGTATTCGCCCGACTTCGTGAAGATCGCGGGGGCCGCGGCGGAGGGGACCTACGTGGCGACCTGGTTCCACCCGTCGAGCCAGGACCCCGGCACCAGGGCGTTCATTGAAGGCTTCAAGAAGAAGTACAACAAGGAACCCGACGGTTGGGCGCCTTACGCCTACGATGCGGTGAAGATCCTCGCCGAGGCCATCAAGAAGGCCGGCAAGGTGGACCGCAAGGCGATAAGAGACGCGCTCGCGCAGACCAAGGGATTCAAGGGGGCCACGGGCGACACCACCTTCACGGCCGAGCGAGTACCGGACGCGACCGCGAAGAAGCTCCTGATGACGGTGGTCAAAGACGGGAAGTTCGTATTGACTGATTAGTGCGGGACGTCATGGGATTCGCAGTCGGCTGGGATGGTCGGCGACGGACCGCCGGCCCGGCGACCGAAACGCCCGGACGTGTGACGTTACCGCAAGTCTGAGGAGGTATTCGCTGGTATGTCAAGACTGGGCCCCGACATCTTCAAGGGAGCGAGGCGGCTCGTCGAGGAGTGCGCCGGCGTGCGCCCCGGGGAAAGCGTACTGGTCATAACGGACACGATGCACACGAACCTGGGCGAGGCCCTCTTGGCCGCCGCCCTGGAGGTGACACAGGAGTCGTCGCTCGTGGTCCTCCCGACTTACGGTCGGGTTCACGGGATGAATCCTCCGAAGGTGGTCGCCGAGGCCATGAAGAGCGCCGACGTATGCATCATGCCCACCGAGTGGTCGTTGAGCCACTGCCAGGCGAGGCGGGATGCGAGCAAGGCCGGCTGCCGCTGCCTCACGATCCCGAACCCCGACGAGGAGATGTTCGCGCGCACGATCCCGGAGTCCCCGTTCGCGGAGATGAAGAGCGTCGTGATCGCCGTGAACAGGGCCCTCTCCGAGGCCGATGAGGCAAGGGTCACGTCTCCCGCGGGCACGGATATGTGGGTGGACCTCCGTGGGCGAGTCAACGTGGACCTCGAACACGGCTATTGCAGGCCGGAGCCGGAGTACGCCGCGAATTTCGCCGGCCCGCCGTGCATCGAGGCGAACATCGCCCCGGTCGAAGGCACCGCTCACGGTGTCATCGTGGTGGACGCCTGCCAGTCGGCGATCGGGCTCGTCCAAAAGCCGATAACCCTCG
>JANLGA010000011.1:17782-19861 GCA_024653225.1 Bacillota bacterium | reverse complement strand
CCTCGTGGTTGAGGAAGGAAGGATCACCGATATCAAGGGCGGGGCCGAGGCAGGACGCCTGCTCCACAGGATCCAGGCCGTCGGCGACGACCGGATACGCATGATCGCCGAGCTCGGCATCGGGCTGAATCCTAAGGCCCAGATGAGGGGGAGGTTCATCGAGGACGAGTCGGTCTACGGCACCGCCCACTTCGGGATGGGCAACAACGAGTCCACCATGGCCGGGAAGATCACGGTGAACGGGCACTTCGACAACGTGTTCTGGCGGCCCACGATCTACCTCGACGGCGAGCCCATCATGAAGGACGGCAGGCTCACGATGCGCGGGGTCCCGGAGATCAAGGGGTCGTACGTGTAGGCTCCCGCGGGCTCTTGCGCGGTCCCCGCGCTTGGGACAGAGATGGGGGAGTGACGCAAGGATTACGCGGCCCTCCAGGCTTGCCTGGAGGGCCGGTTCATTGCCCGCATCGTCTAGCTGAACACCGATTGGTCGGTAAGCTGGGGGCCCTGGCCGGGCGGCGAGCCGCATATTGCGTTGGGGGCACGGTCAGCAGTTGGATTCTGGGAATCGCGCATTCGCGGGAAGACGTTGAGATCCCTCAGTCTCATTCTACACGTGTTTGTACACAAGCGGCAAACCCGCCGGGACGGTCCGGTTGTATCCTTCGCCGGCAGGAATTCGGGCCGGACTTCATAACATTTCGTAATAAGGTTCCGTATAGACGATATTCCGCACAGCAACTCGATAGTATCCTGTCTTTCGGTGCCTGGTCGGGAGGGTGGTGGCGCGGCACCGCGCGCCCGAACGACGCAGAGAGGCTGGTGGGAGGGGATCGGGTGTCGGAGCTGGGGAATCTGGCCGAGACGGCCCAGCAGGTGAGCGATGCCATCGCCGAGGTGCTTGGACTCGAGGTCGAGATAGTGGATAGTGGGTTACTGCGCGTCGCAGGGACGGGCAAGTACCGAGGCCGGGTGGGTCTGTCACTCGCCAACGAGGGGGCGGCATATACGCAGGTCATGAAGACCGGGCGAGGCATGCTGGTGACCGAACCCGGTCGTGAGTTGGTCTGCCGAGATTGTCCCAAGCACGCCGGCTGCGAGGAAACAGCGGAGCTGTCGGCTCCCATAATAGTGAACGGCGAAGTCGTAGGAGTGATAGGGCTGCTATGTTTCGACCAGGAACAGCGACTCAGGCTGATGAGCCGCCTGCAGTCCCACCAGGACTTCATCGAGCGGATGGCGGCGCTCCTGGCCGGCAAAGTACACGAGAGCAGGCTGTTCGAGAAGGAGCGGCTGGCGGCGCAGGAAGTAGCGATGCTCCTGGACCGCATTGCCGATCCAGTCATCGCCGTTGACCAGGAAGGCCGTCTGATCCACTGCAACCTCCCGGCGGGGCAGTTGCTCGGGGTATCCGGAGGGACCAATGGTAACGGCGGCCCTTCCGCAGACAACCGGCACTGCCTGGCCGGGCTGGGCTTCGTCTCGCAGGCCCTTCGCGACGGAAAGGGGTTTGAGGACAAGGAGCTCTTCCTGGATTTCGGAACGGGGGAGAAGCCGTATCTCGTGTCCGCACGGCTCCTGACCTCGGGTGGCAAGACTCTCGGGGTGATGGCGGTCCTGCGGCCGTCCGCCGAGCTCCAGCGCTGGGCATATAACCTGACCCATGCGGAGGGCGGGTTTGCGCTGGACGGCATAATCGGGCGGAGCGAGGCGATACGCTCGGTCAAGGAGAAGGCCCTAAGGGTGGCAGACAGCGCGTCTACCGTCCTAATACTGGGCGAAAGCGGCACGGGGAAGGAGCTCCTAGCCAGGGGAATTCACCATGCCGGTAAACGCGCGGAGAAGCCGTTCGTAGCGGTGAACTGCGCCGCGATACCCGACGAGCTCCTGGAAAGCGAACTATTCGGCTACGAAGAAGGGGCGTTCACCGGCGCCAGGAAACGGGGCAAGCCCGGTAAGTTTGAGCTCGCCGACGGCGGCACGCTCTATCTCGGCGAAGTCGGGGATACCCCCCTTCATCTGCAGGCCAAGCTGCTCAGGGTGCTCCAGGAGAAGGAAGTCGAGCGACTCGGCGGAACG
>JANLGA010000011.1:0-17772 GCA_024653225.1 Bacillota bacterium | reverse complement strand
CGTCAGGGTCATCGCATCAACCAACCAGGACCTGGAGGCGAAGATTGCCCGAAGGGAGTTCCGCGAGGACCTGTATTTCCGCCTGAACGTAATACCGCTCAGAGTTCCCCCGCTGCGTGAGAGACCCGGGGACATCGTGCTGCTCGCCACGCATTTCGTGCAGAAGTACGCTCGCCTCCTTGGGAAGGACCTGAGGGGCATTGACCCGTCCGTGAGGCGGCTGTTCGAGGCCTATCCATGGCCGGGAAACGTGCGGGAGCTCGAGAACGCCGTGGAATACGCGGCCAACCTTGAGAGGACCCCGGTCATACAGGTGAGCAGCCTCCCGGAGAGGATCAAGAACAGCCGGCTGGCACCCGCGATTGCGGAGGCCCGCCCCCTGAGGATAGCCGACATGGAGAGGCGAATGATCGTCGAGGCACTCGAGCACCACGGTCTCACCCAGAGGGGCAAGCGCGCGGCGGCCGCCGAGCTGGGGATCGGGATAGCCACGCTGTACCGGAAGATCTCGCGTTACAACATAGACCTGGCAAGATAGGTCGGTCGAGATCCGCTCCTTCCAACGGCGACGTATCAAATTGACACCGGCATCTCAAAGTGATACGCCCGGGCGCCCCGCCGAATTTCGCGCGAGCCGCTCGGTAGGAACGCCCGTGCAGCATGGGTGTCCCCACCGCTCGGACTGCCGGACGCCGCGCGGCTGTGGTGCCGTATCAGAATGATACGTGGTAGTGTAACCGCAAGTGCGGGACGGCGTGAGACAAGTGCGGCTTGCTGGTGTTTCTTGGCCCTTTCGCTCGAGGTGGCAAGGTAATTGCATCCCCGGTACTTCGGGTACCGAGGGATGCAATTCGCACTTTCCCCGTGCCGCAAAGGGGGTACGTTGCCGATGGTGCTGAACGCCGCTCGTCGCGAACAGGTAGTGGCGCTCTGCAAGGAAATGGTCCGCAGGCCGAGCCTGTCCGGGCACGAGGAAGAGATGGCCGCACTGATGAGACACACGATGACGGCCCTGGGATATGACGAGGTTGACACCGACAGGTACGGGAACGTGGTCGGGGTCGTAAGGGGTGCACCCGGCGGGAAGCGGCTTCTCTTCGAAGGCCACATGGACCACGTGGAAGTGAGCAGCCCCGAGAGGTGGACGAAGGACCCGTTCGGCGGCGTCCTGGAGGACGGTCGCATCTACGGTCGTGGGTCCAGCGACATGAAGGGCAGCATCGCCGCCATGTTGCTCGCGGCCGCCTACGTAAGGGAGGACTGTCGGGACCGGATGACAGGAGAGATCCTGGTAGCGGGGTCCGTGCACGAGGAATGCTTCGAGGGCGTCGCCAGCCGCGAGATCGGCGAACAGTACCGACCGGACTACGTGGTGATCGGGGAGGCATCGCAGCTGAATCTCAAGAGGGGACAACGGGGCAGAGCGGAGGTGGTGATCGAAACTGTCGGAAGACCCGCCCACTCATCCAATCCGGAAGCCGGTCTGAACGCAGTGAAGAAGATGGTAAAGCTCCTCTCGGCCGTGGAAGAGCGATTCGTTCCGTCCAGGCACCCCGTGCTGGGCAAGGGCATCCTCGAGCTGACCGATATCATCTCTTCCCCATATCCGGGGGCAAGCGTGGTACCCGAGAGATGCAGGGTGACCTTTGACAGGCGCCTTCTCGTCGGAGAGAGCGAGGAAGACGTCCTCGGGGAACTGCGTGCGATTGTCTCGGAGGTGCAGGCGCGCGACCCGGACCTGGAGGCCGTCGTCGCCTACGCCGTGGGCGAGGACAGATGCTACACCGGGAACCCGATCAAGGCGAAGAGGTTCATGCCTGCTTGGCTTTTAGACGAAGACCACGAGTTTGTTCAAGAGGCACTTGCCGGATTGAGGGCAGTCGGCCTCGACCCGCAGGTGACCCACTACAGTTTTTGCACAGACGGGAGCTACTACGCCGGAGTAGCCGGCATACCGACCATAGGCTTCGGGCCGTCACGCGAGGACCTCGCCCACGTCGTTGACGAGTACATCGAGGTCGACCAGCTGGTGAAGGCATGCGAGGGGTTCTACGGCATAGCGAGGTCGCTCCTGGTTCGGGAGAAGTGAGATGGGGAGAGTAGCTGAGCTGAGGTGCGTGCTGTGCGGGCGTTCGTTCGGGGAGGGGGAGGTCGAGTACACCTGCCCGCACTGCGGGAATGACGGAACCCTGGATGTCCTGTACGACTACGAGAAAGCGAGAGCGGAGATGTCACGGGCCGGGCTTGCGAGCGAAGCGCCCGGCATGTGGCGGTACCGCGCGATCCTCCCCGTGTCGAGAGCGGAGCACGTCCAGGCGCTTGCCGTGGGATGGACCCCCCTGTACAGGAGCGACCGGCTGGCAGCGGAGTACGGGGTCAAGCGCCTGTTCATCAAGGACGAGGGGAGGAACCCCACGGGCTCGCTGAAGGACAGGGCGAGCGCCGTGGGGGTGGGTAGAGCGGTGGAGCTGGGCCGCCGGGCGATAGCCTGCGCCTCGACGGGAAACGCCGCCAGTTCGCTGGCCGGTTTCTCCGCCATTACGGGGCTCGATGCGTTCATTTTTGTGCCGCGTACCGCCCCGGAGGCCAAGGTGACCCAGCTCCTGGTCTATGACGCGGCTGTGGTGCTTGTGGACGGGACATACGAGGACGCCTTCAATCTTTCCGCCGAGGCCGTCGAGGAGTTCGGATGGTACAACCGCAATTGCGGGATCAACCCCTATTTGCTCGAGGGCAAGAAGACGTGCGCCCTGGAGATCGCGGAGCAGCTCGACTGGAACGCGCCCGACTGGGTGTTCATCGCTGTGGGGGACGGGTGTTGCATCGGGGGGCTGTACAAGGGGTTCAGTGAGATGGTTTCTCTGGGGCTCATCGAGCGCATGCCGCGGCTGTGCGGCGTGCAGGCGGAAGGATGCAGGCCGATCCAGCGGGCTTTCGTTGAGGAAGACTCAAAGGTCCGGCCGGAGACCGCGCATACGATCGCCGACAGCATTGCAGTGGGCAGGCCCAGGAACTGGGCCAAGGCGTTGAGGGCCGTCAGGAACAGCGGGGGTCGCATGGTGACCGTCACCGACGAGGAGATTCTGTCGGCGATCGGGGGACTCGCCAGGCGGACCGGAGTCTTCGGGGAACCCGCCGGGGTCGCCGGTTTCGCCGGATTCTGCAAGATGGCGCGGGAGGGAATGCTGAGAGCGGACGACAGCGTTGTAGTGGTCGTAACGGGCAACGGGCTGAAAGACATCGCAACCGCGAGAAGGGCCTGCCGCGAGCCGATCACTTCGGAACCGAGGCTGGAAGGGATCCGTTGTCTGACACGGGCCGGAGGACCCGGGGGGAAATAACATGTCGAACAGGCTTGTTTGGGGCCCAACATTCGAGGAGATGCTGCATCCGGAAAGGATCGATCCGGCGACGCGACAGAGGGCCCTGCAGGCGCAGGAACTGGACCCGCTGGACGAGATCAACCTCTACAACATCACGTGGAAGCGCGCGGACGGCCGGCCGTCGCACGTGGTCATTCCCCGGGAATTGACGGGCGTGGACGCAAACATAGTCGCCCTCTACGCCAGGGACTTTCCCACGAGGTCGCACAAGGTGGGGGCGGCGTACTCCGTCGTGCTCGAAAAGCAGCTTGCCGGCGAGATCGAGCCGGGGCGCCACACGCTGGTCTTTCCTTCCACGGGCAACTACGGCATTGGAGGGGCGTGGGTCGGCCCCAGGATGGGCTACGATTCACTCGTGGTGCTTCCCGAGATGATGAGCAAAGAACGGTTTCAATTGATAGAGCGGTACGGGGCGCGGTATATCAAGACGCCGGGGTGTGAGTCCAGCGTGAGGCAGATATACGAAAAGTGCAGGGAGCTCCGCCTTCGGCCGGAGATCAGGATACTCAACCAGTTCGAGGAAATGGGGAACTACCGTTTTCACTACTATGTCACGGGCAACACCGTGGTGGAGCTCCTTGCTGATTTGCACGGGAAGGGCATAGGCGACGGCAGGTGCGCAGCATTCGTTTCCGCCATGGGGTCCGCCGGGACCATCGCCGCCGGCGACAGGCTGAAGGAGGTATTCCCCGAGAGCCTGACGGTCGGGCTAGAGCCGGTGCAGTGCCCCACTCTATACAACAATGGATACGGCGACCACGACATCCAGGGCATCGGGGACAAGCACGTAACGTGGATCCACAACGTGCTGGACATGGACTGCCTGATGTGCATTGACGACATGGAGTGCAAGCTCGGCCTGCAGCTGCTGACCGACCCCGTGGGCATGGAGTACCTGGAATCCCGGGCCGGAGTCGCTCCTGACACCGTGCGCGAGATGTCCACCATCTTCGGCATATCGGGGGTGTGCAACCTCATCGGGGCGATCAAGACTGCCAAGTACTACAGGATGACCGAGGATCAGGTCGTGGTGACGGTCCTGACGGACGCCATAGACAGGTATCACTCCGTGATGCTGGCCCTCGACCGGAGGTTCGGCAGGTTGAATGCGGCGAGCGCAGTGGCAAGGCATCACGGCATCTTTCTCAACGCCAAGATGGACTACGTTCAGGAGGGGACGGTCCACAACCGAGACAGGTGGTTTAACCTCAAGTACTACACATGGGTGGAGCAGCAGGGCAAGACAGTGGAACAGCTTGACGCCCAGAGGAGCCGGTCCTGGTGGGCCCAGGAGCGGGCCAAAGTATGCGCGATTGACGACCGCTTGTCAAAGTTGCGGGACGGGCCACAGCCACAAAGGAGGTGATGGAGGCCGGCCGGCGTCGGCCGCCCATGACGGGATTCGTTCGGAGGGACATCGTGCAGCCTAAGGAGGAGTGAGCAGATGCTGGTGTCGCTGTTCAACAAGCTGGCGGAGTACCTATGGGGCCCGCCCATGATCATCCTTCTGCTCCTGACGGGCACATACCTTACTATCAGGTCCGGATTCTTCCAACTCGCGAAGGTCGGGTTCATTCTCAAGAGCACGCTCGGCGCGATACTGTCACGGCAGGCGACCAGGGTCCGAGAGGGCAAGCCCGGCGTGCTGACTCCGTTCCAGGCGATCAGCACGGCGCTGGCCGGAACGGTCGGCAACGGCAACATAGCAGGTGTTGCAACCGCCATCGCAACCGGCGGCCCCGGTGCGGTCTTCTGGATGTGGGTTGTCGCCGTGCTCGGCATGATGACAAAGATGGTCGAGGTTACGCTCGGCGTCCACTACCGGGAGGTCCGAGAGGACGGCAGCACCTATGGGGGGCCGATGTACTACATAGAGAAGGGTCTCGGGAAGAATTGGAAACCGCTGGCCGTGTTCTTCTCTATCTCGACAGTGATAGGTGCCCTCGGCACCGCGGTGTGGGTTCAGCCTCACACCATGGGGCTTGCGCTGAAAAGTACCTTCGGGATCCACCCGATGGCAACCTCGGTGGTGGCGAGCGCTCTCACGGGCGCGGTGATAATAGGCGGGTTCAAGAGGATAGGAAAGTTCTGCGAGTACATCACCCCCTTCATGTGTTTGTTTTACATTGCCGGTGGCTTGGTGGTAATACTTGTCAACGTCTCGCGCATCCCCGAAGCCTTCGGCCTCATTTTCAGGCATGCTTTCGCCCCTGCGCCGGCGGTCGGTGGATTCGCAGGAGCGGCGGTCGCCGCAGCCATAAGGAGGGGAATGGCGAGGGGCATGTTCTCCAACGAGGCGGGCATGGGGAGCTCCCCCATGGTCCATGCCACCGTGGTGACTGATGACCCCGTCAGGCAAGGGCTGTGGGGAGCCTTCGAGGTGTTCGCGGATACCATCGTCGTCTGCACGATCACGGCACTCTCTATCATGTGCACGGGCGTATGGACCTCGGGCAAGAGCGGGGTGGACCTCACCATCATGGCTTTCCACTCCGTGTGGGGCTGGATCGGAACTATCATCGTTACCCTGGGGGTTCTTTTGTTCGCCTACTCGACGATGGTGGGCTACGCCTTCGAGTACGAGACTGCGCTCAACTACCTGTTCGGACCGCGGGTCATACCATTCATGAGGGTGGTGTACCTGATCCCGCCGATCATAGCCGCCGGCAAGCCGCTCGAGTTCGCGTGGACTGTCGTGGACGTTTCTACCGGGTTGATGGGGCTGCCCAACCTGGTGGCGCTCTTTGCCTTGGCAGGCGTGTTTGTCCGCCTCCTCAAGGACTTCAGGGGACGGGAGGGGATCTCGTAGGCCGAAAAGTCGGCGGTCCGTAGTTAATGCAGGGCTGCCTCGACCCTCAGGGCTCCGGTGACGCGGACTCCGGGTTGGGGCAGTCCGTTTTCATCCACGGCCGTGGTTGGGCCCCAAGCCCCCGGCAATCTTCGTCAATACTCCCGGTATCCCCCTGCGCCTGAGACGCAGCGGCGCCAAATCAGGCAGGTTGTAGGCCAGGACATGAGATGGCGTGAAGCTAATAGAAAATTATCAGAACCAGAAGGATTTCTGGAAAGGCGGGAGAAGTATTATCCGAGTTCACGTGCGGTACGGGGGCTGAGAAAGTGCGAGGGTTCAGGCAATTGCAAATCATCAAAGACATTGTGCCTTCCTTGCAGGCGGCATTGGGATGTTTTTACGAGGTGGTCTTGCACGACTTCACTGACGTCGAGCATTCTATCGTGGCGATCTCGGGCAATATCACCGGTCGCTCAATCGGCGGCCCGATAACCAACCTGGTCTTATCGGTTCTCAAGGCCGGGAAGGTCGAGGACATGTTGGGCTATCCGACGACTCTCCCCGACGGACGGGTATTGAAGTCTTCCACTATCTTCATACGGGACAATTCCGGCAAGCCCATCGGCTGCCTTTGCATTAACCTCGATCTGACGGCATTTTTGGGTGCCCAGAAAGCGATTGAGACATTCACCGAGGTTCACCGTGACGAACCCTCCGGGGTCAAAGAGGACTTTACTACTGATATCGGACAACTGGTCACCTTCATGATTCAGCGTTCGGTGAACGCAATTCCCAAGCCTGTGGCGCTCATGTCGAAGGAAGATAAGCTCCAGATAGTGCGCCGACTGGATGAAGAGGGACTATTCCTGGTAAAGGGGGCGATTGAGGCTGTTGCAAGTGCGCTGTCACTCTCACGCGCGACTGTGTACGGCTACGTAGATGAAGTCAGGGGACAGCGTCTGTTGAGCTCCGGATCTCAGACTGGAGGGTGAGCATGTCACAGCCGAAACGACAGGTACAAACGAGTGAAGCTCCTCAAGCCGTTGGACCGTATTCTCAGGCCATCGTTTGGAATGGGCTCGTATTCGTTTCCGGGCAGATCCCCATTGAAAGGGAGACTGGCGCTGTTCTTCACGGCTCCATCAAGGACCAGACCGAGTTAGTACTCCGGGAAGTCGAGGTGATCTTGAAGGCTGCAGGTTCCGACTTGTCACGGGTCATTAAGTCAACTGTATTCTTGAAGGACATGTCCGATTTTCAGGCCGTCAATGAGGTATATGCAAGGTACTTCAAGGAGGCTCCACCCGCCCGAGCGTGCGTGGCCGTCAAGGATCTGCCTAAGGGGGCAGAGATGGAGATCGAAGTCATTGCCCACACGTGATCTTTGAGCGGCATGCGGCATTACTGGCGGTTTCGACCGGAGAAAGGCTGGACCAAACTACTTCGAGAAAGGGGTTGGAGTTGCATGTACGGCCTGCTGCTCCCCAAGTCCCCCAAGGCATGGTTGGCATTTCTGTATTTTGGCATCGCCTGGTGGCTACTGTTCAACAAACCGGTACTCGGTCCACTGGTTGAGCGGTCGATGCCTCCCAACATCACCTGGGTGCTCGGAATGCCCGTTGATTTCGCCTATGTCATCTTCCTGACAGCTGTGACTTGTGTCGCCGCAGTCTACATTCTGAGCACGTGGGAGGTGAAAGAAGAATGAACTCCATGGCGTCGTTGGCGATCCTCGTAGTCGGGGTCTACAGTGCCCTGTGCTTCTTGCTGGGCTGGTTCGGGTGGAAGCACAGCAAGAAGACTTCCGAGGATTTCTTCTTAGGAAGCCGTACGATGGACTGGCTCTCGTCATTCTTCACCCTGACCGCCAGCTTCTATTCGGCGTATCTGCTCATGGGGGCCGTCGGTTTCTACTACATACACGGCTTCCCCCAAACCCAAGCCATTGTCTACGTGGCGATCTACGGCTTGGCATACTGGCTTATCGGCGGCCCCATACACATTCTCGGGAAGAAGTACGGTCACAGCTCTCCGGCTCAGATGCTGGAACACTACTATGACAGCAAGACCCTAGGCATACTCGTGAGTATCATATACATTGTGTACACCGTCCCCTATTTCACGATCCAGTTCCAGCCGCCTTTCTGCTCGGGGTCTGCGCCACGTACGTCATAGCCGGGGGCTTCCGCTCGGTGGTTTGGACCGACATCATGCAAGGTGCGTTCTTCTTGATCGTGGGATGGGGGTTGGCAGTGTTCCTCGCCGTGAGAAGCGGAGGAGTGTACGCCTTGTTCTCCAGGCTGGCTGCTGAACACCCCAAGATGTTGGGGATTCCGGGAGGGGCCGGTACCTTTCCCTGGGGTCTCTGGTTCTCACTCTTGTTTCTGTACACATGGTTCCCTGCACTACGCCCGGATACATGGGTTCGCGCCCTGGCAACACGTGACCTGAAACACTGGAAACGAGCCTGCATCATGACCACCATCATACTGCCCATCACCTACCTCCTTTCAATGTTTCAGAGCTTCAGCTTGAAGTTCTTCGTGCCCGGATTGACTGGTGTACAGGCAGAGAGAGCCTTGATGGAGTACTTCGGGAAGTTCGCGCCCCTATTCGGGACGATCGTGCTCGCAGCGGCGACCGCGGCTGCGATGTCCACGGTAGACTCGCTACTCTTGGTCGTGAGCCAGTTCTTGACCGAGGACTTGCTTAAGAAGTATTTCGCTCCAGGGTTGAGAGAAGAGACGGCGACAACTGCGGGAAGGTATTTCATTGTGGGCCTGTCTCTCCTGTGCTTCCTCGTGGCGATGCAACCGCCGAAGTTCATGGTCCTCATGACCGCGCTTTTCTATGGTTTCAGTTCGGTCTTCTGGCCGGTACTGGGCTGCCTGTATTGGCCGAGGGGAACGAAGGCGGGGGCTGTGAGTTCGTTGGTGGTGTCCAACGTAATATACTGGGTCCTATACCTGAAGATGTTCGGCCTTCCGCAATCCCCGTTCGGGATCCATTACATCACATGGGGAGTGATCCTCGGGGGGGCTGCGTACGTGGTGGTCAGCTTGGCCACCGCGCCCCCGTCGCAGAGCCGAATTGAAGAGTACCACGGGCTCTTGCGACGCGTGTTCTTCAAGGTGTAGTGCAAGCGTACCGGCAAACCTATCCTGAAACACGGGGGCATTCGCGTCGGAGAAAGATCGTGTAAGGCCGGGGACGCCCTCTGACGGAAAACCATCGTAGTTGGCCCCCTTGGGGGCCCCCGGCCTCGTTGCCGCCGAATTGCGCGGGGATGCAGAATACGGGAGGGAGTCGGGCTTGGGCATTGACAGTCTCGAGATCAGCCGAATCAGGGAGGATTTCCCGGTTTTCCGACACAGAGCGTATCTTGACACAGCGTGCTATGCTCCCGGGTGCCTGAGGGTTGCCAGGGCTGTTGCCGATTGGTGGACCTCAGCCTGCTTGATTTCCACTCAGAGCTTTGAGCAAACCTTTGCCTGGCTCCAGCCCGTTGCAAGGGCGAGAGCGGAGGCGGCGAAGCTCCTGAATGCTTCCGAGGAAGAAGTCGCGTTCATAACCAGTACGGCATTGGGCATGAGCAAGATTGCGAACTCCCTGCCCATCGTACAGGGTGACAACATAGTACTCAATGATCTGGAATTCGCAAGCAATACCGTGCCCTGGCTTCACCTCCGCAGGCGCGGACTGGAGATTCGCAGGGTCAAACACGTCAACGGGAAACTGTCTCTCGAGGACTTCAAGAGGCTCATTGATAGGCGGACGAAGGCCGTAGTCGTCAGCACCGTCCAATGGACTACTGGCTTCCGCGTTGACCTCAAGAGACTCGTTGAGGTGGCGGAAGAGAACGGCGCTATTGTAGTCGTAGATGGAATGCAGTCCGTCGGAGCGCTCCGGCTCGACGTCCGAGACACCGGGATACACTACATGGCCACCCAGGCCCATAAGTGGCTGTTCGGGGGTTTTGGCGTCGGCCTTGTCTTCTGCCGCGCGGACCTGCTAAAGAAGCTCGATCCGATCAACGTGGAAACCGGAAACTTGCTGAAGGACCCGAACAAGGTGCCGTACTTGCAGTGCACACATCTCGACAATATTGCGGACTATGACCTCGGTTTCGTTCCCACGGCGGCGAAGTTCCAGACGTGCCCCAACATACCTGGGCTGTGGGGGTTCAATGAGGCCCTAAAGTACATAAACGAGATCGGTATCATCAGGATCGAAAACCGAGTACAGCACCTCGTGGAGTACGCCCTGCGCCAATTGCGGACGGTTGCCGGCATTCGCATAGTCTCACCTTTGGAGGTGGATCAGCGGTCAGGAATCGTAGTCGCGAGTACGGGGAGCAAGGACGGGGACATCGCGCTGTGCAGTTCCCTCAGTCAACTGGGCGTCGGCGTTTCCGTGCGTTACCAGGCGGGTTGCGGAGGGATCAGGGTCTCCTGCCATTTTTACAACAGCGAAGAAGACATTGACAGACTGGTAAGTGCACTGAAAGGCGAGACGAAGCCACTCTACTTTCACTGACTTTGAAAAAGTACGCGGGACCTTGCCGGAGGCGGTGGCTACAGGATGAACTCAGTAGTAACGAGGGTCTGCAGGTCTATGGTAGAACGTGGGATAGACGCAATGGTGCTGGGGGACGCCGCCAACGTTTTCTACGTTACTGACCTGCCCATAAGTAGTACCTCACCCAACCCCGTGTTGTTTGTCCTCCAGAGATTCTCACCCAGTGTGGTTTTCTTGACCTGTGATGGACGGGTTGTACTCGTTTGCAGCCTTGCGTTGGCACAGCACCTGGAGAACAACGCACCGTGGATAGAACCGAGATTCTACCCCACCTCGCTCTTCATCGACGATTCAAACAGGCCCGGGACCTATGCGGACTCCCTGTGGCGGGGTATTGTCAGGCATGTCAACGAGGCGCGCTTGACTAGTGGGTGCCTTGCCGTCGACTCTGCCTTCAAGACTGCCTGGGGCGGACAACTCACGGCGGAGTTTCCCAAGGCCAGGTGGGTGGATGCCGACGGCATACTGAAGAAGTTGCGGATGGTGAAGACTGCGGAGGAAATCACTCGGATCGAGCGTGCCACCGACGCCGCCTGCGCCGCTGTCAGAGTGGCACGAGATATCGTAGAATCAGGAGTTCGCGTTACCGAGAGGAGCCTCTTTGTGGAGATCCGGTCCGTCCTGGTGAGAGAATCCTGCCAATGGAATTTCACCAGCGTGGGCGGGGGGATCAACAGTCCCGACATCTACCATCAACCAGGCGACTACGAGGTGAAACCTGGAGATGTGGTTCGCCTCGACATCGGGGCGGTATACCAAGGATACGGAACAGACATTGCCACAACGCTCTTTGCACCTCCCCCCGATGAGAAATGTTATCGCCTCTACGCGGTCCTCAAAGAAGCCCAGGCAAGAGTGATAAAGGCCATGAAGCCAGGCGCTCGAGCGTCGGACCTTTTCTGGTTGGGACAGGAGTACGTCAGGTCGGCAGGATACCACCACTACAACCGATCCATGATCGGGCACGGTGTGGGAATAGAGACTGAGGAAGACCCGTTTATCAGCCCAGGCTCAGATGTCATCTTGTCCGAGGGTATGGTCTTCGCTGTGGAGATCCCTTACTACATCAGGGACATTGCGGGTCTCAACACGGAAGACCTGGTAGTAGTAACCGCAAATGGGTGTGAGCCGCTGTCGACACCGTAAGTGAAGTCGGCCTTCTGGGGTGATAGATGGCTGTCGTTTGTTACCGGGAGGGGTAATGACAGTGTTCGGCTGGCGAGGGAGGATCGGCATACTGGTGCCGTCTCCGAATACGGTCATGGAGTCGGAGTTTCACCAGATGGCCCCGAAAGGTGTGGCCATAGTGACCTCGCGAATGCGATTCCCGTCAGTTACGGCTGACGGCATCATCGAAATGGAAAGAGAAGTGGAGAGGGCGGCGCGGGATGTGGCCGACGCCGGGGTGGACTTGATAGTATTCGGATGCACGATCGCCAGTCTTTACCACGGAGCGGGATACGACGTAGATCTCGAGAAGAAAATCGAAGCTGCTGCTCACGTCGGCGTCATCACAACGGCGCACGCCGTCCGAAAGGCTCTCGGGGCTCTCGGCATTTCCGAAATTGCCGTGGCCACGCCGTATCCCGAAGATATGAACCAGCGGGAGAGGGATTTCCTGGAACAGGCAGGGTTTTCAGTCAGGAACGTTAAGGGATTGGGGTATGACAAAATACGTTACAGCGGGATGGAGTTCAGCGAAAGGGTCTATCGTTTCGCCAAAGCGACGGCCGGGGAAACGACTTGCGACGGGCTGTTCATAAGCTGCACGGATATCAGGACGATCGACGTTATTGCTCTGCTGGAAGCTGACTTGGGTAAACCGGTGGTTTCCTCAAACCAGGCGTCAATGTGGCTGGCGTTAGAGAAACTGGGAATTCGAGTGCGGATGCCGGAATATGGCAGACTCATGAGTCAATCTTGGGACTACTGACGAGGCCGGGGGCCAACTGCGCGACTGTCGGCCGTGGCAGAACATGGTAAAGGACAAGCGTGTAAGGATGTTCAAGTTACTCAAACATGGTAATGTCATCGTGCCGCCCGTATCGGGGCCGAAGGACATTCTGCTATGTAACGGGATCATCGCCGCCATTGACGATTCCATTCAGCTCGCCGGATGGCTGCCCGTTGAGGAATACGACTTGACGGGGTTACATGTTCTTCCGGGGTTCCTCGACCAGCACATCCACCTCATCGGCGGCGGAGGAGAAGCAGGCTTTTCCACGAGAACGCCTGAGGTAAACCTCGCAGACATTACAAGATGGGGCATCACCACTGTTGTGGGATGTCTTGGGACCGACGGGATAACAAGACACCTCGCGTCCCTTCTGGCGAAGGTGCGGGCCCTTGAATCAGAAGGGATCACGGCCTACATGTATTCGGGGTCGTATGGAGTCCCCTGCATCGCCATCACGGGAAGCATCGGGTCCGACATTGTTCTCATAGACAAGGTAATCGGCGCAGGCGAGATCGCAATATCCGATCATCGCTCGACGTGCCCCTCGCTGGAGGACCTCGCGAAAGTAGCCGCCGAGAGTAGAGTCGGTGGAATGATCGCCGGAAAGGCCGGGATCGTGCATGTTCATGTGGGCTCGGGCAAGAAGGGCTTGGGTCCTCTTCTTGAGGTTGTCCAAACCACGGACATACCCATAGGACAATTTGTGCCGACTCACGTCAACAGAAACCCGCGCATCCTGGAAGAGGCTTCGAGATGGGGACGGGAAGGAGGTCACGTTGATATCACCTCCGGACTAAGCGCTCGAGCAGGGTTCGAAGACGCCGTCAAGCCCGCCGTTGCAGTACGGAGGCTCCTGGAAGCAGGAGTCCCCCCCAAATTGGTAACCATGAGCTCTGACGGCAACGGGTGCATGGCGCTGTGGGATGCGAAGGGCAATCTCCAGCGCCTGTTAATCGCTTCTGTGGAGTCCCTGTACCGAGAATTCGTGGACTTGGTGGTCGGGGAGGGCATACCGCTTGACATTGCCGCAAGCATAGTCGCAACGAACCCTGCGCGGACGCTCAAGATGTATCCTCGGAAAGGCAGTATCCAGGCGGGTAGCGACGCCGATCTTGTCGTGCTGGACAAGGATTATGAAATAGTGCAGGTTTGGGCCCGGGGTAGGCTCATGTATAGCAGACGCCGCGCGTCTTGTGCATGACTGTTTGAAGGACTAGGGGGCGGTGGGCCGGGGGGATCAAGCCGGCCCGGTCGGACAAGGGGGGCGTCACACCGCAATGCCGGTTCGGCTGCAACCCAACCTCGAGTTGGCTGCTGAAGTGGTGGTGGTCGGTTCCGGAGTGGCCGGCTTATGGGGTTCACTGGCAAACACGGCGTTATCTGGAGGCGGATTCACCGGGAGCGGGCCTGACTTCTCCGTTGCCGATCATGCATTGCTGACAAGGCAGCTTGCGCAGGGTCTCGCCGAAGACTCGTTGGTCGAATGCCTTGCGGCGGGCGGGGAGCGGGAGATTCAGCGGCTCTCGGAGATTGTAGGGACCCGCATAGTGTATGTTGGAGGCGGTAGGTACGAGCTGAGATCGACCGCAGAGGCTGTAATCCCCGGCAAGACGCTAACGGGGGCTCTTTGTGAGAAGGTACGGCTCTCCGATGTTAGAGTAGTTGAGAACGCTACCGTCTTGGGGCTAATGGTCAAGGACGGACAGGTCGGAGGCCTCTATGGTGTCCTGTGCGACGGGGACGTGTTCAGGGTCACATCGGGCGCAATCGTCCTTGCAACCGGCGGGTATGCGGGCTGTGTGGGTCAAAGCAACAACGCGCCCCGCTTGACCGGCGATGGTCACATGCTCGCCCTGAACGCAGGGGGTTCGCTGCGTGATCTCGAGTACATCCAGTTCCATCCGCTTGGAATAGAGGAACCACACCTCCCTTCATACATAGTGCCCTACCCCTTCCCGCGAGGGACTCGTCTCGAGAGTGCCGACGGCCGGGACTTGATTGCGAGCCACTTCGGCCCCGACGCTACGCTCCAAGAGGTATGTAGTGCTCACCGAGACGAGCTCTCGTTCTTGCTGCTGAAGGAGAAGATGTCAAGCGGCTCACCTATACTTCGACTTGGGGCGTTCAGCCATGGGGATGAAGATCTTTTCTGCGCTCGTCTGCTGAATCGGTACTACCCCGGTGAAGTGCCCCACACCATCAGGGTGGGACCCGTGTCGCACTTCACTATGGGCGGCGTCGCGGTGGATCGAGATCTAAGCGTGATGCCCGGGCTCTTCGCCGCGGGGGAGATCGTTGGTGGTCTGCATGGGGCCAACAGGTATAGCGGGAATGCCTTGACCGCAGGCCTGGTCCAAGGACGACAAGCCTGTCTCAATGCAGCGCGGTATTCTAAGAAAGAGGGAAATCGTCGCAGGCTACCTCTGCCCGACGATCCAATACTCAGAGCCGCTGGTAAGGGTGACCTGTGCGACCTTCCGGGCCGTAGCAGGCTCGCCGACCTAAAGAGACTCGCAAGACGGCTAGCGTGGTCGGGCCTTGGCCCGATCCGGAGCGCCAGAACGCTCGAAACCGCGCTCGGTGCGATTCGGGCACTCCGGGAAGAAGTTGTGCACGCGGAAGTCCCGAAAGGCGCCGATCTCGCTCTCCGTCACTTTGAGCTCCTGAACATGGTCCTTCTGACAGAACTAGCGACCAGAGCGGCTGCGATGAGACGGGAAAGCAGGGGTTCCCATCGTCGAGAAGACTTCCCGCAGTCGGATGGTGCATGGCAGAGGAGTATCTTCTTCAGAAAAGGCGACCAGGGTAGTGTAGTGACTGTCGTTGGAGGGTGAGGCGACGTGAAATGCAGTCGGTCGTGGCAAGAGTAGTACAGCCAGGGCAGTGTCTTGGCTGCGGATTGTGTGTCAGCCGCTGCCCGGCCGGAGCCATAACTATACTAGAAGACAAGCCGCAGGTGTGCTCCCAGTGTGTCGCTTGTGAGACCTGCGTGGAGGCCTGCCCTCAGCGTGTGCTCAGACTTGTTCCAGTGAAACACGGCTGACTGTCTCTGACCGAACCAGGCAGAAGATACTTTACTCTTCACTAAGGATGTGTGAACATGGTGGTTGAACCCGGCAAGCTAAGGATTCTAGTGGTGAATGCCATCTCGTCCGCACAGTTTGACGACGTTCGGAGGAACACATTCCTCAGACATGCATCCGACGGAACGACCGTGGACGTCGTCAGCCTTCGGTCGGGCAACAAAACTGTAGACCATCTTTCTCTGGAGTTAGTAAACTCCGTAGAAATCTTGGGATTGCTCTCCGGTACAAACCTGGCTGCTTACCACGGAGTACTGATAAACTGCTTCTTCGACCCCGCTCTTGACGAGGCGCGAGAATGCTTCGCACTGCCGATTCTCGGTGCCGGACAGTTGGGGATGACCGTGGCTTCTCTTCTCGTGAGGGAGGTAGTCGTCTTCAGCCCGACGGTGAAGATGATCCCCAGGATTCGACGAGCAATCCACGAGTACGGCCTGGAAAGAAGCGTTGCGGGGATAGTGCCGATCCAGACCGGGGTAGAGGCTCTCCAGAAGCTGCAGCTGACTGGAGAAGTGGAGCCGGCGTTGGGCGAAGAGCTCTCTCGTTGCGACAAGAAGGCTCTGGCGCTCGGCGGCGAGATCGGCGTCTTTGCGTGCACCGCCACTCTGGGATTGACGCCCCTCCTGCAGCGACATTTCTCCTTTCCGTTGGTAGATGCTGGCCTCGTCGCGTTCAAGGTCGTCGAGGCCATTGCTGCCCTTTACCGGGACACAGGGTTGACCCACAGCAGACTTGTCACCTATGCCCCCCCGTCGGAATTGCCGACCGTTCTCGCTCGTCTCCGGGGGCCCTCATACCGCTGTGGCAGGACAGAGAAGGACCAAGAAAGCGACCAAAGGACGGGGATTCCGGGAGTGCGAGACCGATAGAAGGAGCGGTTGTGAAGACGATGAGCATGAAGATTGATCTGAACTGTGACCTGGGTGAAGACTTTGGGCGCTGGCGGATACCGCTCGACCACGAGATCATGTCGCAGATAACGTCAGCGAACATCGCGTGCGGCTTCCATGCGGGAGACCCCGGCATCATGCGGATGACAGTCAGGCGCGCCTTGTCCTCGGGTGTTCACGTGGGTGCCCACCCGGGACACCCTGACCTTGCCGGATTCGGAAGGAGAGTCCTCGAGGTCTCTCCCGAGGAAGCGAGAGACTACGTGGTGTACCAGGTAGGAGCGCTCATGGCGTTTGCCAGGGCTGAGGGTGGTAGGGTGATGCATGTCAAGCCCCACGGCGCTTTGTACAACCAGGCGGCCAAGGACAAGGGGCTTGCGAACGCCATCGCCAAGGCCGTGGCCGAGATTGACCGAGAGCTTATCCTCGTTGCGCCCTCAAACAGCGAAATGTACAGGGCAGGAATTGAGGCGGGTCTCAAGACCGCCAGCGAAGTGTTTGCCGACAGAGCATATTCGCCTGACGGGACCCTGGTCCCGAGGTCCAGGCCCGGCGCCGTGATACTTGACCGCGATAAGGCCGTCCGCCAGGCGATCCAGATGGTGATTGACGGTACTGTGACAGCGACCGACGGCACGGTTGTGACGGTCACGGCTCACACGCTGTGCATCCACGGGGACGGGCCGGACCCGCTCTCTTATGCAAGGGAGATACGAGCCGCCCTTGAGAGAGTCGGAGTCGAGGTGGCACCGATGGGTGAGTGGCTGGGAAGTGTATAGCGAGACGAGGTACCTGTTCGCCGGAGACAGCGGCATAGTCGTGGAGTTTGCCGACAAAGTTTCGCCGGAGGTCTTGGACAGAGTGCGTTCGATGACTGTAGGCATCGAGCGCGCACGGATTCCCGGCGTAGTCGAGTGTATCCCGTCCTATCGATCCCTCCTCGTGATTTACGACCCGCTGACCGTATCATTCTCCTCTATGGAAGCGTCGCTCAGGTCGGTCGAGGCAGAGCTGCCCGGCCTCAACCTCCCCCGAGCATCGGTGACTGAGATACCGACTGCGTACGGCGGGACGTACGGCCCTGACCTAC
>JANLGA010000119.1 GCA_024653225.1 Bacillota bacterium | reverse complement strand
CGACCGTCCTCCGCATAGGTTCCACTTCCGGGCTCATCCTGGGGCGCCGCTCCCTTCGATAATACGGTCACCCCATAGTATCCTGCGGAAAGTGGAACCTATGCGGAGGACGGTCGGCTCCCCGGCGTCACGGGCATATCCAAACCCCACCCAGCACGCCGTCCAGGCCTCCATCGGCGCGCTTCGTCATTGTACTCTCGGCAAGGCGCGCAGGTCCGTGTATGCCGGGCAGGTCTCGCACTTGACCATCTTTGGGTCTCTAAGGAGGGGCTCATTCTTCATGGCGGAAAGCAGGTCGTACGCCCGACGTACTTCCTCCGACGTCCCTGAAACGAGGAGGGTTACTCCGCCCCTGCTGGAGCCGACGCCGTTCATGCCGATTGGGTGGGCGCGCGCGCCGGTGAGTATCGAGAGGGCTTCGATCTCCGTGACGATGCGTCCGGACATCTCCACGATGTCACAGGGTTCCGCGTCGCACCAGGTCTTGGTGATCGGATCGTGCCTGAGCGTGTCCATGATCTCATCGAGACTCACCGGTGCCGTCTTGGTGACCGTCATTGGTATGATGGATTGTATCCTGCCGCTCTTGATCAGGGGTAACGCGGCGCCGATTTCGCCACCGTCACGATCCCCGACCATGACGGCGACCCTTCCGTCTCTATCAATGATGCTCCCCCCTTTGATGAAGAAATCCCGGGGACCCATACGTCCGAGGTATTCCCTCAGTTCGGGAGTGAAATCTATGCCGTCCTTCTTGGCCATTCTGACCAGCCTCCCGCGAACGACGAGGCTAAGGCGGAATTGCTCTCCGGGGCCGAGATTACACGGCCCGCGACCGGATATGTAACCGCAGGCATATGTGGAGATGTCAAGCGATACGCCCGCGAGTTCCTCGAGGATATAGCCGCAACTCGTCCCCTGCGAAAGAACGACGATGCCGTTCGACGCCGCCTCGCGGACGTCCGGAAGCGAAGCGACAGCCCTTGCCACCAGCCTTTTCGAGGCCTCGAGGCTCAGCGTGATCACTCTGCTCACAGCGCTCACCTCGGTCTGAGTACCTTGCCGTTTCTTATCCCAGTGCAGCGCCCGTCCGCCAGCGCCACCGCCCCGTTGACGAGCACGAGCTTCAACCCCGACGGGGCAGCCGTCGGGTCGTCAAAAGTGTTTCGGTCGAGGAACTGGCTTTCCTCGAAGACGACGATGTCGGCGGCCATGCCGGGGCGAATCAGGCCCCTGTCCCACAACCCGACTCGCGCCGCGGGTGCGCTGGTAACATGTCGAATCGCTTCCTCCAGGCGAACCACACCCCGTCTGAGCGAGTAGCGTCCAATGAACCTCGGGAACGACCCGGCCAGGCGTGGGTGGGGTTTTCCGGCCGGTATCCCGTCCGTGGCGAGCATGTGCAGGCCGCTCCGCATCAACGTGACCACGTCATCTTCGTTCATGAGAGCCTCGATTACCGTGACCGCCCCGCGCTCCTCTACGAGCAGCCCGATGAAGGCGTCGCATGGGTCGAGATCGAGGGCCGCCCCTATCTCAGTTAGAGTCTTACCCTCACACCACTTGTTGCGGTCGGATTTCACCCATGCGATAGTGAGCCCATCCCAACCCGTGAGCGCAATGTCGTTCTCCCAAGCAGATTCTGAGAAGGCCCAGCCGTCCGCAGCGATGTCCCGCTTCACCATCTCGGCCATGCGCTCATCAGACAGGCGCTCCATCGCCTTGTCTGCGCCTCCTTCAAGCACCCAGGGCGGGAGCATCGCCAGCGCAGTCGTGCTGCCTTCGGTGTACGGGTACTGGTCAAAGGTCACTTCAACTCCGCTTTCCCGGGCGCGTTGCAGTATCTCGAGCGCGTCAGCCGCCTTTCCCCACGTGGTCTTGCCGGCGCACTTGAGATGGGATACGTGCAGCGGTATTCCCGCCGACCGGGCGATGCCGACGGCGCGCTGCAGCGACTCCATGAGTCGCCGGCTCTCGCTCCACAGGTGTATCACCATCGGAAGGCCTTTCGACGCCATCATCCGCCCGAGCGCGACCATCTCCTCGTCGCACGAATAGAAGCAAGGAAAGTAGACCATGCCCCACGACAAGCCGCACGCCCCTTCCTCGAGACTTGCCGTAAACAGGCTTTGAACCCTTTCGAGTGCATCGTCGGCGAGGTTCCCCTTCCCGAACCCGGCGACGCTGACCCTCAGCGGTCCGTAGCCCGCGAGGCAAGCGACATTTGTAGCGGGTTTCGCCCTCTCGACCTCCTCCAGGAACTGACCGAGAGAGGACCACGTCCACGCGACGGCGGGATCGCCAGTAAGGCCCGAGACCATGTCCCTCCACGTTTCCCTCGCCTCGGGCGCGACCGGCGCAACACCGAGACCGTCTTGCCCTATGACCTCGGTAGTGATGCCCTGCGCGAGTTTGAAGGTCGCCTGTGGATCCGACAGGATCACGAGGTCGCAATGACTGTGTGTGTCCACGAAACCCGGGGCGACCACCTTGCCGGCTGCGTCAACGTCCACGACGGCCGCGACGTCCTTGAGGTTGCCCACGCAAGCGATTCTGCCGCCCAGCACACCGACATCGGCCCTGTACCAGGGCCCTCCGGTCCCGTCG
>JANLGA010000118.1:853-2877 GCA_024653225.1 Bacillota bacterium | reverse complement strand
TATCAGGAGGTTTTTCCTTCAATCAAACACGCCTACACATCACCACAGGACTGCTCAGTGGGCGGCGCACCCGCCACCTTCTCGAGCAGCTTGATGTCGTCGTCGAAGTAGAAACCGCGCTTTGAAAAACGCCGCTTTACTTCAGACGGGATCTCCCAGGCCGTCGCGGTGCGTCCGTACCATTGCCAGCCCTCGGCCCTGCGGGGCGCTATGCCGGCGGCCTCGAGGAGCCGGAGTATCGGCTGGATGCACTCGACCTTGCACCCCGTGCGTGCGCCCGTGGCCAGAGAGACCTCCTCCGGCGTCGCGGCGCCCTTGAGGATGGCGGCCACCACTTCCTCTGCCCGCGTCGCGGTGCAGTAGCAGACGATATACTCGGGGTGTATCCTGGCGCGGGCGCAGATCTGCCGTATCATCGGCATCATGTCGGGCTCCACCGCGACGCCGACGTGGACGGGCTCGGCGCGCCGCGCCATCGTGAGCGCGTACGAAGGGCACCTTTGCTCGCATGCGGCGCATCCCCGGCACCGGTCGATGTCCACGGTCGCTTTCTTCTCCACCACCTTCACGGCCAGGACGGGGCAAACGCGTTCACAAGTCCTGCATCCCGTGCACTTACCCAGGTCAACCTCGGGATACATTGCAACTACTTTCACCCGGTCCATCTCCCCCTTCGTCGAATGGGCGTTCCTCCGAACCCAGTTCCGCCTACACCCTGCCCTCCGGCATTATCACTCTCCCTTCCATGTCGTCCGACAATCCGATTGATGATCCGATGATCCGATTGATCAGACGTGCGACATCATCGTACGGTGTTCCGCAACGCCGGCACAACCAATCACGCATGGATCTTTCCCTTCGGATTACACTAACGGATTACACAAGCCCGAGACGCCTCGACAACTCGAGGGCGGCCGACTTCACGGAATCAATTATCTCTGCGATCCTCCCGGAAGTCATCCTCGAGGCCGGCCCCGCGACGCTCATCGCGGCCACGACCTTCCCGGTGTGGTTCCGGACCGGTGCCGCGACGCACTTCAGCCCCTCCTCGATCTCCTCGTTGTCGAGCGCGTAGCCCCGCTCCCTGATGACGCGAAGTTCGGCCTTGAGCGCCTGGGGTTCGACGATCGTGTTGCGCGTGAATCGCTTCAATTCGTTGGCCGACAGCAGGGCCTGCAGCTCCTCTTCGGGCATGTGGGCCAGGAGGACCTTTCCGACGCCCGTGCAGTAGCACGGGAGGCGCCTCCCCACTTGGGAGACGATCCGGACGGACCTCGGGCTTTCGCGCTTGGCGATGTAGACGACGTTGAACCCGTCCCGCACCACGAGGTGGACCGTTTCCTGGTGTTTATCCACCAGTTCCTGCAGGATGGGTGCGGCCAGCGCAGGGAGATCCATCCTGTTCAGGACGACGCTCCCGATCTGGAACGCCCTGAGCCCGAGCCGGTACTTGCCCGACTCGGGATTCTTCTCGACGTACCCGCGCCGGCACAGCGTGTTCAGCAACCCGAAGACGGTGCTCTTGTGGAGACCCGTCTCGCGGCCCAGCTCGCTCACCCCGATTTCCGCGGGACCGCGTTCGAACGCCTCGAGTATGTCGAGCGCCCGCTCGACGGATTGTATGGCCCTGTGCTTCTGTACCGATATGGTCGGACACCTCGCCGGGCTGTGCGGCAATGCCGCACAGCATCCTGTATCCGTGAACGACTATTCGACGCGATCCGACCGAATTCCTTCCGACCGGATTCGGGGAAGAACGGGCGCGGTTCAGGCCCCTGTAAACTCCGTGTCCCAGTTCACGTTCGCGGTGAGCCTCATGGCTGCGGCGAGCGTGATTATGGCCACGATCGTCACGGAGAGCCCGGTGAACCCCTTGTAGAAGTGCGTGTACGAGAACATGACGAGATAGACCAGCTGCGCGACCGCCGCCTCCCGGTACGCGAAGGAACGGCCCACGACCATTTTCAGGTACGAGACGACCAGTCCGACCGAGACGGCCGACGAGGCCGCGAAGGCGAGGTTGA
>JANLGA010000118.1:0-843 GCA_024653225.1 Bacillota bacterium | reverse complement strand
CGTGGTCCACGAGGTACGCGAACAACAGGTGAAACGAAAAGAAGGCCGCGGCCAGGAAGAAGTAGTGCATCGGGTGCAGTCGTATCTTCTTGACGACGGACATTATGAATATGACGAAGAAGAAGAACAACAGGGACACGGGCGCGAACAGGCTGATCTGGGCGGCGAGCGGCCCCGGGTTCAGTCGTTCGGGCATCTTCATACCGACGGAAAAGCCGGACACGAGGCTCTCGTGCTCCCAGGCGAGCCTCCATCCGTCCGCGGTTTCCTCCTTGGACGTCGGCGATATGGTGCGCGGCGGGAAGTCTATCGCCTTGAAGTCCGTGGTCATTACCAGACTGAAGTCGCGTACCTGCGAAGCCCCCTTGCCGAACGAGTAGGTCCACGTATCGAGGCCTCGGGACCGGTATGAGACCTGGACATTCTCGCTCTGTCCGGGACCCAGCGCCACCGTCGCGGACAGCCGTCCCTGCGTGGCGGCGCCCGGCGGCACCTCCTTGCCGCCGATGCGAAACCTGAGATCGTCGTAAATCGCGTCGGACGTGGGCAGCGTGAACTCGACCGAGATGTCGCGGGCCCTGCCCGTCGGATTCGACACCGCGTAAGTTCCGTCGAATCCCACCGTGTACGTGCTGAACCAGAGCAGCCCCTTCTTCCGCTGGTCGAGGCGTAGATCGACCTTTATGTCGCTGCTCTCCGGAGCCAAGGCCACCCGTCTCGGCGCGCCGCGCGCGGCGGCATCCTCCCGGGGGGATGGCGCTGCACCCGGAGGTGCCGCGTCCCCGGGTATGCCGGCACGCTCCTCCTCATAGTAGAAGAGCTCCGGCGCGACCTGCTGATGGC
>JANLGA010000117.1 GCA_024653225.1 Bacillota bacterium | reverse complement strand
TGCACGATCGTGATGCCCCGCGCCACGTTGAGGTTCTGCAGCAGCCTCATGATCTCCTTGCCCGCACCGGTGTCGAGGTTGCCGGTCGGTTCGTCGGCCAGGATGACGAGCGGCGAACCGACGAGTGCCCGCGCGAGCGCGACCCGCTGCTGCTGCCCCCCGGACATTTCCCCGGGCATCCTCTCCGCTTGTTCGCGGATCCCGACCGCCTCCAGCATGTCCATGGCGGCGTCTCGCCGTTTCCGGGCCGGTACCCCACGGTAGACGAGCGGAAGCTCGACGTTCTTCAGGGCCGTGAGCCTCGGCATGAGGTGGAAGCTCTGAAAGACGAATCCGAAATTCCTGTTCCTCAGTTCCGCCAGCCGGATGTCTCCGAGTCCGTCCACGCTCTCCCCGTTCAACTTGAATCGTCCGTCCGTAGGGCGGTCCAGGCACCCGATTATATTCAGCAACGTGGACTTCCCCGAACCCGACGGCCCCATTATCGAGACGAACTCCCCGCTCTCGATCGCGAGGGTCACCCCACGCAATGCCTCCACCGCGACCTTCCCGGTCCGGTATGTCTTCACCACCGACTCGAGCTCGATGAGGGGCACCTACTCACCCCCGTTACAGGACGCGCGGTATCTCGCGCGGTTCCACGACGAGGGACCCCTCGCGGGGTCCCGCCGAGTATGCGGCCCGCGCGCCGCGACGGGCGCCTATTCGTTCGCGGCGGCGCGCCCGGCCTCCTGCCGCGCTTCGCCCGCATACAGCCGCGGCGGGAGGACATCCAGCGCGCTCAGGTGTTCATACGTCTCCCTCCTGACTACCACGTCCCACGCCCCGTCGTATACGAGGACCATCGCCGGCCTGGGCAGCCTGTTGTAATTCGACGACATCGAGTAGTTGTACGCTCCCGTGCCCATCACCGCGAGGATGTCTCCCCTCCTCACGCGCGGCAAGAGCGCCCTTTCCACGAGGACGTCACCCGATTCGCAGCACTTCCCCACGATCCTGTACTCGAGCTCCGGCTTCTCGGAGGCCCTGTTCGCCAGTACAGCCGAGTACTTCGCCCCGTAAAGCGCCGGCCTCGGGTTGTCGGCCATGCCGCCGTCCACGAACACGTAGCGCCTGCGGTTGCCCGACACCTTCGCCCCGCCGACCGTGTACAGCGTGACCCCGGCGGCGTTCACTATTGACCTACCCGGCTCCAGGATTATCTTCGGAAGCGCCGGGAGCCGCTGGCCGCCTCGCTCCACTGTTTCCGGCGCATCCCGGTTCAGCCGCCTCCACTCGCACTTGACCGCTTCGCACACCGTCCTCACGTATTCCTCGATGCTCGGCGGCCTGGCACCGGTCGCGTCGGCCACTCCCAGTCCGCCCCCCAGGTCTAACTCGTCGGGCAGGTCCCGGTCGGGAACGCGACCGCGGGTCTTCCATACTTCCCGGCGGACTGCCACGAGCGCTTGAACCATGGTCACAGCCGCCGCCCCGAACGGTTCCGTCTCGAGTACCTGGGAGCCTATGTGGCAGTGAAGCCCGCGCAATCTCGTATTCTCACACCTCGAAGCCAGCCTCGAGATGTACAAGGCCTCCTCGAACGACACGCCGAACTTGGAGTCGGACGCGCCGGTGCGGACGTATTCGTGGCAGTGCGCCTCGATGCCGGGCCTGGTCCTCACGAGGATGTCCACGGCGGTCCCCCGGGACTTCGCCATCCTCTGGATGACCTCGAACTCGGTTACACTGTCCACGACGAACCTGCCGACGTTGCATTCGAGTCCGAACATGATCTCGTCGTCGGACTTGTTGTTCCCGTGAAAATAGACGCGCCCGGGCGGAAACCCCGCGCTGATCGCGGTGTAGAGTTCTCCCCCGGAGACCACGTCGAGCGAGAGTCCTTCCTGGCGCACGATCCCGATCACGGCCTTGTTGGACAGCGCCTTGGAGGCGTACGCCACGTCCCAGCGGGGGTAGTTGACCGAGAGTGCGCCCACGTAGCGTCGGCACTGCGCTCTCACCACCCCCTCGTCGAGAACGTAGAGCGGGGTCCCGAGCCTCCTCGCCAGCGCCGCGAGGTCCACCCCCGCCATTTCGAGGTGCCCGAGCTTGTTCAGTCGGAGGCCTCCGGAGATACCCCCGGGTTGACCCCCAGGTTCCTCTCTCGCTGCGTCGCCCATCATGATACCTCCATCCCGAGTACGATCGCGGAGTGCCCGGCAGTCGCAGGGGCCCCGAAAAACGTCGAGGCCACCAGCAGCGCACTGCGGTGGCACACCCATCTACCGCAATACCCTCCCTTTTCCCCGACCTGTGAGTTGCGCTCCACTTGGACCATCGGGCGAATCCAAGTGACAGTGCTGCGCCTTTCGGTCACAGCCCCAGCCCGGTATCCCGGACTTCGGCGACGCGCCCTTTCGCCGCGGCAGGCGCCGCGGTTACTCTTGCGCATCGCGCCTCAAACTCACCCCTTTTGAAAATGAGGGACTTATTCTGTTGTGTACATGTTCACACGAGGGAAACCCGCTGTCAAGTGGAACGGCCGAATTCGCAACATTCAGTTTCCGGGGCCACGCCGGCTATTCCAGCAGCACCACGCCGGGGGTCCGGGCGTCCACCCAGAGCTCGCGCACGGCGGCGCCGAGCAACTCCCCGCACAGGGCGGCCAAGTCATCCCTCGCTCGCTTCACGGCAGCGTCGGTCTTCCCGGCGAAACCGTCCACAGGGAAGAACACGCGCCTCGTGAGGCCGGATATTTTCCCGATCTCGCTCTGGCGCCACACCCATCTCCTCGTCCTGACCTGCGTGCCGCTGACATAGACGAGCTCACCGCGAGGAACGGCTTCGGGATCGCTCGAGCCGAAGGGGACGAACGAATCGTCCCCGCTTGCCGGCCTGACCTCTATGTCGCCGACGAACGAGTCAATGTCATGCGCGCCGATGGGAACGAGGTGCCTCAGCGAGGCGATGTTCGCGGCGTCCACCAAGGCGT
>JANLGA010000116.1 GCA_024653225.1 Bacillota bacterium | reverse complement strand
TCCGGCAAGCGCCCACGGGCCGGGGCCCGGCTCCGTGCTTCCGGCTCCGGCAACGAGAACCGATTCGGGCCTGTCGAGGTAGGCGGCAACGGCGGAACTTATCACCGCGGCCAGTTCGCCGTCAACAACGGTTCCTCCCTCGCCGGTTTCCGCCCCCGGCTGTCCGCCGACTGCCACTCCGCCTTCACCGGCGCCCCGGGCGCGCCCGGGTTCCCGGTCACTTGGACCGCCGGCGCGGTCGAACGGCGAGACCGTGAGCTTTATCGCCTTGATGATCAACGCCAGCACATACAGGACAAGAAACACGACGGACATGTCAATCATTGCCAACCAGAAGCCGCTCATCAGAGTGTTTTCCATCCGCGTTCCCCTCTCTGCGATGGGGTCGGGATCCCGATCACCCGGTCCCGTCCCCTACATCGGAAGGTTCCCGTGCTTCTTCGCCGGTCTCGCCTCGGCCTTCGTCTTGCAGAGCTCGAGGGCGCTTATCAGCCGTGGCCTGATGTCGCGCGGGTCAATAACGTCGTCCACGTAGCCCCGAGCCGCCGCGACGTACGGGTTGGCGAACTTGTCCCTGAACTCCTGGATCTTGCGCGACCTCATCTCCTTCTGGTCGGCGGCCGAAGCGATCTCGTCCCTGAAAATGATGTTGGCGGCGCCCTCCGGCCCCATCACGGCGATCTCGGCCGTCGGCAGCGCATACACGAGGTCCGCGCCCAGGTGCCTCGAGCACATGGCGATGTACGCGCCGCCGTAAGCCTTTCTGACTATCAGCGACACTTTCGGGACGCTCGCCTCCGAGTATGCGTAGAGCAACTTGGCGCCGTGTCGTATGATGCCGCCGTGTTCCTGGCTCACGCCCGGCAGGTAGCCCGGGACGTCCGAGAAGGTCAAGAGCGGCACGTTGAAGCAATCGCAGAAACGCACGAACCTGCACGCCTTGTCCGAGGCGTCTATGTCGAGGCATCCCGCCTTCACCTTGGGTTGGCTGCCGACGATCCCCACGGTCCGGCCGTTCATCCTGGCGAATCCGACCACGATGTTCTCCGCGTAGTACTGGTGGACTTCAAAGAACGACCCGACGTCCACCACGGCGTTTATGAGGTCGCGCATGTCGTACGGCTTGTTGGGGTCGACCGGCACTATGTCCCGTATGCGTTCATCCACCCTGTTGGGGTCGTCGTCTGTCGCCACCACCGGCGGATCCTCGAGATTGTTCGAGGGAAGGTACCCGAGCAGCTTGCGGACCATGCCGAAGCACTGGGTTTCGTCCGCGGCCCAGAACTGGGCGACTCCACTGAGGCGGTTGTGCACGGTCGCCCCGCCGAGCTCCACCGGGGTCACATCCTCGCCCGTCACTGCCTTGATCACCTGCGGCCCGGTGATGAACATGTTGCTCGTGCCCTCCACCATGAAGGTGAAGTCCGTCAGGGCGGGCGAATACACCGCACCGCCGGCGCAGGGGCCGAGTATCACGGATATCTGGGGTATGACCCCCGAGTAAATGGAGTTCCTGTAGAATATCTCCCCGTACCCCTTGAGAGAATCGACGCCTTCCTGGATGCGCGCGCCTCCCGAATCGTTGAGCGATATGAAAGGGACGCCCATCTTCTTGGCGAGATCCAGGCACTTGGCTATCTTCATCGCGTGCATCTCGCCGAGGGATCCGCCGATGACGGTGAAGTCCTGCGCGGCGACGCACACGCTCCTCCCCTCGACCGAACCGTACCCCGTGACCACGCCTTCTCCGGGCGCCTTCGTATCGGCCATGCCGAAATCCGTGCACCTGTGCTCGACGAACTGGTCCAACTCGACGAATGTGCCCGGGTCGAGCAACATCGCGAGCCGTTCCCGCGCGGTCATCTTTCCCGCTTTCTTCTGCTTCTCGACGCGTTCGGGGCCGCCGCCCTGCCTGACTCTGTTTCTTCGTTCTTCGAGCTCGGCCAGTTTCTCATTAATGCCCACGAATCCCACCTCCGGGTCCGGTTGGCCGGTCACCTCTGGCAGATCTCAAGCAGCACGCCGTTGGAACTCTTCGGGTGGACGAACGCTATCAGCGCTCCGCCGGCGCCTTTTCGGGGTCGGTCGTCTATGAGTCTCAGACCGGCGTTGCGGCACCTCTCCAGGGCTTCGTTGATGTCGTTCACCCTCAGTGCCACGTGCTGTATCCCTTCGCCTCTCGCCTCGATGAATTTCGCGATCGGGCCGTCCGCGTTCGTGGACTCAAGAAGCTCGATCTCGCTGTCCCCCACCGGGATGAACGCTACCCTGACCTGTTGTTCCGGGACGACCTCGATGCCCTGGACCTTCAAACCCAGCACGTCTTCGTAGATCCTCGACGCCTGGTCAATGCTTTTCACGGCTATGCCGACGTGGTCCAGCCGGGACACCATGCTCTCACCTCCGCCTCACGTTGGACCTGATGAACGCGACTATCTCGGCCGTGGGGGTCCCGGGCGTGAAGACCTCGGCCACTCCCGCCTTCTTGAGCAGGGGTATATCCTCGGACGGTATCACCCCGCCGGCCACGACCAGCACGTCCTCCAATCCGCGCTTCTTGAGCATCTCCAGGATCCTCGGGAACAGGGAAAGGTGCGCGCCGGACAGGACGCTCAGGCCCACCACGTCCACGTCTTCCTGGAGCGCCGCTTCCGCCACCTGCTCCGGCGTCTGGCGGAGTCCCGTGTACACGACCTCCATGCCGGCGTCGCGTAGGGCGCGCGCCACAACCTTGGCGCCTCGGTCGTGCCCGTCGAGGCCGGGCTTCGCGATCAACACCCGGATCCGACGGTCTCCCCTCGAATTGGAGTCACTGCCCATGTCCCCGACCCCCTCTAGAAGGTTACCGACGACTTGTACTCACCGAACACGTCGCGCAGCGTGTCGCATATTTCTCCGAGAGTGGCGTATTCCCGGACCGACTCGATGATGGGCGGCATGAGGTTGCCGGTCCCCAGGGCGGCCTGTCGCAGGGATTGCAGGGCCGCAGCGACCCTGGAGGCATCCCGGCGCGACTTGACCTGGGCGATCCTCTCCTTCTGCCTCTC
>JANLGA010000115.1 GCA_024653225.1 Bacillota bacterium | reverse complement strand
AATCGCACTCGCCGGGCATGACCGAGAAAATGAAGAGACTACTCGCGGACTGCTGCTTGACGTTCGAGAGCGCGCTGAACATAGTGGTTGTCAAGACCCTCTCGGGAACTGCGCCGGGCGTCGGGGAAGCCATAGACAACATGCGAATGGAAGAGGTGATCGGTTGCGTCGCCGGCGACAACACGGTCTTGGTGGTAGCCAAGTCCGAGGAAGCGGCGCAGACGGCTGTCGAACGGTTGCGCAACATCTCGCGGTAGGTGACCGCGATGCTCTCTAGGCTCCGAATACGTGATTTCGCCCTCGTTGACTCCCTGGAGATCGAGTTCGGCTCCGGACTGAACGTGCTGACCGGCGAGACCGGAGCCGGGAAGTCCATCATCATTGACGCGGTAGAGATGTTGCTGGGCGGCCGAGCCTCCGCGGACTGCGTCAGGAGCGGGCGGGAATCGGCGTCGGTGGAGGGGGTATTCAGCGTCCGCGACAATGCCTCCGCAAGGGAGTATGTCGCGTCGCTCGGGATTGAACCGGCGGACGAACTCGTTCTCTCAAGGGAAATATCCGCATCCGGCAGGTCGGTCGCCAGGGTCAACGGGAAGGCGGCCACCGCCGGGGTACTCAGGGAATTGGGCGGCCGGTTGGTTGACATCCACGGGCAGCACGAGCACCAGTCGCTGCTCAGGCCAGAAACGCACGTCGAGGTGCTCGACGCGTTCGGTGGAGCCGCCGTCGGGGCACTGAGGACGCGAGTCGCCGGGCTTTATCGAGACCTGCGGGCGGCGGATGCGGAATTCCGGGGAATCCTGAAGGGTGAGAGGGACCGGGCCAGGAGATTGGACATACTGAGATACCAGCACAGGGAGATCGGCTCGGTCTCCCCGAGACCCGGGGAGGACCTTGAGCTGGCGGAAGAGGCGGAGGTCCTGCGAAACGCCGAGCGGCTGAAACAGCGTGCGCTGGCTGCTTACGCGCTACTGTACGAGGGCGGAGAAACTTCCGCGACAGACATTCTTGGCTCGGCCTCGGCGGAAGTCGCCGGCGCCGCGGCCTTCGATCCGGTGTTGTCCCCGCTCGCGGAGGCGATAAACGAAGCATCGGAGGTCATCAAGGAAGCCGCCCGCGACCTGCGGTCTTACGCGGAGCGGCTGGAAACGAACGTCGGGAGGTTGGCGGCCGTCGAGGCCAGGATGGACGCCATCCAGCAGCTCAAATCCAAGTACGGGGACACGATAGAAGAAATACTCCGGTTCCAGGACGAGTGCGCCGCCGAGATCGAGAGACTCGAAAACAGCGAGGGGCTGGCGGAGAGCCTGGAGAAGCGCCGCGCGGCGCTGTCGGCCTCGCTGGGGGAGGCGTGCGCGGAGCTTTCGAGGGAGAGGCGCAGGATAGCTCCGACGCTCCAGTCGAGGGTCAACGCTGAGCTCGAAGCCCTTGGCATGGGTGCCTGCGCCTTCGTCGTCGGGATATCCACCGAAGAGGACGACGAAGGGGTGTTGGTTGAGGGTCGGCGCCTCGCGTTCGGTCCGAACGGTGTGGACCGCGTCGAATTCCTGATCGCGCCGAACCCCGGGGAACCGCCGAAGCCGCTCGGGAGGATAGCGTCGGGCGGGGAGATGTCCAGGGTCATGCTCGCGCTCAAATCCGTGATAGCGGACGTGGACATGTTGCCCTGCCTGATTTTCGACGAGATAGACGCCGGCATCGGCGGGTCCACGGCGAAGGCCGTGGGGGAGAGGCTGGCGATGATCGGACGACGGAGGCAGGTGCTGTGCGTCACGCACCTGGCCAACATAGCCTGCAGAGCGGGCACGCACATCCTCATCTGGAAAGAGACGGACGGAAGATCCACCCGGACCCTTGCCAGGGCCATCGCGGGCCCGGAGCGCACGCGCGAAATAGCGAGAATGCTCGGCGGTTCGTCCGAGACCGCCCTAAGACACGCGACGGAGCTTCTGGGAGGCGCGCATTGAACACGCAACTCTAGACCGAATTCGAGCGAGCTTGCCGAATTATGCCCGGAAATGCCGGGCACAATTGTTTTTGGACCGTTCTCGCGTCCACTCGTTGGCAACATAATTCACGCTTCCGCCGGGCATGTTAAGACAAGGGCAAGACGACGCTGGAGGTGACACGGCGGGAGAGTGATGGCAGTTGCCTTACTGGACCAGGCGCAGGTCGGCAGGCCTGATCCTGGCCGTACTCGTCGTCGTGGCGGGTTCCAGCGCCCCGTTCAGGGATCTCGCCGCCCTTCCCGACAGGCTTAAGATCGCCGAAGGCCGGGAGCAGGAGATACGCGCGGGCATGCCGTTCATTCGAGTCAGCTCGGCCGATGACCGCATCGTTGCGGTCGAGGATCGAGCGGGGCCGGGCGTACACCTCATCCCGATGGCCAAGGGCCGAGCGAGCCTCGAGTTCAAGCTGTTCGGCGTGATACCTCTCAAGAGGTTGGCGGTGGACGTCGTGCCCACCGTGAAGATGTATCCCGGGGGTCACTCGATAGGCGTACTGATCTACGCGGAGGGAGTGCTGGTGACGGGGCTCGCCCCCGTCACGGGCCTGAACGGGAAAACCACCTATCCCGCGAGAGATGCGGGAATCGAAGTGGGCGACATAATCCTCGAAGTATCCGGAGTGAGGGTGAAGGGCGACGCGCACCTCTCGGCCTTGGTGGACGAGGCCGGAACGCGCGGTTCGGACGTGTTGATGCTGGTCAGAAAGCGGGACGGCGGCGAGATCCGGGTTTCCGTGAAGCCGGTCTTGTGCAGGGACTCCCGCAAGTACAGGATAGGCATGTGGGTCCGCGACAGCGCCGCGGGCGTCGGGACCCTTACCTTCTATGAACCGGGTACGGGGGTTTTCGGGGCGCTCGGACATGTCATAACCGATGACGAGACGGACAGGCCGATAGACGTGCGTGACGGCAGGATAGTCAGGGCTACCGTGACCGGGATCGAGGAGGGGAAAAGGGGGCAACCCGGGGAAAAGATCGGGGTCTTTCTCGAGGAGAAGGACGTATTGGGCAGGATATTTGCGAATTCACAGTTCGGCATCATAGGTTCGCTCTACGCGCTGCCTCCGAATCCATTCTTCGACCAGCCCATACCGGTGGGCCTCGTCAGTGACGTACACGAGGGTCCCGCCGAGATAATAACCGTGGTCCAAGGACAGAACCTCTCCAGGTTCTGT
>JANLGA010000114.1 GCA_024653225.1 Bacillota bacterium | reverse complement strand
CGCGGCCGAGCGCGCGCTCGCGGCGCAGGAGCTGGCCTCGGATCTGGCCGAGACGCTGGCGGAGGATTTCGGCGACGGCCCGGCGGGCGGCGGTCGCCACCCCGGAGGGCTTCGCGATGAGACCAATGAAGGTCTCCTCGGCGAGAGCGACCTGCAATGGGTTCCCGGCGGCCTCGACCACGACTGTCCCCTCGTGGAGGACTTCCCCTTCACCCGCGAGGTGGCGGACGTCCACGCCGATATCGCGGGCGCGGGCAGCGAGGCGCGGAGTGCCCGCGAACACCCCCGGTGAGCAGGCGGTCACCCTGAAATTCACCCGGAGTCCCATGATTTCCTTGAAGAGTGCGCATCGCAAGTCGCCCGTGGAAATCACCGACCGAGCCACCTTCCCCACTGTGTTTGGCCGGGAGGCGCTTCCTCCGCCGCCGAAGGATTCGCCTCCCGACCCCGCTTCTGGCGCGCGGCGCGGCCTACCTTCCGAAGTCGCCTGATTCCATCACAAGGGACACGATGACCCCGCCGACCAACGCCCAGAACGGCGAGCTGATCTTGAACAGCGTGATGCCCGACATCGCTATGACGAGGGCGAAGAACGCACCCGCCCTGAACTTCCTGGCGGCGAACGCCCCCTCGAAGGCGGAGAGCAGCACGCCTATCATGGCGAGACCGGCAAGGAGGCTGATCAGGGCGGAGGGGATGGCCTTCACGAATGGCACGGCCGCGCTCGCGAACAGGCCGAACGAGCCGAACGTGAGGCCGTTGATGATCGTCGCGGCATACCGGCCGGTCTTGTCGGGTCCGGCCTCCTCCGAGGAACAGATGGCCGTCATCGGTCCGGCTATGTTCGCGTTGTGGCCGCCGAAGAAGGCCGTCACTATCCCGCCGATTCCGGACAAGATCGTCATGGTGTTTATCGGCGGATTATAGCCCTGGGCCATCAACACCCCTATCGCCTGAGCGTTCTCGGCCCCGATCACCAGCACGGCGAGGGGCACGGCTATCGAGAGGAACGCGTCCATCGAGAACTGCAAGGGCACGAACTGGGGCGCGACCCACGAGATGTGGACGTTCTTGAGATTGAATGCACCGAAGGCATAGGCGGCCCCGAGCCCCACGACGAGCGTGGCGAGGATGGGCGGGATCCTCTTCGACACCCTTTGCACGAGGAGATAGCCCGCCATCGCTATGCCGCACACCAGCGGCAGTTGCTGCACGGATGACACTATTCCCGTCCCGAAACGGATCATCGCGCCGGCTATCATACCCATCACTATGGGGAGGGGGATCCAGCGCATCACCTTATCAATGAGTCCCGTCACTCCGAGCACCAGCACGATGACGCCGGCAAGCAGGTATGCCCCCGCCGCCTGGCTGAGGTTGAAGAACGTGAGGGACGTCGCCAGCATCACCGCCCCCGGGATTGACCACGCACCGTTGATGGGCATCTTGTAGTACAGAGCGTGGATTATGCCCAGCAACCCGCCGAAGAAGTACACGGAGAACAGCCACGAGATGGTCTGGGCCTCGGTGAGCTTCCCCGCCATGGCCGAGTTCATGATTATCAGGGCGGGACCCGTGCATCCGAATATGGTGGCCAGTATTCCCGCCGTCATAGTATGAGAGTTGACCTTGGATGGGAAGTCGGCGAGGCCGCTGTATAGCCCCGGGCCCTGCTCGAACAATCCCTTGCGAGAAGTCGTCTTGCCGACTGAGACTTCCTGCGTCGCCATAGTTACTCCTCCTTACTGCCGCTTGCGGCCTGTGAATTCGCGGGGGCGGGGCCGGCCGGTCCGGCCCCGCCGCCGTCATCTGGTCACCACGGTCTTGAGCACGGCGGGGTCTATGCCGCGCTGTCCCAGCCACTTGGGCAGAAGCTGCCCGTCAACGAGTCTCTCGACTTCCGGCGCCTTGGAAAGCAGCAGCTCCGCCAGCGGCTCCGTCACATTGATGCCACCGACGGCCCCGTCGAAGATTATCACCTTGTCGGTCCCGGTGACCGAGCGGGCGAACCGCATGGCGCCGTCCGTGTCCTCGGCGATGGTACTGTACTTCATGTACGTCAGGTTCTGCGGATCGCGGTTCATCAGGTCGGCCTGCTCCCTGCCTACGACCACTGTCGGGATGTGCTCGGCGAAGAACGCGCTCGGGTAGCCGCCCCACGCGTAGTTGTGGACGCACATCCTGATCGCGGGGTTGAGCGGCGGCACTTCCTCCACCAGGGGACCCCTCTTGCCGTAGAACGCCTCGGTATACCACGTGTACGCCGGCAGTGCATTGCCCAGGTCGAAGAGGTCCACGTTCGCTCCCGCGAAGTTCGCGTAGATCACTCCTGCGGCGAAGACGTACGGCACGGGGCAGGGGAAATCGAGCACCGCAATGCAGTCGTCTATCCGGCCGAGGAGCGTCATTATCTTGCCGTAGAACTGGCAACCGGCGGCGGTGAGTCGCTCGTTCAGCGCGTACAGGTCGTTATCAGCGTCCACGCCGACGACGCCGCTCGGTGATACCACGAGGAATGACGTGAAGGCGAACTTCTCCTGGACGAACGGGGAGTCGAATATCGCCCTCGCCACGAAATTGGCCGCCCGCGGTCCCATGTTGTGGTGGTAGGTGGACCTGGTCTCGATCCTGGCGTACGACATCCCGAACGGTTTGACGACCTTGTCCACCTGCCTGTGGAAGTGGACCTCCCGCACGTCGCTGTTGTGGGCGTGGATTATCCAGTCGGCGTCGTACGCCTTCTTTATCCCGTACAGCGTGCCGATGTCAGTCTCGATCGGGATCCCTTCATCTATCGGCGCGATGCCCGATGCCTTGCCCTCGTAGTATTCGTCGAGGTTAAAGCGCTTGATATACTCCTCCGTCTCGCGGAACCTCAACCCCACGCCGGCCCGCAGCCGCACGTTCTTGCAGCCGGTGCGCCTCACCACCGCGTCCCGGATCGCGCGCAGCATCTCGGCGAACGGTTCGCCGCCGAGCAGGGTGAACCCGTGATGGGACGTGAGCACGTTCACCGAATGATGCGGCTTGATCATTGACATGTCCACCCGGTCCAGCGCGGATTCCGCCGCGGCCCTCACGGCCGCAATGCCTTCCTCCGAGGGGAATATCACCCTCGGGGTGTCCCTGAACAGGTCGGACACGAGAAGGGAGGTGACGCCGGGCATCTCCGCGGCTCTCTTCTTCACGAGTTCGGGCGCTATACCGTATTGGGATCTCTTCGCCGCCATGGGTTTGATCGGAGGCCTCATTCTTTCACCCCCTATCTCGTTCTTTTATCTCTAACTC
>JANLGA010000113.1 GCA_024653225.1 Bacillota bacterium | reverse complement strand
CTCATGGCCAGGTGGCGTTGGATTGACCTGATCCGCGCCTTCACTTCCGGGCGACCCTCTGTTTCCTTGATCTCTTCCTTGAGTTCCTGCCTCGTCATCCTCAGGCTCATCTCGTGCTCCCACCACTGGTAGCCGAGGTCGGCCGCCCCAAGCAACAGCAGTCCCAAGCAGGTCCGGCTGAACATGGCCGCCGACAGGGCGCCCACCCTCGCGGCCGCCTCGACTGGGCTCACGAGCGCGAGGTTTTCGAGGTCCCCCCACTCACCTCGTAACGAAACGAAAGCCACGAAACCTATGATGGTCACCTTGAGGGTCGCCTTCAAGGCCTCCACGAGCGAACGTTTCGAGAACAGGCGCTGGAGCCCGGCGAATGGATTCAACCTCTCGACTTTCGGAGCAAGGAGTCCCACCGTGAAGACGGCCCCCGTTTGGGCGACCGCGGCACCCACCCCGACCAGGAGCATGGCTCCGATCACAACGCCCAGCCCCTTGCCCATCAGCAGGCAACACCTCAGGGCCAGGTTCCCGAGATCGGGCATCGCCGGGTCGAGGGGGGGGCGGGAGCCCCATGTCTCCTCGGCCAACGCGGCCAACTCGCGCCAGGTCGCGGGCATCACGGCCCTCACGGCCGTGACGGCCGTCAGCAGCGACAACGCAGCGACCAAGTCCGTTGACTGGAACACCTGGCCCCGCTGCCGGGCGAGCATGCGCTTTCTCGGGGTCGGCGCCTCTCTCTTCTCTTCCGCGAACACCTGCAGATCGAACACGGATTCTCTCCTCGTTCCCGCCCCGTTATCGAGCCAGCATGCCGGAGATTGTTGCCATTCCGCGCGCCATGTCGTCCACGAGGCTTTCCACCAGCACTCCGAACACCGGGAAAGTCGCGGCCAGGATCACGAGCCCGACCACGATCTTGACCGGAAGCCCCACCATGAACACGTTCATCTGGGGAACCGTCCTCGCGACGGCGCCCAGTGCGAGGGTCACCATGAACAGGGCGCCGAGGAGTGGCGCCGATATTCTCAACGCCGCCAAGAACACTCCCGATATTAGGGTCGCCGGGAAGGCGGGCCCGGGCGCCCGCACCGCCGCTCCGACGGGTATATCGCCGTAGCTCCTGACGAGGGCCGATATTATGGTGCGATCCCCGCCCCACCCGATCAGGAGCATGAGCGCAGTCAGATAGTAGAAATTGCCGAACATGGGCACCGGCAGGCCGTATTGCGGGTCGAGCACGTTTACCATGCCGAATCCCAGCTCGGTGTCTATGAGTTGCCCCGCGATCTGCACCGCGGAGAGCACGGCGCCCGCCACGTATCCTATCGCGAGTCCCACGGCGAGCTCGTTCACCGCGTACATGGCCAGCCCCACGAGGCTGTCCGGGACTGCGGCATTACCGACGAACGGCATCGTGAAAACGGAAAGGAACCCGACCGCCATCGCTTTCACCTGCGCCGGTATGTACCGGGACGAGAACACCGGGGCGGATGCGAACAGCCCCGAGAACCGGGCGAACACCAGTAGCAATATCGGAAACCTCGAGGCGAGCAGATCCAGGGTCACCTGCGTTTTTCTCACCTACCTGATGCTGCCCGGTATATTCCCTATCAACCTGATGGTGAACTCAGCGATGGAGTTCAGCATCCACGGCCCGAAAACCAACAGTCCGACGAACACAGCCACGATCTTGGGGGCGAACGTGAGGGTTTGTTCGTGAATCTGCGTCGTGGCCTGGAACAGGCTCACAAGGATACCCACCACGAGCGCCAGTCCGATCGTGGGTGCCGAGACGAGCATGATCAGCTCCAGGGTCTCCCTCCCCACGGAGACCGCGAATTCCTGAGTCAATCAATCCACCCCCGTAGCCGCCCCGTCTCTCAAGAGCGGGGCGTCACCTGAAGCTCAGCAGCAAAGACCTCGTTATCAAGTTCCACCCGTCCACGAGCACGAACAGGAGGATCTTGAAGGGAAGCGATATCATCATCGGCGGCAACATGAGCATGCCCATGGACATCAGCGTTGACGCCACCACCATGTCAATCACCAGGAAGGGGACGAAAATGAGGAAGCCTATCTGAAACGCCGTCTTCAGCTCGCTCAGGCAGAACGCCGGCACTATTACGTACGTGGGCAGGTCGGCCGGTGTCTCCGGCTTCGGGAGTCCCCCTATCCCCAGGAAAAGGGCGAGGTCCTTCTCCCTCGTCTGTCTCAGCATGAAATCCCTCACCGGCTTGGCCCCCAGCTCGACGGCTTCCTCCTGGCTTATCTCGCCGGCAAGGTAAGGCTGCAGTGCAGTCTCATTCACCTGGGTCCAAACGGGGGCCATCACGTAGAACGTGAGGAACAAGGCGAGCCCCACGAGCACCTGGTTCGGGGGCATCTGCTGCGTAGCAAGGGCGTTCCGCACGAACGACAGCACCACGACTATCCTCGTAAACGAAGTCATCAGGATGAGGATCGCGGGAGCGACCGCCAGGACCGTCAGGACCAGGAGCAGTTTCAGCGCCCCGGACACCTCTTCCGGCTTCTCCGCCGTGTCCACGCCGATGGTCACCTTCGGGATCGGAAAGGGTTGTTGTGCGGCCAGCGCCCTCCCGCCGCAAGCCACGACCGACGCGCACACGATGAGGCAAAGCGGGACCATCCCGGGACGCTTCATCCGTTCCGTTCCCCCTCGGACTTCCCCAAGATGCCGCAGAGCTTGGAGAAGAAATCCGGGCGGACGCCGTCGGTGTTCCCCCGGCCCCCCTTCGCCGCGGGGCAAACCACGTTTGCATCCAGCTCGGCTATTCCGGAAACGCACTGATCCGTTACCCCGACGAGAAACGCCCGGTCTCCGACGCTGAGTATGCATACTTGCCTGCGCGGACCCAGCCCGGCGACCTCCAACACCCTGATCAGGCGGCCCTGCGATAACCCGATCATGCGCCGCCCCAGGAACCTCGACGTGAAGTACGCGAGCCCGGCGACCATCGTCACGATAAACAACGCCCAGGCGACCTGTAACATCGCTGCGCCCCCTATTGCTTGAGCTCCTTCAACCGCTCGGAGCGGCTTATGATCTCGGTGATCCTCACACCGAAGTTCTCGTCAATGACCACGACCTCGGCTTTGGCGATGAGCCTCCCGTTGATCAGAACGTCAACAGCCTCGCCGGCCAGCTTGTCTAATTCCAAAACAGAGCCGGGGCCGAGCTGCAGTATGTCTTTCACCAGGCGTTTGGTCCTCCCAAGTTCCACAGTCAGGTGAAGCGGCACATCCAGCAGCATGTCAATCTTCCTGGGCTCGGGCAGCGGTCCCGCGTCCGAGATATCGGGGAACTCGTGCGGCTGCACAGTCACGGCCTTACCCGGGGCCCCCATCGCTCCGTGCACCCTTCCCTTCGGTCCGCCCGCGTCCCGGCCCGCGGCTGCCGCCTCCGGCTGCAGGCCGAC
>JANLGA010000112.1 GCA_024653225.1 Bacillota bacterium | reverse complement strand
GCCGCCGTTCGAGACGGCCCGCTTCGCCGAGACCATCGCGAAGCCCACGCGCCATTGCCTCTGCCAGACGGGGATCCACTTCTCGACCCTCACGCGGACGTCCGAGAACCCGGCCGCCGACAGGCACGACGTGTATTCGTCCACGGTCATCGCACCCGACAGACACTCGCTCCACAACTCCGGGTCCCGCCGGTCTTCGTCCGGAACGATCCCGTCCACTACCGTGTCCGAAACCGAGAGTACGCCCCCCGGCCTGAGGACGCGAAACATCTCGCGGGCGGCCGCCGCCTTGTCAGGCGACAGGTTGATCACGCAGTTGGATATTATGGCGTCCACCGATTCCGCGGGGAGTGGGATGCTTTCCATCGTACCCCTCAGGAGTACGACGTTGTGAGCGCCCGCCCTTCGCCTGTTCTCCATGGCCAGCCGCAACATCTCGTCGGTCATATCCAGGCCGTACGCCAGCCCTTCCGGCCCGATCCGCGAAGCGACCTTTATGACCTCTCTGCCCGCGCCGCACCCGATATCCAGCACGTCCATTCCCCTCGAAAGACTCAGCCCCTCGAGGGGGCTTCCGCAGCCGAGCGACGGCCCTTCGAGCACATCGTCCGTCGCCTCGACGGCATCACACGAGCACGACGGACCGCAGCACGAACCGCTGAACGCCGCCCTACCGTAGAACTCCTTGACTGATTCGCGAACCTCTTCCACTCGACCCGCCCCCGTCATCGCAAGAACCCTGGACACTTCGGCAGCTAGACATTTCTTGGTCGGGGCGGCCGGACTTGAACCGGCGACCTCCTGGTCCCAAACCAGGCGCGCTACCAAGCTGCGCTACGCCCCGACGCGGCGCCCGCGGGCCGCGGCCCGCTTCCGCATGACTCAGTATATTCCCGCTGAGTACCCCAGTCAAACTAATCGGGTCCCAAGGAGTGGATGACGGGCATCATAGTTCCGTCGGCGGCTATGTCCAGCGTGCCGTACGTGAGCCCCTGGTTGGAGCGCCCGTACCGGCAGCTACCCGGGTTGACGAAGAGCATACCGCCGGCCCAGAACGTCTCGGCGATGTGCGTGTGACCGAACACCACGGCGTTCACTCCCAGGGCCGATCCGCGTTCTCTCAGCCCGTTCTTGTCGCGCTTCACCCCGTACTGGTGCCCGTGCGTGAGGAGTATCCTCTTGCCCGCGACCTCGACGACCTTCTCCAGCGGACCGGCGACGAAATGATCGCAATTCCCCATGACGCCGACCACCGTCACCCCGGTTACCACTTGCAGCTTCCTGGAGTCTTCGTAGAAGTCGCCCGCGTGCAACACCACGTCCACGGCGCCCATGTCGCGCAGGGCCTTCCTGAGTTTCAGGATGTCCCCGTGGGAGTCACTCACAAGTCCGAGACGCACGCCTCGTCACCCGCCGACGCCCAGCATCCTCACGATCAGGGGTCTTGCCGCCCTGAGAGCCTTTCCCCTGTGGCTCAGGTCGTTCTTTTCCGAAGTATCCAATTCGGCGAACGTCTTCCCGAGGTGGGGAACCACGAACACGGGGTCGTAGCCGAATCCGAGTGAGCCCCTCGGTTCTTCTGCAATGATCCCCTCGCAGACCCCGACTACCGTCTCCACGTATCCCGCGGGCGAGCCGATCGCCACGGCGCACTTGAACCTCGCCGAACGCCTCGCGGGCGGAAGCCCGCGCATCAATGCGAGCAACTTGCCGTTGTTCTCTTCGTCGGTCGCGCCGTCCCCGGCGAACCTGGCGGAGCGCACGCCCGGCAGGCCTCCGAGGGCCTCGACCTCAAGTCCTGAATCGTCGGCGACACACGGGTACCCCGTCGCGAGCGCCGCGTGTTTCGCCTTGATGGCGGCGTTCTCCTCGAAAGTCGAACCGCTTTCGACCGGGCTCCGAACCCCCGGGAAATCCGCGAGGCTCAATATCTCGATGTCCAGGTCCGATAGTAGCCCGCGTATCTCGCGCACCTTCCCCGGGTTCCGCGAGGCCACGACGAGTATCCTACCCGCCACGCCCTATCTCCAGGGCAAGCGGGCCGAGGACCGCCTTCTCCGCGTCAATTATAGAGGCGATGCCCTCCCGGGCGAGCGATATGAGCCTTTCCATCTCCGTCAAAGAGAACGGAGCCCCTTCCCCGCTGGATTGAATTTCCACCACGTGACCGCCGCCCGTCATCACAAGGTTCATGTCCACCCGCGCCCTCGAGTCCTCGTCGTAGGCGAGGTCGAGCAGCAGTGTGTCCTCGACTATCCCGGCGCTCGTCGCCGCGAGAAAGTCCCTCACCGGCAGCCCCTGCACGACCCCCCGCTGCCGCGCCTTATCGAGCGCCTCCACCACCGCGACGAACGCGCCCGTGATCGAGGCGGTCCTCGTCCCGCCGTCCGCCTGGATCACGTCGCAGTCCACCCACAAGGTCCGCTCCCCGAGGGCCGCCAGGTCCACGACCGCGCGCAGAGACCTGCCTATCAATCTCTGAATCTCGAACGTCCTGCCTCCTGGACGACCCTTCGATGCCTCCCGCTGGGACCTGGTCGGCGTGGAGCCGGGCAGCATGCCGTATTCCGCGGTGACCCAGCCGTGGCTGGTCCCCTTCAGAAACGCCGGGGTCTTGTCCTCCAGGTTGGCTGTACACAGCACTCTAGTGTCCCCCGCCTCCACGAGGGCAGATCCATCCGAGTATTTCAGGTATCCCCGCGTGATCCTCAACGGCCTGAGCTCGTTCCAGGCCCTGCCATCGCTGCGTATCAAGGCTCACCCTCCCGACTTTCCCGCCCGGCCCCAGATTGCGCGGGTCCGCTACTTCCCGTTCGCGAAGACCCCGCCTCTCCTATGTTTCGTGTCGAGTACCGTCACAAACGCCTCCGGCGCTTCCCTGTTGATGGCGTTCAGCGCCGATTGCAGCGTCTTTCGTTCCAGGGTAACCATGACCATGCTGCGGATTCCCTCGCGCCCGCTGGCAGGCACGACGGTGGCTCCGAAGCCGGCCTCCCGCAGCCTGGCAGTCAGTGTGTCCGCCCGGTCCCGGCTCAATACCACGTACACCGTGTGGTACCCCGTCGTTATGCGCTCCTCGAGGTAACTCCCCAACACGTTGCCGCACGCGAACCCGGCCGCGTAGGCGAACAACTTGGCGGGGACGGTCAGGTTGCCGATCACGCGCCCCAGCGCGTTTATGAAGATGAGCACCTCGAAGAACCCGACGATCGCGGCCTGGATTCGTCGGCCCTTTACGATGAGTAGCAGCCTTATCGTTCCCAGGGACACATCCGCGACGCGGCAAGCGAAAATGAACACCGCCTCGAAGACAATGGACAAGCGAGATTCCCCTTTATTAACCGCCGGACCCTCTCTCTCCCAGTATAGCATGCGCCGGGAAGGCCGGCGGAAAAGCAGGCCCCTCCGCCGTATCCGGAGGGGCCTGCGTGCAAGTCTGGTGGAGGCGGAGGGAATCGCACCCTCGTCCGAAGGTCCACCGGCAGGAGTTTCTACGGGCG
>JANLGA010000111.1 GCA_024653225.1 Bacillota bacterium | reverse complement strand
GCCTCGAGCTCGTCGTCGCTCAGGATCACGATCAGGGATATGAGGTACTTCCTCCACGTTTCCAGGACCCGACGACTGCACCCCGCGGCGAGCTGGATCTCCCGGACGGGCAGAAAGCCCGTGGCGTTGAGCCGCTCGACGAGGTCTCTTCTCCTCGAGACCACCTCGGCGACCCGTTTCAGACCCTCCCTCGTCATGCGGTGGACGGGCGATCCCACTACTAGGTCGCGGAGGGTGATCCCGAACCCCGCCATTCTCTCCTCGAAGTGCTGCATCTCGAATGCGCGGTCCAGGCGCTCGACCTCGTCCCGGGCGTCCTCCACGTCGAGGACGTCCGAGAGGGGGCACTCGGACCTGGTGGCCGCCACCTTCCGGAAATGATCGATGAGCCGCCGCCTGACCAGCATCCTCGCGAATCCCATGAAGTCGCGGTGTCGCGAGGGGTCGAACCGATCAATCGCGTCGTTGAACGCTATGAGCGCGACGCTGAGCTCGTCGTCGTTTCGCCAGTCTAGGGCCCTGCGGCAGACAAACGACGCGTACCGCCGCACGAAATCCCTGTGCGACTCCAGGAACTGCTCCCGGAGAGGCGGGCTCCCCCTTATGGACTCCACGTCGGCCCGCTGCGCTGACACAGTGTAGACCCCTCACCAGAGAATACGGATTTCCGCCACGGGTTCGGTGGGTACCCCCCAAAAGATCGGAGGAATCTCGTACTTGTTTAGTGAGGAGTCCCGGGCGGGACGCCTCGGACCGAACGAACGGAATTGGAGGCGATGACCATGAGGACCGCGTTCAAGTCGGCCGCCACGGCCGCGCTCGTATTGTCGCTGCTCGTCGCGGCTACGGTTGCCTGCGCCGCGACGCCCGGGTCGGGCCCCGCTGAGAAGAAGCACCGGTTTATCGAGACTGCTGACGAGATGGACGCCGAGGAGCAGTTGCGCGAAGAGGCGAGGCACCGTGTGAGGGTCCGGAATTGGGAGGGGTTGGAGGTCCGGCTGAGGGAGAGACTCGAGGCCATCGAACGCCTTGCCGACCAAGGCGAGCTCGACGAGGCGATCGAGGAGGCGGAACAGTGCGCGGACGAGAACCCGGACGAGCCGGAAGTCGAGGAGTACGTGAGGGAGCTTAGGGAGAGGAAGGAGAAGAAGCAGCTCCACGAGCGGGTGAAAGCCCTGTTGCGCCTGGCCGTCAGCGACAGCGCCGGCGCCTTGGAGCAGCTCAAGGCCTTCCTGGTGGAACACCCGGGTAACGCGGAGGCGCTGAGGGCGATCGCCGGAATAGAGGAGGAGCGGGGGAGATTCAAGGAGGCCGCCGAGGCGCTGGAGGGCGCGGTCGAGTCCGACCCTCGGAACCAGACACTGTACGGCAACTTGAAGAGGGTCTACGCGGCCATGGGCGACCGGTCGCCGAAGGTATTCGTGAACGGGAAGAGGCCGGCTTTCGATGTTCCCCCCGTGATCGTCAGCGGCAAGACGGTGGTGCCGATAAGGGCCATAGCGTCCGCGCTCGGCGCCGCGATCGAGTGGAGGGAAGAGACGCGGGAGATAGTAATATCGAAGGGAGAAACGACGATCGTCCTCCAGCTGGAGAACAGGGTCGCCGTCGTGAACGGGCAGGAAATGCAGCTCGATGTTCCGCCCAGGTCCGTGAACGGCAGGGCCCTCGTGCCCCTGAGGTTCGTGGGCGAGGCGCTCCATTGCGATGTCGGCTACGATGATGCCTCCGGGGTAATAACCGTGGCCGATTCCGTGCAGGAATAGACCCGGCGCGGGACGAACGGAGGCGAAGTGACGGGGCGGTCCCCGACCGCCCCGGTCGTTTTGGCGGCGCGGCGGTGCGGACCTTCCGGGGATCGGCGGGGGAGGTGTCGGGCTCGGAGACGAGGGACGAGAGAACGAGCGCGCTCGGGTGGCAGGCGGGGTTTCGGAGGGTGGTATTGCCCGTTTCCGGCATGAAGTGCGCGTCGTGCGTGGCTCACGTGGAGAGGGCGCTACGGTCGGTGCCGGGCGTCCGCGACGCGTCGGTCAATCTGGCCGCGGGCAAGGCGGTGGTGTCTTACGACCCGCGGCGGGCTTCGCTCTCCGCGCTCGCGAAGGCGGTCGAGAGCGCGGGCTACCGGGTGGTCGGGCCGGGGGTGGAGCGGGTTGACCGGGAGCGGGAAATGCGCGGGCAGGCCCGCGCGTTCGTTCTGTCGGCGGTGCTCACCGCCCCGCTGGTCCTTCCGATGTTGGGCCATATCGCGGGGATCCACCCTCGCATGCCCTGGGCCCTGGACAGCCCGAGGGTGCAATTCGTGCTGGGAACGCTGGTACAGGTCCTGGTCGGGGGCAAGTTTTTCGCCCGCGGTTGGTACGGCGCGGTGCGCGGGGCGCCCAACATGGACTCGCTGGTGGTGTTGGGCACTTCCGCCGCCTACCTCTACAGCGTCGCGGCGACCTTCGTCACCGGCGGGGACGTGTACTACGAGGCGTCGGCAGGTATCCTCACCATGGTGACGCTGGGCAGGCTGCTCGAGACGGTGGCGAGGGGGAGGACTTCGAGGGCCGTCGAGAAGCTCATGGACCTGCAACCGCCGAGGGCGACGGTGGTGACCGCCGAAGGCGAAACGGAGGTCCCGCTCGAGGAAGTGCGGGTGGGCGACCACTTGCTGGTCAGGCCGGGGGAAAGGATCCCGGTTGACGGGGTCATCCGGGCGGGGAACTCCGCAGTGGACGAGAGCATGCTGACCGGGGAGAGCGTCCCGGTGGATAAGGGCCCGGGTGACGAGGTCATCGGGGGAACCGTGAACAGGTTCGGTTCATTCGTGTTCGAGGCGACCAGGGTCGGTGGCGAGACCGCCCTGGCGAGAATCGTGTTCATGGTCGAAGAGGCCCAGGCGTCGAAGGCACCCGTCCAGCGACTCGCCGACGCGGTTTCCGCCTACTTCGTCCCGGCGGTGATGGCGGTGGCCGTCGCCACGTTCGCCGGCTGGATGAGTGCGACCGGCGACGTGGGGCGCGCGGTGCTGTCGGCGACGGCCGTCCTCGTGATCGCCTGCCCGTGCGCGCTCGGGCTCGCCACCCCCACGGCGATAATGGTGGGCACGGGCCGCGCGGCGGAGGGAGGGATCCTCGTGCGCGGGGCCGAGTGGCTCGAACGCGCTCGCGACGTGACGACGGTGGTGTTCGACAAGACCGGGACGCTCACCAGGGGCGAGCCGTCCGTCAGCGATGTCGTTCCGGCGGCCGGGACCGACCCGCGCCGGGTGCTGGCGGCCGCCGCGGCCGCGGAACAGGCTTCAGAGCACCCGCTGGGCAGGGCGATATTCGGGCATGCGCGCTCGTCGGGGCTGGAGATCCCGCCGGCGACGGAGTTCCAGGCGGTCCCCGGCGAGGGGGTGCGCGCCCTCGTGGAGTGGGACGGGAGCAAGACCGCGGTGACGGTCGGGACCGTCGCGTTTCTCGCGGCTTCGGGTGTGGACACGACTTCACTCGCGGGGGAGGCTGCCACCTTGGAGGACCGCGGGCGGACCGTCGCCGGGGTCGCGGTGGACGGCCGGCCCGTCGGATTGATCGGGTTGGCGGACACCA
>JANLGA010000110.1 GCA_024653225.1 Bacillota bacterium | reverse complement strand
GAATTGGACTTCAGGCTGTCGGAAGAGCACGAAGGCTTCAGGAGAGCGGCGAGGGACCTGGTCGAGAGGGAGATCGCCCCCAGGGCGCGCGAATTGGATGCCTCCGGTGAAATGCCTTGGGCAAACGTTCGGGCGCTCGCCGACCTCGGGTATTTCGGGATCAACATCCCCGAGGAATACGGCGGCATAGGCGCCGACTCGGTGAGTCTCGCCCTGGTGGTGGAGGAAATCGCCAGGGGCTGCGCGGCGACGGCGCTCATCTACGAGGTTCATTGCAGCCTCTGCGCGGAGGTCATCAAGCGGTTCGGTAGCGAGCAGCAGAAGCGGAAGTACCTGCCGCTCCTCGCCTCGGGCAAGTCGCTCGGGGCGTTCGCGCTCACGGAACCCGGGGCGGGTTCGGACGCCGGCTCGGCGAAGACCAGCGCGGTGGCCGACGGGCAAAGGTACGTGCTCGAAGGCCAGAAATGCTTCATCACCAGCGGAAATGTCGCCGGGGTGTTCGTCGTCTTCGCGATGACGGACAAGAGCAAGGGTACCAAGGGCATGAGCGCGTTCATAGTCGAGGGGGGTTCACCCGGCCTCAAGGCCGGCAGGGTCGAGGACAAGATGGGCCTTCGCGCATCGCCCGCGGCCGAGGTGTTCTTCGACGGGTGCGTCGTGCCGAGGGAGAACCTGATCGGCGCCGAGGGGGACGGCTTCAAGATAGCGATGACCGCGCTGGACTCGGGTCGCATCGGGGTCGCCGCGCAGGCCACTGGGATCGCGCAGGCCGCGCTCGAGGCGGCGGCGAGATACTCCAGGGAGAGGGTCCAGTTCGGGCAGCCGATCTCCTCCTTCCAGGCGATACAGTTCATGCTCGCCGAGATGGCGACAGACATCGAGGCTGCAAGGCTCATGTACAGGCGGGCGGCGTGGATGCACTCGCAGGGAATGAGGTGCACCAAGGAGGCGGCGATGGCGAAGATGTTCGCCTCGTCCGCGGCCGTCAGGGCCTCCATCAAGGCCGTGCAGGTTCACGGCGGCTACGGGTACATGAGAGAGTACAACGTGGAACGCTACCTCCGCGACTCGAAGGTCACGGAGATATACGAGGGAACGAACGAGATCATGAAGCTGGTCATCGCGAGCCAGGTCTTGAAGGAGATCGCGTGACCGGCCGGTCGCCTTGATGGCTGACGAGGAACTTGCTTTATGTCAAACATAGAAGCTTCTTGACACGGGGCCGACAAGTTATATATTGTGTACTGTGGAAAAGATCTCACGCGCTCGGCGGGAACGGGACGGCGACGGAGGTGTTGCAGCCGTGCAGATGTCCAGGAGTCCTGGTTCTTCCGACAGGCTCCACGGGCCCGACGAACCGGTTTACACTATCAGCGTGGCGGCGCGCCTCCTGGGAGTCAGCCCTCAGATGCTGCGCCAGCTGGAGAAGGAGGGCATCCTCGAGCCGGCGCGCACCGACGCGAATGCCAGGCTTTACAGCGAGAACGAGCTGATGCTCCTCCGTCACGTCTTCTCGCTGATGAGAGACAGGGGCATCAATTTGGCCGGGGTGAAGCTCATCCTGGAGATGGAGGAGCAACAGAGGGCCCGGGAAAGCCGAGAGAAGGTGGGGGCGGGCGCACCGGAAGGATGAGCCGGCATCCGAGCCGCGGTCTGCCGGATGATCCCGGTAACCCCACGCGCCGCGGCTCTCTTGTGTTCGGTATCTTGGAGGTGTCTCTATGGGCAGGGTAGTCGGCATCGATCTCGGGACGACGAACTCCGTGATCGCGGTGATGGAGGCGGGCAAGCCCTCGGTGATCATCAATTCGGAGGGCTCGCGCCTGACCCCGTCGGTTGTCGCGTTCACCAGGACCGGCGAGCAGCTGGTGGGGCAGCTCGCCCGGAGGCAGGCGGTGTTGAACCCCGAGAACACGGTCTACTCGATAAAGCGCTTCATGGGGCGCAGGTACGATGAGGTCGCCGAGGAGCGGAAGCGCGTGCCGTACCGCGTCACATCGGGGAGCAACAACGAAGCGAGGGTGCACATACCCGCCGCGAATAAGGACCTGACGCCCGAGGAGATTTCCGCGATGATCCTGCGGAAGATGAAGGACGACGCGGAGAAATTCCTCGGCGAGAAGATCACGAAGGCCGTCATCACGGTCCCGGCCTACTTCAACGACTCCCAGCGGCAGGCCACGAAGGACGCCGGCAGCATCGCCGGGCTCGAGGTGCTGAGGATCATCAACGAGCCGACGGCCGCGTCGCTGGCCTACGGCCTGGACAAGAAGAATAACGAGACCATACTGGTGTGGGACCTCGGGGGAGGCACGTTTGACGTGTCCGTTCTCGAGGTGGGCGAAGGGCTGTTCAAGGTGCTGTCCACGTCGGGGGACACGCACCTCGGCGGCGACGATTACGACCAGCGGATCGTCAATTACTTGGCGGCGGAGTTCCTCCGAGACCAGGGGATAGACCTGCGGAAAGACAGGCAGGCGCTGCAGAGACTGATCGAGGCTGCGGAGAAGGCCAAGATCGAGCTGTCGCAGGTGTTCGAGACGAACATCAGCCTGCCGTTCATAACGGCCGACCAGTCGGGGCCCAAGCACCTGGAATACAGGCTGACGCGCGCGAAGTTCGAGGAGATAACGGCCGACCTGACCGACAGGTGCATAAGACCTTTCAGGCAGGCATTGGAGGACGCGAAGCTCTCGCCGGAGCAGCTCAACGAGGTGATCCTGGTCGGGGGCGCCACGAGGATGCCGGTGATCCAGGACCTCGTCAGGAAGCTCACGGGCAAGGAGCCCAACAGGAGCGTCAACCCCGACGAGGTCGTCGCGGTCGGTGCGGCGATCCAGGCCGCGGTGATAACCAGGGAAGTAAAGGACATCATCCTGGTTGACGTCACGCCGCTGACGCTCGGCCTCGAGACCCTGGGCGGAGTGTTCACGCCGCTCATACCGCGCAACACGGCGATTCCCACGAAGAAGAGCGAGATATTCACGACGGCCGCCGACGGCCAGGACACGGTGGAAATCCACGTCCTGCAGGGCGAACGCCAGATGGCGCGCGACAACCGCACCCTCGGCCGGTTCCACCTCCAGGGAATACCCCCGGCGCCCCGGGGCGTGCCCAAGATAGAGGTGACTTTCGACATAGACGCGAACGGCATCCTGAACGTGACGGCCAAGGACCTGGCGACGAACAAGGAACAGAGGATCACGCTGACGGCGTCCACCCAGCTCACTCGCGAGCAGGTCCAGAAGCTCGTGGAGGAAGCCCAAAAGCACGCCGAGGAGGACAAGAAGGTAAGGGAAGCCGCCGAGGCGAGGAACAAGGCGGACAGCCTCATCTACAATGTGGAGAAGAACCTGAAAGAGGTCGGGGACAGGCTGGCGCCCGCCGACAAGGCGAACGTCGAGAAGGCGATCAAGGACCTGAGGGACGCGCTGAGTTCCAACGACACCGAGCGAATCAAGAAAGCCACCGAGGACCTGCAACAGGCCTCGTACAAGGTTGCCGAGGAGCTCTACCGTAAGACCGGCGCGCAACCGGGCGCAGGCGGCGGCCCGGGCGAACCCGGGGCTGGACCCGGTGGGACGGGCGGACCGGGAGGGGCCGGGCCCGGCGGA
>JANLGA010000010.1:12561-39934 GCA_024653225.1 Bacillota bacterium | reverse complement strand
CGAGGGAGTTGTGAGCGGAGGGGGAGAGCCAGGCGGGCCAGGGATCCTGTCCCTCGTTTAGCAGCGTGAGACATCGCTCGGCGTGGAGGAGGAACCGGTCGTTCCCTATGGCTCCCGTGGGACACGCCCGCCTGCACGCGGTGCACCGCTCGCATTCGGGTAGCGACCGGTGTCCTCCTGTCGGGAACGATGGGGATCGGCCGAGGTCGAGACTCGTCGCGCAAACGACGAGCTGATGGTAGCTGCCGAAGCCATCCACGTAGGTGATGTTGTTGCGGCCGTATGCGGCCAGGCCGAGCTTCACCGCCACTGCCTTGTTCGGAACGCTGTCAAGCTGCACGCAGCCGCCGGGCAACACGGCGGACATCTCTTCGGCGGCGCGCCGGCCGACGGGGGTATAGTACCTGTAAGTGGGGGGAACCACCGCCTCGAGCCGGCCGCCCGGCAACCGGAAGGTCACGAGGTGGGCGGGTCGCGGAACTGAGAGGGCGATGACGGTCCTGGCATCGGCCGCGTCCGTCTCGTCGAGGTAGCGGAACCCGAATTCGCGCTCCGACAGTAGGGGATCGATCTCACCTTGCTTCCTGCGGTCGAGCTCCTCGCGCACCTCGTCGAGCACGGAGATCGGCCCCCAGGCGACACGGTAGCCCTGTTCGTCGGCCCACTTGATCAAGGAGTCGCTCACCGAACCGCTCACAGAATTCCCCTCCTCGGCTCGGGTCAACGGGGAGTGCTGTAATCACCAAGTTGACCCATGGATATTACCACGGCTATACTGTAGAGCTGGATCGGGGTAATAGTCAATAGCCATTTTGGAGATTACTAGTCCGGGGGTCGGCGATCGTGGAATGGGCGTGTCTCGACCTTCTCAATAGCGACTCGCGTGGGTGCACCGACAGGAGCCGGGACGACGACCTGCTGGATGACCCGAGGTGGCTCGAGGGGTTCCTGAGTCGTTGGGGCTTCCAAGCCGCTGGATCGCCCGACGCGGGTGCGCGCGCTTCGCTGGGCGCGCTGCGCTCTCTCCTCCGGAGGATCGTCATGTCGTTCTCCGCGGGCGAGGGCGTCTCCGCGCGGGACCTGGCGCGACTGAACGAGTTCCTCGAGGCCTCGCCGGCGGTACAGAGGATCCGCGAGGTCGAGGGGGGCTACGCCGCCGAGTACGTGCCGCTCCGACGGGATTGGGCGTGGGTGTGCGCCGAGATAGCGAGGGAATTCGCCCGGGAGATGGAGCACGGGGAGCCCTCGCGTTTCAAGATGTGCGCCAACCCTGCCTGTAGGTGGTTCTTCTACGACGAGAGCAGGAACCGTTCGCGACGCTGGTGCGCCCGAGACTGCGGCAACCTCGTCAAAGTGAGAGAATTCAGGGCGCGCAGGAGGGCCGCCCCGGCTTCTTCTCCGGACCCCACGGTGCCCCCGGGTCCCACCCGTGGAACCCCTCCCGGTGAGACTCGTCACTGATGTGAGGAACGCCGGCTGAAAGCGGTCCCGTGGGTTTGGAACTTCCGCGGGCCTCGACGGGGGGTGCGGCCATGACCAAGATCGGGTCGCCGGCCAGTACCGCGACTCTGCTTCTCGTGGTGGGGCTGCTCATTGCGGGGTGTTCGAGGCCTCTCGGGCCCCCGTCTGAGCCATCGTCGTCGGCGCCCATCCCCGCGCCCGGCCCGGGGCCGGAGAGTCGCACCATTACGATATACGAGCCGGATTTCGAATCGGTCGTCCTCGTTCGTAAGGAGGTGGCGTTCTCCGAACCCCCTGGTTCCGACCCGCTCCTGTTCGCCCTGAAGAAGGCCGTGCCCGACGGCGTTGTCGGAGTGACGCGCAACGAGGACGGTACCGTAACGGTGGAGCTGGAACCCGACTGGCAGCCCTCGCTTCCGGAGTGGCGCGTGCTGACGATCTTCGCGCTGGCCGACACGGCGGCCGAGGTGGAAGGGGCGACCGGCGTGCTGCTCGCCCAGTCGCACGGTCCCTCGTGGCAGATGCCGATGGACGTCGTGTTCCGACCGGATCGCGTCTACGAGACTCCAGGCTGGGTCAACGTATTCGTGTACGACCCCGCCACCGGCCGAGCGCCGCCGGGGTTGACGGCGTTGCCCGAGGGGTTCTCCCTAATCGGTTGGCTTTCCGACGGGAGACTGCTCGGGCATTTCGATAGGGTGTTGGCTTGCTACGACCTGGAGACGGGCATGGTCGAGTCCTGGGGGATCGAAGTGGACGGGGCGGTACTGTCCCCGGATGGAACGCGCCTCGCGTTCACGCGGGGCAACAAGGCCTGGTGGCTGAGTACCGGTGCTCCGGCCGAAATGACGGAGATCGGGATACCCGTCACGGAATCGGACCTCATGGTAGGCTATGACTCCGTGGTCGTTTCGTGGTCTCCCGGCTCGACGAAGCTTCTCTTCGGAAAGGCGTACGAATGGGAAATCTCTTATTACCTCTTCGACATCGAAACATGCAGCGTGATGCCCCTCACCGCCCAGCACGAATTCGAAGGCACTTTCGCCACTAGGGGCGGCATCTGGCTCGACGAGGACCGGATCTTGTTCACGACCGCTTCGAACAAGGCGAAGGACGGGACAAGCGCTTATTCGGAGATCGGGTACAGGAGGAATCTCGCGCTGTACGACGTCGCGACGGGTGAGTACAGGCTGATCTCCGACGTGGAGGACGGAACATACCTCGAGGCGCACGCGGTGGTGGGACCCGAGGCGGTGGTCTGCACACCCCGGCTGGACGGGGAACCCCACGTTGAAGTCCAGCTGTTCGATGTCGCCTCGGGAGACTGCAGGCAGTTCTTCCCGGCGGAGCATCGGTTCGTGGAAGTGGCCGCGGGGGCGAAAGGGATCATGTTCGAGGACGGGCCGCTGGACCTCGGCGTGTGCTACGTGTGGGACCTCTGCGTGGGAACCGGCGGCGGGCGCAGGGTCGTACTTAGGTTGAGGACCCGCGGCGGTTGGACGGCGGCCGCCTGGTCGCCGGACGGTCTCAAGTTGGCATTCACCCTGGTCGAGGACGAAAATCTGAAGCCGCCGTACGGAAGGACGTTCCGGGAGCGCACGATGACCTACGTTTACCGCGACGGCGCCGGGGTGCCCACGCTCCCGCGCGGGGCGGCGGATGCCCGGGAGATCGCCAGGTTCGACCTGCCCCCCGGGTACGCCGCCGGGGTGTGCGGGCTCTCGCACGGGGGGGCATGGGTCGAGGCATATCGCATAGGATCGGACGGCCCCGGTAGCCGGCGGTACTTCCGCGTCGAACCTCCCGCCGGCGGGGACGGCCCCGCCGAAGTCGCCGAGTTGAACCGCCCACCGGGGAGACAGGAGAGCGGCGGCGCCGCGCTTGGTCGTGTCACCGTGCTGGGCATCGTCAACGGGCGCTTCATCCTGACCCGGGAACCCGAGGGGGATGCGGGTAACCGGGCGCTCGTCTCATGCATCACCCCGGACGGGCGGACCGAGTGGGAGACGGAGGTACCCGGCGGGATGACCCTCTCCCTTGCCGGGGATTTCAGGACCGTGGTCGGTCGCGCCCGGCAGGGCCTCGGGTTTGTATCGCTCTCGGAGGATGGCAGGCTCGGTGCCACCCGGTCAGTCGCTTGCGCGCACCCCGTCAGGTGGGGCGGTGGAGCCGCTTGGCTCGACGGCGCACTGTCGTTCACCGAGGCCGTATGGGATTCAGGGCCGGAGGGGACGACGGTGAAGATCCTCGCGTTTCGCCCCGTCTCCGGCGAAGAGGCGTTCGTCGAGTTCAGGGACGACGGGGACGTGAAAGCGGTGGTCCAGAGCGCGGATGGCCTCCTGCTGCTGAAGTCGAGAGAGGGCCGTGCCATCCCGGAATTCCGCCCGTTGGAGGTCTGGGAGGAGAGGGCCGGTCCGGAAAGCGGTCGCCGAGACCCGCCGCACTTCTCGCCCATCCCGCTCGACAGCGCGTCGGACCAGGTGGTGTGCTCCTCCGCCGGACAGTACATCCTGTGGCAGGTGTCACCAGTCCCGAGGGTGGCCGTGCCCTTTCACGTCGTGGCACTCAGGCTGGATGACGCAGGCGGGAGGGTACTTCTGCAGCGGGAGGTGGCGATGCGGGGCTGGGCGGGCCTGTCTCCGCGCGGCTCGTACATTTACTGGGAGGACGGGGACGGCGGGCTGGGGTTCCTTCGCGTTCGAGACCTGCGCGCTTTCCGGCACCTGCCTGCGCCCGGCAGGCGCTTCCCGCCGGGGACCGCCACTGGGGCGTGCAGCTGGGCCCCGGACGAATCGTTCGTGGTGGTCGCGGAACCGCCGGGAGCCTCGGGCGCGCAGGGGAAACACGGGGGAGGATCGGTCGTCATCCTCTCCCTCGACGGCGCCGGAGGCTCGAGCTAGGGCCCCGCGGGGCGTCACCGGGACGGTCGGGACGGCCGAGTCGGTCGGATCGGTAGGGGGGTCAGCCGGCCGACAGGGACATGTGGGAGACCGAGGCTCCCGGGACGCTCTTCGGGTCGTCGAGCAGGCGCGCGTGTTCGGCCTCGTCGGCTTCGACCATGAGGAGGATCAGTCCCCTCGGCTAGCAGGCATCGGGGATGCCGAGCCTCACCCAAATGACCCGTCCGTGGAAACCGACTTGTGAGGGATTCACCTTGCCTCGAACCGTCCTTTCCGCGATCTGGGCGCTTCAACCCGTGCGACCACTCCCGCTGCGGACATACAGGCGATCCTGGGATGAAGGACGAACAACGAAGGAAACCGGGACAACCCCCTAGAATGGTGCTGCACGATGAACAAACGGGGGGATCCATATGCCTGAACTGTGGGAACCGACGATCGCCGACGTGATGCGAGCAAGGACCGTAGTGAGCCGTTTCCTCAGGCCGACGCCGCTCATCCGGCCCCCCGCACTCGAAGCGGCACTCGGCTGTGAAGTGTTCCTGAAGTGCGAGAACCTTCAACCCGTGGGAGTATTCAAGGTCCGTGGCGGGCTGAACCTGCTGTCCCGGCTGACTCCCGAGGAGAAGCGCACGGGGGTGATCACCGCCTCGACGGGGAACCACGGGCAATCCATTGCATACGCGGCCAAGGTATTCGGCGTGCGTGCGATCATCGGGGCCCCCGAGAAGGCCAACCCCTACAAGGTCGAGTCAATACGGCGACTGGGCGCGGAGGTCGTGCTCCACGGCAGGGATTTCGATGAGGCGCGGCTGCGGGTCGAGGAGCTCGCCCGGCAAGAGGGCTATCGCTATATACACTCGATGAACGAGCCGTTGTTGATTGCCGGCGTCGCCACGGCGTACCTCGAGATCCTCGAGGAGGAGCCGGACATAGACTACCTCTTCGTCCCCATCGGGGGAGGAAGCGGCGCGTGCGGCGCGTGCATCGTGGCGAAGAGCCTCAACCCGCGGATCCGCGTGATCGGCGTGCAGGCGGAGAAGGCACCCGCGTTCTACCTCTCGTGGAAGAACGGTCGCCTGGTGGAAACGGAATCGGCGGACACCTTCGCCGAGGGTCTGGCGACTCGCGTGGCGTTCGAACTGCCGTTCTACATCCTCAGGAAGTACCTCGACGACCTGGTGCTTGTCTCGGAGGAGGAGATGAGGCAGGCCATCGTGCTCCTGCTGGAATCGGCCCATCAGCTCGCCGAAGGGGCCGGAGCGGCCGCGACGGCGGCCGCGAGGAAAATGAGCAAGGGCCTGAAGGGGAAGAGGGTCGCCCTCATGCTTTCGGGCGGCAACATCACGCTCGACCAGCTGCGCCGGGTCCTGCAGGATTGAGGCGGATCCGGGCGCACCTGCCACGGTCTTGACCCGGAGGTATCAGTACTTGATCAAGCTCATCGCTTTGGACCTGGACGGGACAGTCCTCGGACCGGACATGAAACCAGTGGAGTGCGCACGGCAAGCCATCCGCAGGGCGCTGTCAAACGGCGTGCGAGTGGTGCTGGCGACGGGTCGGAGCTTTTGGTCCGGAGCCGCTCACGCGAGCGACTTGGGGCTCGCACCCGGGCCGCTGATAGCCTACAACGGTGCGCTGGTCCGCGAGTTCCCCGACGGTCCCGACCTGCGCGAGCTGCCGGTTCCCCTGGATGACGCCCGCGTCGTGATCGAATTGTGCAGGACGAACGGGATCTATCTCCAGATATACCAGGATGACAGGTGTTATGCATCCATGGATTGCGAATGGGTCACCCGGCACACCCGGATTACCGGGAGAGTCCCGTCCGGCATCGGAGACCTCGCGTCCTTCTTGAAAAAGGCGCCGCCGAAGCTCTGCGTGATGGGCGACGCCCGCGAACTGGAGTTGGCGTCGAGGCTGGTGAGAGAAGCCCTAGGCGACAGGCTGTCCGTCACTCGCTCGCTCCCCTTTGTCGTGGAGTTCCTGCACCCGCAGGCATCGAAGGGAAAGGCGCTCGAGTTCGTGGCCGCCGCCCTGGGGATCCGCAGGGAAGAGGTCATGGCCTGCGGCGACAGCGCGAACGACCTCGACATGATCGAGTGGGCGGGCGTCGGCGTCGCGATGGGAAGCGCCGGTGAAGAGGTGAAGGCGGTCGCGGACTGGGTCGCGCCCGGCGGGTGCGGAGAGGGAGTGGCGAGCGCCATCGAGCGGTTCGTGCTCAACGAACACGAAGGGTAAACGCAGGGGCACCGCAATGAGTGTCGAACCTTGGCGAACAATTGTTGACGAATATGCAAGGATTCTGCCGGGCCCCCGGAGAAACACGCCTCCTTACAAGCTAGCTGAGCGCGGGGGAGGCCGGAGGAATTGAGCGAGATCTCCGACCAGATCAGGAAGCTTCGAAAGGAGTTGGCTGACCTGGCGAACAGAAGCGCTCTCCAGGAGGACCGGGTCCTGGAGCTTAGCAGGAAGATCGACTCGCTGGTAGTCTCCTACTTGAAGAAGGAAGGGGGCCCCGCAGTTGAGTCGGGGGGTGAAGCTTGCACGGGCGATCAGAAAGATCTGCCTGAGAATGAAACCGGATGACCCGGGACTCAGGAAGGATGTTCTTGAGCTGATTGACGAACTAGACCGGTTCCTGGAGTGCCTGGGGACGGACAAGCGGAACTGCGACCTGCGCGCGCCGGCACGCCTCGGAGGGCGGCGAGGCGCAATGGCGTGAATTCGATGATAGTTAAGGCTGAAGGCCGGGAGCGCCCCAGGGCGCTCCCGGACCGGTTCTCAGCCGGTAGGCCGGGAAGCGCCGCGCCCGGGGCGCGCGGGGAGGAGTGCCAGCGCGGCCACGTTGAGCATGGCGGAAAACGCGGAGGAAGCGATGAGGGCCGCCGCTATGCCCCGTGCCGCTTGTCCCGGTCTTCCGGGTAGTGTCGAAACGAGCGCGAGCCTCAGCATCCATGCCAGCAGGTCGGAGACCAGTGCGGCGTTGGCAAGGCCCGCGCCGCGGAGTACGGCCGAGGTGACCTGGTCGAGGTATACCGCCGGAGCCAACACCGCGGTCTCGGCTATGACCGAGGGGTCGCAGGCAGAGCCGTATAGTACTCTCGATATGGGCCGCGAGAACGCCCCGATGAATCGCGCGACCGCCACCCCGAAAAGAAGGGCCGGGATAGAGACAGTCCAGGCCTTCTTTCGCACGGCTCGGGAACTGCCGCACCTGGCGACCTCCGGGACGAGCGAGACGGCGAGGGAGGATGTGAGAATGCCCGGGATCATGACGACGGGCGCGGCCATCCCCACCACTTCTCCGTAGACTGCGAGCGCCCTCCCGGCCGTCATGCCCGACTTCACGAGTGCCGCGGGTGCGAGGGACACCTCCGCCATCCTCATCAACGAACCCGCGAGTCGGGTCGCGGATACCGGCCAGGCGGTTTGCAGCAACTCGGAGGCGATCGCCGGGACGGGCGACCCGATCGGGTGGCGGTTCGACGGACGGGGGGAAGGCCGGGGATAGGTGAATTCGACGGACGCGTATTTCGAGGCCAGCCACGCCAACCCGATCACCTCGCTGAACGCCGTGAGCACCACCAGCCAGCGGAGCCGCAGGCCGAGCGACAATTCGGCGGCGTTCGCCAAGACGATCACCACCAGCCCGAACCTGACGGCTTCTTGCAGCTGCTCCGCCACAAGTAGGACCCGGGGGTTTCCGGAGCCGATGAAGAAGGCCTCGAGGACGGCGTAGAGCGCCGAGGACGTCACCATCAGGCCCACAGCCCCCGGTGCCAGCGCCACCCTCGCCTCGATGGAGGCCGGTCGGACGAACCTCGCCGCCACCGCGGCCGCGGTTGAAGCCGCGAGTGCCACCAGGACGGCCGTCGAAACGACGGCATCCGAGCGGGGGTTACGGCGACCGTCCGAGTGCGGCGCGATCATCCTGGACACTGCGGGGGATAGGCCGGCGGCTATGGGGATCACAAAACCGAGGAAATAGGCCCCGACCACCTGGTTCAGCCCGACCCCCTCCGCCCCGAGCAGGCGGGCGAGCGCGGCCCTCAGGGCGAAGCCCCACAGCCTGGACAATACCGAACTCAGTGTGAGGACGGCCGTGACGGAAGCGAGCGCGCCCTTGCCGGCGGTCATTTTCGGCCCCCGCACGCGAAGGATTCGAGACGGTTTGTATGATGTTATGCGTGGACGCCGCGCTGCATCCGTTCGCACCGGAATAGCGGGTTGCAGCCGAGGCGACAATAAGGGACACAGGACGGGAGCGGAGGGGTGGGTCGGTGGACAGGAGTCACAGGGTCGTCGTCGCGATCGCCTCCGTCGTGTTTGCCGTCCTCGCTTACCTGAGTGCAGGGGGACTCCGCCGAGCGGTTCCTCCGACCTCGCCCCCGGGTTCGAGTGCCTCCGGTCTTGCGGGCGGCTCCGAGCGGGACAACAGGGTTCTCGGCGAGATAGACCTCGCGAGACTGTTTCCGGACCTCGTTCTCAGGCAGGGCGACGTGGCCGCCAAGAATGTGGCCCTGACATTCGACGACGGTCCCGACAAGCAGTATACGCCGCAAATCCTGGACGTACTCGCGCGGAAGGGCGTTCGCGCGACGTTCTTCCTGATCGGGAATAGGCTGGCGGAGTCCCCCGAGGTCGTGCGCCGGATACTCGCGGAAGGACACGCGGTGGGGAATCACACGTACAGCCACCCGAACATCACCACGTTCACGGCCCAAGACATCGAGCGGGAGCTGCGCACCGCCGACAGGGAGATGTCGCGCTTCGGCGCGAGGGTGACGGGAATGTTTCGTCCTCCGTACGGGGCGGTCGGCGTCTCGTCAGTCGAACCGCTCGCCAGGGCCGGGTATTCCCTGTGCCTGTGGACGGTGGATTCCCTGGACTGGAGGGGCCTTACCCGCGAGCAGGTGATCAACAACGTGTTGCCCCTTGTGGCCAACGGGTCGGTAATCCTGTTCCATTCAGCGGGGGGTCCGGGCGAAGATCTCTCGGGCACAGTCGGGGCGCTGCCCGTGGTGATAGACGACCTTCGTGCGAAGGGGTTCAAGTTCGTGACGCTGCCGGAGATGTTCCCGCGATTGTGAGCGAGCCGCCCCGGATCGGAGGGTCGCGCAGGCTGAGCGTCAGGCCGAGTATCGGCGACGGGTCCACGGGGCGCCCCCTCACGCGGACTTCGAAATGGAGATGTGGTCCGGTGCTGTGGCCCGTGCTGCCGACCCTCCCGACGATCGAACCCGCGGCGACTCGCTGCCCGGGCTTCACAGCCACCTGCGACAAGTGCCCGTACCAGCTCTCGGTGTCGCCCACGTGCCGGAGGACCACCAGCTTGCCGTAAGAGCCCATGTAGCCGGCGTAAGTGACGAGCCCGTCCGCCGCGGCCAGGACGGGTTGCCCGTAGGTTCCGGCAATGTCAATCCCGTCGTGCCTTCTTCCCCACCTGTGCCCGAACGAGGAGCTGATCCTCCCGACCAACGGGGCGGACATGGCGGGGAGTCGCGCGGAGGTCGCCTCGACCTGTGACGCGGACGAAATCGCGCCGGTCGCGCCGGGGATCCTCAGGTTGGAGCCGGCGCGAACCTTGTTGACGTCGGGGAGGCCGTTAAGTCTCGCGAGTTCGAGTGGGGTCGTGTTGTAGACCCTAGCCAGGTGCCAGAGTGTCTCCCCGGGCCGGACCCGGTGCAGCAACTCGGGAGCGGCCGACGGCTCCGACTCCCGGGACTCGGGTTCGGGGGCGCGGGGCGCGTCCGGGGTCTCGCCGGGTAAGGCGGGCGGGGCGAGAGCCTCTTCGGGCCCGAGGATCGCGGGTTCGACCGGCGGCTCGGCGAGCCGCGGATTCATCGGCACGGCGAGCCCGGCACCGAAGCCCACGCACGCCGCGACGAGTATGTAGAGGACGACGGGGAAGAACGCGCTCGATCCGCGGTTCCGGCCGCTGCGCCGGTACATGTGACCCCTCCGGCACATCTTATGCGTGCCGACAATGGACTTGCACGGGCCTTTACCCCGGGCAAATGACAGTAGTATAATCTGGAGGAGAATTTGCCATCGGGAGGAAGCCCTTTGAAGAGGAAGAAGTTCAAGCATGTCGTGATCGTTGCCAGGCCGGACCTCCAGGCTTCGGCGTTGTCCGGCGGTTGCGGAGAATGCCAGGCTTCGTGCCAATCGGCGTGCAAGACCTCGTGTACCGTCGGCAACCAGGTTTGTGTGAAATAGACCTCGATTCGAGGCTGCACAGGTTCAGGGTCGCAGGGGTGCCGTTCGTACTCGACGTTGCGAGCGGCACCGTGGCTTTGCTGGACGAAACGGCGTGGGACGTCCTGCCGTACGCCCTCGCCGGGCGGGCGGTGCCCCCGGATGTGGCGGGCAGGCACGGCCGACGCGCCGTCGCCGAGGCGATTGAGGAGATCGGTGCCCTGGCGCGCGACGGCTTGTTCTCCTCGAAGGACCCGGGCGATTCCCTCGCCGAAGCGCTTCCGGGCCCGGCGGACCACGCGGTCAAGGCGCTCTGCCTGCACGTAGCCGAGTCGTGCAACATGTCGTGCGCCTACTGCTTTGCATCGGGATCCGCCCGGAGGACGGGAGGGGCGGATCCGCCGGCCGACCCCTCGCCCCGCGGCGCCGGTCCGCTGATGTCGAAGAGCGTGGCGAGGTCGGCGGTTGACTTCCTCTTCAGGAACTCGGGACAGAGGCGGCGCGTGGAGATAGACTTCTTCGGCGGGGAGCCGCTGCTCAACTTCGACGTCGTCCGGGAGGCGACCGAGTACGCGACGCGGCTCGCGGACCTGAACGGGAAAACCCTCGGCCTTACCATAACGACGAACGCCGCGCTCATTACCCCCGATATCTGCGAATTCCTCAATCGGTATCGGGTCAACGCGGTGTTGAGCATTGACGGGAGACCGGCCGTTCACGATGCGGCACGGCGCTTCTTGTCGGGCGCCCCGAGCTACGAAGCGTGCGCCCGTGGCGCCATGCTCCTTGCGTCGTCCAGGGCCGGGATAACCGAGCCTTACACGTACGTACGCGGAACCTACACACACCACAACCTGGACTTCCTGCAGGACGTGCTCCACATCGTGGACTCCGGTTTCGAGTCGGTGTCCATGGAGCCGGTCGTCTGCGCGGAAGGCCACCCTTGGGCGATCAGGGCCGAAGACATCCCCGCACTCTGCGAGGAATACGAGCGATTGGCGGTCGAGTACGTTCGGAGAAAGCGCCGGGGACGTCCCTTCCGATTCTTTCATTTCGAGATTGACCTCAGTGGCGGGCCCTGCCTTTCGAGGCGGCTGTCGGGTTGCGGCGCCGGGCGGGATTACCTTGCGGTCGCGGCGGATGGCACCCTCTACCCGTGTCACCAATTCGTCGGCGCCGAGGGCTTCGCCATCGGGGATGTCGAGAACGGCGTGACGGATAGCGCGTTGCGGGACGAGTTCAGCCGGGCGGGGGTGAAATCGAAGGCCGTATGTCGTGGGTGCTGGGCGCGGTACATGTGCGGGGGCGGCTGCCACGCCGGCGCGTATTATGTGAACGGTTCGATTCACCGCCCGCACAAGATCGGGTGCGAGCTCCAGAAGAAGAGGTTGGAGTGCGCGATGTATGCCCAGGCTGTGGGATAGGAAGCGTCCCGAGTGACACAATATTCCTGTGGTGGTTTTGAAGGAAGATGCGCCCAGGGGTAGAAAAGTGAGAACGCCGGAGCGGGTGGTGGGACAGTGAGCGACAGGAGACGCCTATACGTGATGGCGGCGTTGGCGCTGGCCGTGGCGGCCGGTTGCGCGGCCCTGGTTGCCACCAGCCTTGTCACGGGAGCCGGCCCGTCGCTCCATGTCCTTCACGTGGACGGACGCAGGATCGGCGTCGTTGAAGACCCGGAAGAAGTCACCAAGTGCGTCGAGAGCATGCTCGCCGAGGCGAGGACCGTATGGCCCGCCGACATTGAAGTGATGAGCACGGTCGAATGCACCCCCCTGGAGGAGGGAGACGGGGACCCGGGCGAGCCGCCGCTGTCGGCTTCGGAGCTGTCGGAGAAGCTGTCGTCCACGCTTGAATTCTCCGCGAAGGGGTACGTGGTGCGGGTGGAGGGAAAGGACGTCGTCGCCCTGAGGGACCGCGCCGCCGCGGAGACGGCGATCGAGGAAGTCCGGCAGGCGTACCTGGGCAAGGCCGACAAGAACGGCGTTCGGGTGAAAGTGGAGCAAGTCCGCATCTTGCAGCAGATCGAGATAGTGGAGGCCAGGGTGCCCGTCAACTCGCTGAAGGAACCCGAGGAAGCGAAACAGATCCTGCTCAGGGGAACTGACAGGATCGCCCTTTACACGGTGGCGAAGGGCGATTCCCTCTGGAGCATCGCACGGTCCAGGGGTATGACGGTTGAACAGCTGAGGAGGGCCAACCCCCAGCTCGTCGGGGACAGGCTTCAGATCGGCCAGACGCTCAACCTGATCGTCCCGGAGCCGTACGTCAACGTGGTCAGCGTGGAGACTGTGACCCAGGAGGTCGCCGTGCCCTTCGAGGTGTCCGTGAGCTACGACGAAACGAAGTGGCCGTGGGAGCAGGTCATCACGCAGCGAGGGGTGCCCGGGAAAAAGGAAGTGGTCCTCGAAGTCAGCAAGAAGGACGGCAGGGAGGTGGCGCGGCGGATCCTGTCCGAGAAGCTGCTCGCTCAGCCCGTGACCCAGGTGGTGGTGCAAGGCTCGAAGATGATACCCGACCTCGGGACCGGGACCTACGCCTGGCCCACCAGGGGTTCCATCACGTCGAGATACGGGTTCAGGAGGAGCGGGTTTCACCACGGCCTCGACATCGCAGCTCCGGTGGGCACACCGGTCATAGCAGCGGACAGCGGAATGGTGGCCTTCGCGGGAAGGCTGCCGTACTACGGGCTGGTGGTGAGGATAGACCACGGCGGGGGCAAGGTCGTCACAGTGTACGGCCACCTGTCGAAGATCCTGGTCAAACAGGGCCAGGTCGTGGATAGGGGAACCGTCATCGGCGAGGTGGGCAGCACGGGGAGGAGCACCGGCCCCCACCTTCACTTTGAAGTGCGACTGAACGGGGAAACCACCGATCCCCTCAAGCTGTACCCCGCATCCTGACTCATCCCCAGAAGAACCCGCAGCGGTAACAGGAGTTTCAACTCAGTGTAACGTGGCTGTAACATTGCCGGTGTATGTTGTGGGTGAGGCGAAGGGCTAACCTTTCATGACCCCCTCTTACTATAGACCTAGTGGCGCAATGCGCGCCACGCTTTTTTTGCCCGCAGGACAATTATGTTAACATCGCGAATGAGTACCGCATGGCTGCCTGCATGGTCTCCACAGGGCGGACGCGCGTCCGCGGATACGGGCGCGCCGTCGCGCTCGCCCTGCTGGTATCGGTGTGCGGAATCCTCGGGACGAGGGCCTTGGGCCTCCCGCCATACCCGGGGCTCCACCTGTTGCGCCTTTGTCGGCATGCTGCGCGCACGGTGTCCGCGGCGGTTCACCGCCGGCTCATCCTCCGGCGAACCTCCTCCTGGCTGAGCGCCGGCGAAGGTCGGCTCCAGGTGATATACACCGCGCCCGACGCGGACATCGTCCCGGTCATCGCGTCGTACGCGGAACGTGCTTGGGACGCCGTCGCCCGTGAATTGGGGTTCTCCGGAGCGGCCGTTCCTACGTTGATCCTGTCCCCCTCCTTTCGCGAGCTGGGGCATTGCTTCGGGGAAGGCGCGGCAGCGTCGTCCGTCGGCATGTACCGCGCAGGGGTGGTAGGGATGGTGTCGCCGCGGGCATGGGGCGGCGTGTTCGGACGGGATGAGGCGACGGACCCGTTCGAGCTGTACAACCCCCTCCACCACGAGTTCTGCCATTATGTCCTCGAGGAGATGACGGACGGCAACTGCCCGTCCTGGTTCTCGGAGGGCGTGGCCCAATTGATGGAGCGCCGGGCCACGGGGTACGCTTGCTACGACGCGCGGACGGCCGGGGGAGCGAGTGTCCTCGCGGCGGCCCCCGCCCTGGTGGACCTCGACCGCGCCCTGTACTCGGAAGACGGAATGCCGGCGGCATACCTGAAGTCACTGTGGGCGGCGGAGCGCCTGATGAGCGTTCTCGGGAGAGACGGTTTTGGCCGGCTGACTGGGCTGCTGAGGGAAGGGATCGCTTTCGACGACGCCCTGCGGGAGGTCGCGGGGGCGAGTTGTTCGGAGCTGGATCGCGAGTGGGGAGAATGGGTCCGGGGTGCGCTCCGGGGTCGGGAAGGAACCGGCGCGAAAACCGTGGAACAGACGTCGGGAGGGAGTGGAACCCTTGGGTCATAAGGTCCTGGTCGTTGACGACGAGAAACCCATAGCCTCCATCATCCGGTTCAACCTCGAAAGGGAGGGCTTCGACGTGCTCGTCGCCCACGACGGTGAGTCGGCCGTTTCCATGGCGGAGAGCGAATCGCCCGACCTGATAATCCTGGACATCATGCTTCCCAAAATGGACGGCCTGGAAGTATGCAGGGCGATCAGGCGCAAGTCGAGGGTACCGATAATATTCCTCACGGCGAAGGAGCAAGAGATTGACAAGGTCGTCGGCCTGGAACTCGGCGCGGACGACTACGTGACGAAGCCGTTCGGGATGAGAGAGCTCGTGGCGCGGGTCAAGGCACTGTTCCGACGGTCCAGGCCGCCGGAACCGGGGGAGGAGCGCCTCCACGTCGGGGGAATCCTCATAGACCTCAAGTCATACGAGGTCTGGAGGAAGGGAGAAAAGATTCCCCTCACCTACAGGGAATTCGAGCTCCTCAAGTTCCTCGCTTCGAATCCCGGGAGGGTATTCAGCCGGAGGGTACTGTTGGACCGGGTTTGGGGGTACGAGTACTACGGGGATACCAGGACCGTGGACGTGACGATCCGGCGGTTGAGGGAGAAAATCGAGGAGGACCCCGGCGATCCCAAGCTGATAGTGACGAAGAGGGGAATCGGCTACTGTTTCGCCGAGCCGATCGGAGAATGAAACGGGGGCGGCCCGTTGGGGACGAGCATCCGGTGGCGACTGATAACGGTGTTCCTGCTCCTGATCTTGATCGCGATGGAGCTCACGGGGGTATACCTTCTCCAGTCGCTTGAGAGGTACTACCTGTCGAGTTTCTCGGAAACTGTTGCTTCCCAGGCGCAGCTCGTGGCCGCGTTCCTCCAACGGTACATGGCCTCGGAACCCGACATGCAGAGGATAACCCAGCTCGTCAACGAGTTCGGCCGGCAGACCCGCCTGGACATCGTCGTCCTCGGCCCTAACGGGGCGCTCGTGGGCGCTTCGAGCGGCAATACCCGGGAGCTCGAGAGGGTGCTCATCAAGTCGGAGATTTCGAGGGCGCTGTCGGGCGGTCGCGGGCATACGGTGGGGATGGCGCCGGTCACGGGCGACAGGAGCCTTCACCTCGTGGAGCCGATCCGCGTCGGGGAGCACGTGAGTGGACTCGTGTACGTGATCGCCTCGCTCGAGGGGACGTATCGAACGCTTCACGACGTGAGGGTCATACTCATCTACACGACCCTTCTCGCGCTCGGCGTGACGGCTCTCCTGGGGTTCATCATCTCCCAGACCATCACCAGGCCCGTGGAGGAGATAACCGCGAAGGCCAAGCGGATGGCCGCCGGGGATTTCCACCAGTCCATCGAGGTCAAATCGGGCGACGAGATCGGGCAGCTCGCGGCGATGTTCAACCACCTCACGGGGCGGCTGAAGGAAACGCTGGCCGAGATCTCGGGGGAGAAGGCGAAGCTCGAGGCGACGCTCACGAACATGGCCGACGGCGTGATCGCGGTTGACGGGCGCGGGACGGTCATCGCCATGAATCCCGCGGCGGGCAAGATGCTCGGCGTCGAACCCGAATCGGCTGTGGGCAAGGCGCTGGAGAATCATCTTCCGGGGTCGGCGGACAGGCTGCGCATCGGCGACGCCACACTGGTCGTCCGAAGGGCGCCGATAAGGGGCGACGACGGGGATCCCCCGGGTACGGTCATAGTGCTGCAGGATGTCACCGAGAGCGAGCGCCTCGAGAGGCTCAGGCGGGAATTCGTGGCCAATGTATCGCACGAGCTCAAGACCCCGCTGACCTCCGTGAAGAGCTACGTGGAAACCCTTGCCGACGGGGCCCTCGATGATCCCGCTCTGGCAAGGCAGTTTCTCGCCGTGGTCGGGAGGGAGACCGACAGGATGACCCGCCTCGTCAAGGACCTTCTCGACCTCGCCAATCTAGATGCGCGGGACATGACCTGGGACAAGCGCCCGGTGTCCGTTGCTGAAGCGATACTGGAAGCCGTGGCCCTCGTTCGTCCCCAGGCCGAGAAGAAGGGGATAGTCATCGAGTCGCAGGTGCATGAAGGCCTCCCGCTGGTCATGGCGGACTACGACAGGCTTCAGCAGGTAGCGTTGAACATCCTGGTAAACGCCATCGAATACACGGGGTCCGGCGGCAGGGTCGCCGTGACGATCGGCGGTTCGCGGGGGGAAGTGAGGGCCGTGTTCCGTGACAACGGCATCGGCATTCCGGCTGATGACCTGCCGAGGATATTCGAGAGGTTCTACAGGGTGGACAAAGCCCGCTCTCGGGAGCTCGGGGGGACGGGCTTGGGCCTGTCAATCGCCCGCGAGATCGTCCGGGCACACGGGGGCGACATGGCTATAAGTAGCGAGGTCGGGCGGGGTACAGAGGTCACGCTCTGGATCCCGACCTGCGAAGGTGGTCCCGTTGAGAATCCCTGAACCTTTCGCGACAGTATCACTGGTGGTGCTCGTCGGGCTCAGCCTGGCCATGTCGGGCTGGTTGCTCATGGGCGTACCGGGGACGGCCCCGAGCTCCGACCAGCCGTTCACCTTGGAGGTGGCCGAAAAGCCCAACGTAGACATGCAGTCGGTTCTGGGTCCCTCCAGGATAGTGCTGCACTTCGGCGAGAACAGGCACACCGTCGTCCTGCGGGGCTCCGCGGACTACAGGACGCTGTGGGGCGGCGGCCTTCTCCAGCGGGCGGCGTTGGGCCGGGTTTCCGGGCCCCCCCGCGAAGTGCCGGTGAACATCAAGGCCATCCGGTCCGAGGCGGGCGGGATCGAACTCCTGTACCCGGTCAAGGTGCCCGTCTCATACTTGGTCCGCCTCTGGACGGGGTACGCCTGGACGGGCGGACAGGATTTCCTCACTGACAGGGTAGTGCTCTCCGTGGCCGGCGACCCGGCCGCATTCGCTTACTCGTGTGACCATGAGAAGTTTTTCCGCCTCGACGTGACCCCCGTGCCCAAGGAGGCGGCCGAGCTCGCGTCTCACCTGAAGTACATGTCGGGGGGATCTCACCCTAGGTGGGTCCAGGCCCCGGCCGAGATCAACGGCGTCGCCGTCGCCGAAGGGATATTACTGCCGCAGTCCGGGTATGCCGTGCCCGCTCTGGAGGTCAGGGGCGAGCAGACCGACCCAGACGCGATCGTGCAGAAATTCTTCTTGGACAGGTCGGTCGTCCGCCGGATTGACGAGAGGGATGGAGCCGTCATATACATGGGCGGACAACAGGGGCTGAGGATATATCCCCCCGGCGCGATAGACTACAGGTGTCTCCTCGAACCCGAGAAGGCACCGCTGCTCGACTATCCCACCGCCTTGGAGAAGGCCCTCGAGTTTGTCGCCGGCCACGGCGGGTTGCCGGAAGGTATACATCCCGCGGATCTGGCGGGTCGAGGGCGCGGAATGGGGCTGCAAGAGGTAAGGCTCTCCTATTGCTGGAGGGGTTACCCGGTGTGGGGCGCGGAAGCCCCCATAGTCGTCGGATTGAGTTCACAGGGCGTGGGCCTCTACGTGAGGAACGTGCGCGTCGTGCTGGCGCCCGTGAACCTGTCCCGACCCATGATGTCTCCGGAGAAGGCGCTGGATATCCTGTCCAGGCACTGGGCGACCGTTTTCCCCGAGGGCGTCAAGCGGTCCGTGAAAGACATCCAGATCGGGTATTGGAGTCTCCCCGCGGGCGAGACCCAGGACGTCATGAAGCCGGTGTGGGTGATCGAGTCCGAGAGCGGCCTTAAGGGATTCGTTGATGCCGAATCCGGCGCCGTGTGGGGAGAGGAAAGGACGGGTCCCTGAGAGTTGGATTGGTCCAGGGCGAAAAGCGCACTGATAGTCGCCTTCCTCGTGCTCGACCTGTTCCTGGGGTGGCAAGTGAGGAACAGGGTGGTGGGGATGGAACCGGGCTCCGACCTGACGGTCGCGGACGTGCGAAGTGTGCAGGCGAAGATCGAGGCGGGCGGTGTGCGGGTCGAATGCCCGCTTCCGAGGTCGAGACCGTCCCTGTCCTATCTCGTCGTGCGACCCGGCACGGCGGTGTTGAGGGATACCCAAGCGAGGCTCCTGGGGGCGGAAGACTCTCCCGGCGGCCTCGCCACGCTCTTGGACAACGGGGTGCTCATCTACACCCGCGAGGTCGGGTCGCACGCGGGAGCCATGCCCAAGAACGACGCGATCGGCGCGGCAAGGGCGTTCGTGGAGAGATTCGCAGGACGACCCATGGACCTCGAGTTCGATTATGCAGTGGCGCTGGGCGAAGCATGGCTGATCAACTTCTGCTCGAAGTTCGACGGCAAGCCGGTCTTCGACTCGTACGCCAGGGTCCTGGTGCGCGGCGCGGAGGTGGCGGAGGCCCGGTTCAGCTGGTTCGAACCGGTGGGGTACAGTCAGCAGAGGCGTTCGGTCGTCGCTTCGACGGACGCGGTGATGGCCGCGGTGGCTGAGCTGGGAGGGGGCGCGCGGGGGCAATCGGTGGCGGGCGTGTCCCTCGGGTATCACAGTGAACCTTACGACGCGAAGCAGTGGGAGTCCGTCCCGGTGTGGAGGGTGCTTTTCGGAAGCGGACAGGCGGTATACGTCAACGCCCACACCGGGGAGGTCGAGAGGCCGGAGAGGCCGGGCAGGTGAGCCCACGCAGGAAAAGGTCGTTATACTGGCGAAAGATGACCCGCCGAAGCGAAAGTCAGAACAGGATTGCCGGGAGGCTGGCCATTGGGCAAGATCGTCATAAATGGGGGCCGTAGTTTGAACGGAACGGTCCGAATAGCCGGATCGAAGAACGCCTCTGTCGCAGTGATCCCCGCCGCCCTCCTCGCCGACGGGGCGAGCGTCATCGAGAACCTTCCCGACATCACGGATGTCACGACGCTCGCGGAGATCATCTCGGAGCTCGGCGCGGATGTGACTTACGGTTGCGACGGGAGGATGGTCATAGACCCGAGGCGATTCGATTGCTACCAGGCCCCGTACGAGCTTGTAAAACGATTGCGTGCGTCGTACTATCTCCTGGGAGTGCTTCTGGCCAAGTTCGGGAGGGCGGAGGTGGCCCTGCCCGGGGGATGCAACATCGGCCTGAGGCCGGTGGACCAACACCTGAAGGGGTTCAGGGCACTCGGCGCCGATGCCAGCCTCGAACACGGGATAGTCAAAGTGAGGGCGTCCAGGTTGATAGGCGCCCCCATCTACCTGGACGTGGTTAGCGTCGGGGCGACGATCAACATAATGTTGGCGGCAGTTTTTGCGCAGGGAGTGACGCTGATCGAGAATGCGGCGAAGGAACCGCACGTCGTCGGCCTGGCGAACTTCCTGAACTCGATGGGCGCGAACGTGCAGGGCGCGGGCACCGACGTGATCCGCATAAAGGGTGTCAAGAGCCTCCACGGATCCGATCACAGCGTGGTGCCCGACGAGATCGAGGCGGCGACCTTCATGATGGCGGCGGTGGCCACCGGCGGTGATGTCACCGTGACGAACATCATACCGAAGCACGTGGATCCGGTGACGGCCAAGCTGAGGGAATCGGGCGCCGAGGTGGAAGAGAACGGCGATTACCTGAGGGTGAAGGGACCGGAACGCCCCCGGGCGGTGAACGTGAAGACCCTGCCTTACCCGGGGTTCCCGACCGATTGCCAACAGCCCTTCGTGGCCCTGATGACGCGGGCGGATGGGATAAGCGTGGTACAGGAGACGATCTACGACAACAGGTTCGGCTATGCCAACGAACTCATCAGGATGGGGGCGAATATCAAGGTTGACGGAAGGACGGCGATAGTCGAGGGGGTGTCGCGCCTGTTCGGCGCCCCGGTCAGGGCCAGCGACCTGCGGGCCGGCGCCGCGATGATAATCGCCGGGCTCGCGGCCGAGGGGCGGACGGAGATCTACGGCATCGAGCACATCCTGAGAGGCTACGAGAGGGTCGTCGAGAAATACGGCTCGCTCGGAGCCGATATCGCGTTGGAGAATGAGAGGTGATGGTCATGGAATGGGCAAGCGAACAGAGTGAGAGCCCCGCTCCGGCCCCCGAGGCGGTGAGCGAGTGCGCCGTGACTGTCGAACCCGGGCGGACCCGCCGCCGCGACCGGCCTTCCCTGTCGGTGGTGGTGGCGGTGGCCCTGGTATCCTCCATCGTCGGCGGGCTGCTGGTCGCGGCCGCCATGCCGGGGTACATCTCGGCCAGGATCGCGGCGCAGGAACCACGGCCGGCCCAGTTCCCAGCCCCGAGCGCGGCCTCTTATTCGTACGACGTGTCGCCGGCGGTGAGCGTCGCGAAGAAACTCCGCCCGGCGGTGGTGGGCATAGTGAACAAGGCCGTGGCGGGGTACGACCTCTTCGGCCGCGCCTACACCGAGGAGCGGAGCGGGTCGGGGGTCATATTCGACGCCAACGGGTACATCGTGACGAACAATCACGTCATAGAGGACAACAGGGAGCTGAAGGTATTCCTTTGGGACGGTCGGACACTGCCGGCGACCGTGGTCGGGGCGGATCCGCCGACCGACATAGCGGTCATCAAGGTTGACGCGCAGCAGTTGCCCACCGCCGAATTCGGGGATTCCGACAAGCTCCAGATAGGCGAGCTCGCGGTGGCGATCGGCAATCCCCTCGGCATGGAATTCAACAGCAGTGTCACGCAGGGCGTCATAAGTGGGCTCGACAGGACGTTGAAGATAGGCGAGGAGACATTCCGGTTAATACAGACCGACGCGGTCATCAACCCGGGGAACAGCGGCGGCCCTTTGGCGAACGCGGCGGGCCAGGTGATAGGGATCAACACCATGAAGATCTCGTCGGCCGAGGGGATGGGGTTCGCAATACCCATCAACACGGCGAGGAACATCATAAACCAGCTGCTGTCCAGGGGCAGGGTTTCGAGGCCGTGGCTCGGCATTCAGCTCATAGACAAGCCCACCGCCCGGCAGTACGGGTACGAGATCTCCTTCGAAAAGGGGGTCTACGTCGTGGAAGTCGTCGCGGGGGGACCCGCGGCGAAGGCTGGGATTCGGAAGGACGACATCATTGAAACGATAGACGGCAAAGAGATAGCCGACGCCGCGTCACTGAAGGCCATACTGGGGACGCACCAGGTCGGGGACACGGTGTACGTCGGGGTTCGCAGGAAGGATCGGCTCCTGACCCTATCCGTCGTCCTCGGCGAGATGCCGCAACGTTAGGGGAAAGTGGTGAGGTGGTGTCGTAGGGGGCAGGGCTCCACGGGTTCAGTACCCTTCACGAACACCTCTTGGCGGGCGGGGCACGTCGGGTTCGCCGACAGCCCCGTTTCCGCGCATACCCAAGCGTCCGTGACCCCTGGAGGCCGCCGGAAGTCCGACGGCGGCACGCCCTGGAGGGCGGCCGCTGCGAACCCGACGAAGATGGGCGCCGCCGTCGAACCGCCCGACCCGACCGAGCGCTCCCTGTGATCGTACCCGACGAACACGGCCGCCACGAGATCGGGCGTGTAACCCACGAACCAGGCATCTCGCAGTCCGTCCGTCGTGCCCGTCTTGCCCGCCACCGCCCGGCCCAGGCCCGCCTCGACGAACCCGGCGGTTCCGCCGGGCCTGGTCACGTCCCTCAGCATGTCGGTGAGCACCCAGGCTACGTTCTCGTCCAGGACCTTGACCGGGGGGCGGGGCTTGACCTCGATGACGGTCTTTCCCCACCTGTCCTCGACGCGCAGGAGGGCGAATGGCTCCACCTTGAAACCGCCGTTCGCGAGGGGGACGAACGAGGCGGCCAGCTCCAGGGGGGTCACCTCGGAGCTCCCCAGGGCCAGGGAGAGGTCCCGGCCGAGCGGGGATTCTATTCCCAGGCGGCGGGCGTACGAAGCCACCACGCCGGGGCTGAGCTCTTCCGCCCACCGGACGGCGACGATGTTGTCCGACAGGGCGATCGCCTCGCGCATGCACATCGGCCGGTAGTGGAACTTCTCCTCGGAGTAATCGGTCGGTTCGTACGGCCGGTCGGGTGAGGGCCCGGGGTAGCTGACGGGCTCGCAGACCTTTGCTGCGGTCGGCGGGTAGCCGCGGTCGAGGGCGGCCGCGTAGATGAAGGGCTTGAATGCCGACCCTGGCTGCCGCCGGGACTGGACTGCCCGATTGAGGGGCGTCTCCGAGTAGTCGGTCCCGCCGACCATTGCCAGCACGCGGCCTGTCGCCGGATCGAGGGCGACGAGGGCCGCCTGCGGTTGTGGGACTCCGGATGCGTCCGTCTCCGTTCGCTTGACTCCTTCGGCCACGGCCCGGTCCGCGGCCCGCTGCATCTCCAAGTCGAGAGTCGTGTATATTGAATAGCCCCCCCTCTCCAGGAGCGAGGCGACCCCGGGGTCGAGCCTCCTCACGTGATCCACAACGTAGTCGGCAAAGTAGGGAGCCTCGTTGAAGGGCTTGGGCTTTGTTATGGTGCCGAGCGGGCTGTTCGAAGCGGTGACGCGTTGCGACTCCCCGATGTAGCCCAGCTCGGCCATGCGGGCGAGGACCGCGTTGCGCCGGGCCAGGGCCAGTTCGGGGTCGTTGAACGGTGAATACGGTTCGGGCGACCGTATGAGTCCCGCGAGGAGGGCGGATTGCGGGAGGTCCAGGTCGCTAACCGGCTTGCCGAAGTAGGTCCATGAAGCCGCCTCGACCCCGTACGCGCCGGCGCCGAAGTATATCTGGTTGAGATACATCGCCAGGATTTCGTCTTTCGAGTATTTCATCTCCAGCTTGGCGGTGAGCACGGCTTCGATGAGTTTCCTTGACACCGTTCGCTCGGGCGAGAGGTACAGGTTCTTGGCGAGTTGCTGAGTGATCGTGCTGCCGCCCTCGACAATGCTTCTCCGCCTCAAGTTGACGACGAGTGCGCGTGCGAGCGCGACCGGGTCAATCCCCCCGTGCCGATAGAATCGGTAGTCTTCTACTGCGATCACGGCCTCCCTGAGATGGGGCGGGATTTTCGAAAGGGGCACCTGCGTTCGGTTCTGGACGAATATCCTTCCGAACGGGACGCCGTTCCTGTCGTACAGGAGCGACGCCACCGGGATGTCGGGCTGCGGGAGTGGAACGGCGACGGCGAGGAAGACGAAGAGCGCGGCGGCGGCGGAGAACCCCATGACCGACGCCGTCAGCAGCGCCGCTATTCGGTTGTGCGTCCGACGGTGGAACAAGCGAACGTCCCTTTCGCGGGGCTCCCTTTCAGGTTCCCTTGCACGTGGTTTTCTGGTATAATTGCTTCGTAACTTCGGGCCGGCTTATACGTTCCATGCAACGGGTGCGCGCAGCGGACGACCAGCCACTGCGCGCTTTACGCGGTCGGGCGCCGATTTGTCGGAGCCGCCGGTCACGCAGCGAAGGGGGTATACAGCTTGGATCACCTGCCGCGCCCCACGAAATACACCCTGGTCTCGGGCGCGTCCGAGGGCGCAACGGGGCTGAACGCATTCGACGGGGCCCTGCTCCGAGCCGGAATAGGGAACGTGAACCTGGTCAAGGTGTCCAGCATACTGCCCCCCGGAGCCGCGTACGCGGGAAGCCTCGCGATTCCGCCGGGAAGCCTGGTGCCCGTGGCCTACGCGGCGATCACGAGCGAGACCCCCGGCGACGTCATAGCGGCCGCCGTCGGGATCGGGCGGTCGCGAGATACGTTCGGCATCATCATGGAGTTCTCGGGGCACTGCACGAGGGAGGAGGCGGAGGAGAAGGTCCGCCTCATGATCGAGGATGCCTGCAAGAAGAGGGGTATGATACCCGCGGACGTTGACGTCGTCGGCGTCCAGCACAAGGTGGAGCGCGCGGGCTGCGCGTTCGCGGCGGTGCCGATGTGGTACTGACCCTGCGTCGCGAAGTCGCGCGGCGGAGGTGAGGCTCCGTGCAATTCTGGTTTACGGAGGAGCAGTCCAAGGGGCTGAGGATTTCAGTACAGGTCGAGAGGGTGGTCGAGAAACGCCGGACGCCCTACCAGGAGGCCGTGGTCTCCGAAACCTCCGACTTCGGGCGGATGCTCACGCTCGACGACGTGATCCAGACGACGGAACGAGACGAGTTCGCGTACCACGAGATGATATGCCACGTGCCGATGTGCAGCCACCCTAATCCCGACAGGGTGCTCGTGGTCGGGGGCGGTGACGGCGGCGCCGTGCGAGAGGTACTGAAACACCCCGTCCAAGCGGTTGACCTGGTCGAGATCGATGAAGCGGTGATATCCCTCTCGAAAGAGCACCTTCCTTCCATTTCATCGGGGCTGGCGGACCCCCGCGTGAGGGTAATCATAGGCGACGGCATCGAGTTCGTGGCGGGGAGCAGGGACGCCTACGACGTGATAATAGTGGATTCCACCGACCCCGTGGGCCCCGCCCAAGGGCTCTTCGAGCGCGGATTCTTCGAGCGCGTCAGGAGGGCGCTCAGAGAGGGCGGGCTGTTCGCGGCGCAAACCGGCTCCCCTTTCTATTCGGCCGAACTGGTGGCGCGGGTCTACCGCGACCTGAGGTCGGTGTTCCCCAAGGCCGGGCTGTATCTCGGGTGCGTTCCGACGTACCCGGGGGGCCTGTGGGTCTTCTCGATAGGCTCGGTGGGCGGGGAGTTTACCTCACCGCTGCCCGGCCGCGTCGTCAAGGGCACGAAGTACTACGATGAAGCGGTGCATTCGGCCGCGTTCGTATTGCCGCCCTTCGTTCGCCGGCTGATTGACGGTGACAGGTGATCGGGGTTGAACATGCTTCGCGCTGAAACCGAGTTGTACGCACTGTCCTGGGAATCTCCGAGGAAGTTCCTCGGCTGCGCCGGGCTCGTGCCGGCGTCGCGGATCGTGATTTTCGGGGCACCGCTGGACGCCACGGCGAGCTACAGGCCGGGGGCGAGGTTCGGCCCCGCCCGGATTCGCGAAGTCTCGCAGGTCCTGGAGGAATTCAGCCCCGTCCTGGGCGCGGACATCGCCTCGGCGAATGTGTGCGACCTTGGCGACCTCGTGCTCCCGTTGGGCGACGTGACCGGTTCCCTGGAAATAATAGCGACGTGCAGCCGCTCGATCATCGAGTCCGGCAGAATCCCCCTGATGCTCGGAGGCGAACACCTGGTCACCCTGCCCGCCGTACGGGCTGCATCGTCCGTGTACCCGGGCCTAGTGGTGGTCGGCTTGGACGCGCACCTGGACCGTCGGGACGAGTATCTCGGGCAGAAGCTCTCGCACGCAACGGTCCTGCGGCGGGTCTCGGAGGCGGTGGGGGAAGAGAACGTCTTCCACGTGGGGGCTCGGTCGTGGACCCCCGTCGAGATTCACGGCATCCGCGATCAGAATGCACTCTTCCAGGTCGAAAAGGCGGCGGAGCTCCTCGCCGTGGAGTTGGGAGACCGCCCCGTCTATGTCTCGATAGACATTGACATTCTCGACCCGGCGTACGCGCCGGGCACGGGGGCCCCGGAGCCCGGCGGCATCACCTCCGCGGAGCTGCTGGGGACCGTCCGGGCCCTGGCCGGCATGAACGTAGTCGCGGCGGACCTCGTGGAGGTTTCGCCGCCCTATGACAGCGCTGACATCACCGCCATCGCCGCGGCGAAGATCGTGCGCGAAGCGGTGATCGCCCTTGGGTCGCGACGGGGGCGCGGAGGGGCGTCTTTGCGAGGTGTGCGGGTTGGACAGCATGATTTCGAAAGCGGAGGCCGACATCCGCGAGAGGCTTGACGCCGCCGTACGCGTCCTGGCCGCGGAATGGGGCATCTCGCCCGAGCCCGGAGGCATCGAGCTCCGACGCTCGGATCGCCCGGAGCACGGGGATTTCGCTACGAACGCGGCCATGATGATCGCCGGCCTGTCGGGGCGAAGGCCCCGGGAGGCGGCGGAAGCCCTTTGCGCCCGGCTGGACCTCTCGGGTTCCTGGGCGGAGAAGGTGGAGGTCGCGGGACCCGGGTTCATCAACTTCTTCCTGGGCAGGCGGTGGCTCGAGGGGGCACTGAGGGAAGTCGTCGTCAAGGGTGACGACTACGGGCGCACCGGCCGCGGCCGCGGTCGCAAGGTGTTGGTCGAATTCGTGAGCGCCAACCCCACGGGCCCGATCATTGTCGTGCAGGCGCGGGCCGGCGCCGTGGGGGACACCCTCGCAAACCTGCTCGACTGGGCGGGTTACAGCGTCGGCAGGGAGTTCTACATTAACGATGCGGGCGGGCAGATAGCCGCCCTGGGCTCGTCGCTCGAGATTCGCTACAGGCAGCTGCTGGGCGAGGAAGTATCGCTCCCCGACGACTGCTACCCCGGGGAGTACCTGGTGGCCATAGCGCGCAGGTTGCTGGACGAAATGGGTCCCCATCTGACCCGGCTGTCGCCGGAGGAACGGGCGTCGCTGTTCGCCCGGTTCGCCGTTGACAGCATACTCGCTTCCCAGAAGGAATCCCTGAGAAGGTACGGCGTCGAGTTCGACGTGTGGTTCAGCGAGCGGAGCCTTCACGACTCGGGCGAGGTGGCCAGGGTGGTGGAGCTCCTTCTCGGTCGCGGTTACGCGTACGAACGGGAAGGCGCCGTGTGGCTGAAGTCCACGGCGTTCGGGGATGACAAAGACAGGGTGCTCGTCAAGAGCGACGGGTCTTTCACGTACCTCGCGCCGGACATAGCGTACCATCTCAACAAGTACGCACGTGGGTTCGAAGAGCTCATAGACATCTGGGGGCCGGACCACCACGGGTACATATCGAGGATGAGAGCCGCGGTCCAGGCGCTCGGAAAGCCGGCCGATTCGTTCGAGG
>JANLGA010000010.1:272-12551 GCA_024653225.1 Bacillota bacterium | reverse complement strand
ATAGTCCAGCTGGTCAGGCTCATCAGGCACGGCGAGCCCGTCAAGATGTCGAAGCGCATGGGCGAATACGTGACCATGGACGAGTTGCTCGAAGAGGTGGGGAAAGACGCCGCGAGGTTCTTTTTCCTGCTGCGCTCGCCCGACGCCCACCTGGATTTCGACCTCGACCTCGCGAAGGTGGAGTCCAACGAGAACCCAGTTTACTACGTCCAGTATGCGCACGCCAGGATATGCAGCATTTTCAGGGAGGCCGCTTCGCGCGGGATAGGGGGCCTCGAGCCGTCGCGGCTGGCGGAGGCCGACCTCGGACCGCTCAAGGACGAGAGCGAGATCGCGCTGATAAAGAAGCTCGCCGAATTCCCGGAGGAGATCGCCGCGGCCGCGGTTTCCCGTGAACCCCACAGGATACCGCGGTACCTCGCCGGTGTCGCCACGGCATTCCACTCGTTCTACACGCGCTGCAGGGTTCTCGGCGCTCCCGAAGACATCATGAGGGCGAGGCTGTGCCTCGCCCGGGCGGCTGGGATCGTACTGCGCAACGGCCTGAGGCTCGTCGGGGTCTCGGCCCCGGAGCGGATGTGATACCGGTTCAGAACCCCCGAAGAAAGGGAGAGCGCGGCCACGGCCGCGCTCTCGGGTCCGCGCCGCGGGTATCTACTTCAGCTTCGTCACGTCGAGCCTTTCGAGGAACGCGATCCTCCCGCCCCTGACCTCGTTGATGACGATCGTCTTGTCGATCGGGTTGTGCGTCTGCGGATCCACCGTGATGGTGCCGGTGACGCACTCCAGGCCCTTCGTCTTCTCCATCGCGTCGCGTATGGCCTGCGGATCGGCCTTGCCCGCGCGCTTTATGGCGTCAACTATGATGTATACTGCGTCGTAACCGAGCGCGGAGTTCACGTCCGGTTCTTCGTTGAATTTGGCCTTGAAGGCCTGGATGAAGTTCCTGACCTTCGGCGTGGTGTCTTCCGAGGAGTAGTGGCTGGAGAACACGCAGCCCTCCACGGCTATCCCGCCCAGCTCGACCAGCGTGGGTGATTCGAGGCCGTCGCCGCCGATGAACGTGGCCGCTATACCCAGCTCGCGGGCCTGTTTCATGGCGAGCGCCGCTTCCTTGTAGTATATCGGTATGCAGATTACGTCCGGTTTCAGCGGCTTGATCCTGGTCAACTGGGCCCTGAAGTCCTCCTCGCCGCCCTTGAAGGTCTCCATCGCGACGACCTGACCGCCGAGCTCGGTGAAGTTCGTCTTGAACGCCTCGGCGAGACCCACCGCATAGTCTTCGCCAATGTCGTAGAGGATCGCAGCCTTGGTCTTGTTGAGCTTCTTGAGGGCATAGAAAGCGAGTGCCCGGCCCTGGAACGGGTCAATGAAGCAAACCCTGAAGTACCACGGATTGAGCTTGCCGTCTTCCCCGACGGTGACCCTCGGATTCGTTGCCGCGGTGCCTATGGCCGGTATTTTCGAGTTGGCGACGATGGGCCCGGCGGCCATGGAAGCCGAGCTCGTCTGCTCGCCGACTATGGCGACGACCTTGTCAGATATGAGTTTCCTTACTACGTTGACAGCTTCGACCTTGTCTCCCCGGTCGTCGTAGCTGATGACCTTGATCTTTCTCCCGAGGACTCCGCCGGCCGCGTTGATTTCGTCCTGGGCGAGCTGGACCCCCTTTATCTCCATCTGGCCCCAGGCCGCCGTGTCACCCGACATCGGGCAGAAATGCCCGATCAGGATGTCACCCTGGGAGCCCGCACAGCCGGCTACGAGGGCTGCCGTCATACAAACCAGCAGAGCCAGCGACAAGCGCCTAGCCATTTCCTTTCTGAGCACCCCCTTGGAATAAAGGTCGAGGCCGCGGATACCGAGTTATTGAGGCGGCATCACCTCCGCACGCCCGCACTCTTGCTTCCAGAAGGTTCTACGCGGTGGACGCAACTCCTCCACGGAAGCCCACCGCGGCAACCGGAGCCTGCGTCACCATCTACCTTTCTAGGGCTCCAGCTCTCCCCTTCGAAATGCGGCCAGGAACGCGCGGCACGACGGGTCGCGGTCGAGGAGGGCTTCCGAGGCCCTGATTAGCGCCATCAACTGCCGGTCCAGCGGATCGACTATGGCGGCTCCCAACCCCGCCCCCATGGCGAGCACGAGGAAAGCCCTGTTGATCAGCTTGCGGGCCGGAAGCCCGTAGGAGACGTTGCTGAGGCCGCATATGCACTGCAGGCCCATCTCCCTCGTGACGAGCCCGATCGTCTCGAGCACGACGACCCCGTTGCCGGTGCCCGTGGCCAGCGGCTGCACGAGCGGGTCGAGGTAGATGTCGCCGGACGGGACGCCGTCCGCCGTGAGCCGTTCGACGAGCGTTCGGGCCGCGCGCACCCGCTCGGCGGCAGTGGCCGGGATCCCACTCCCGTCCATGCACAACCCGACGATCTTGCAACCGTACCTCACAACGAGGGGGACGATACCTTCGTACCTCGAGTCTTCCAGCGTGACGGAATTCACCATGGCGCGGCCCCGGTGCACCGCCAGGGCGGCCTCGATTGCCCTCGGATTGGAGCTGTCTATGCTGCACGGGGCTCCCGTCTCGCCCTGGACCACCTCGACCAGCCATGAAAGGATTTCCGGTTCGGCGTCCACGAATGTGCCCGCGTTGACGTCCACGTACGAGGCGCCCGCGTGAACCTGGCGTCTCGCCAGCTGCCTGATGAACTGCTCGTCCCTCGATTCGAGGGCGGGCTGTATGCTTTTCCGGCTGGAGTTGATGAGTTCTCCGACGATGAGCAACTTCACACCCCCGGTTCGTTCCTCGTAGTGACGCTGCAGTGACGGTGGCGCGAGCGCCACGGAGGGGTTCTTCAGGGCAGCCCGAGCACTCCCCTCACGACCGACACGGCACGTATGGCGTCCTCCGCGTAGCCGTCCGCGCCGATCTCGCTCGCCCAGCGCCCGGTGACGGGCGCGCCGCCCACCAGCACCTTCACCCTGTCGCGGAGGCCCGCTTCTCTGAGCGCCTTGATCACCTCGCGCTGAACGGGCATCGTCGTCGTCAGCAGTGCCGACAACCCGACCAGGTCGGCTCCGAATTCCGATGCCTTCTCGACGAACGCGGCGGGGCTCACGTCAACGCCGAGGTCGAGCACGTCGAACCCGTTGGCGACGAGGATGCTCGCGACGATACTCTTGCCTATGTCGTGTATGTCGCCCTTCACTGTGCCGATGACGATCCTCCCGATGACCTTCCTGCCGGTCTCCGCCTTCTCCATCCACGGCTTAAGCACTTCGAGCGCAGCCTTCATTGCGTCGGCGGACGCGACCAGTTCCGGCAGGAACAAGTCCCCCGCTTCGAAGAGACGGCCCACCTCGTTGATTCCCTGGACGTATCCCTTCTCCACCGAGTCAATCGGGGGCACCCCCTGCCGGAGTGAAAGCTCGGCGAGCCTCGCCGCCTCTTCCACATCCCCATCGAGCACGCATTGCTTCATTGCCGTCAAAAGGTCACCGCGGTCCAACAGGTCCTCCCCCTCTCGGATTTCATCTGCCCAGCAACTCCCGCTCGGCAGCCCTCACCACCCGATCCATCTCCTTCATCGTCACGGGGTCTATGGGCAGGGGCTGGTGTTTCGCTAGTATCGAGCGGGCCATTTCCACCGCCTTGTCGAGTGCGCCCTTCCCACCCGATTCTTCCCAGACGCTGTACGGCGTGCGGTCGAACACGGTCGGCCTCCATATCTCCCTCAGAAACTTTCGCGTGTGCTTTTCCGCGAGGAAGTTGCCCCCGACGCCCACCTTCTTTATCACGTCCACGGCGAGGGTTTCCGAATCCACCCGGATGCCTTCCGCGACCTTCCTGACGATGCTGAAGATCTCGCAGTCCATTATGATCTCCGGGAACGACAGTATCTTGGAGCCGTTGAGCATGCCGGCGCCCGTCAACATATCCGTGCAGGTCAACACGGGCATGAGCGTCGAGAGCGAATTGTCCACGCCCGCCTGCCAGTCGGGGAGCTTCGCACCGGTCGCCATGGCGCCCATTGACAGCGGGATGTTATAGAAATCGCAGATCTGGTTGAAGGCGCCGCCCAGCAGGTAGTCTTCCGGCGATCCGCCCGTGTACCCGCCTGTATGCAGGTCAATTACCGTGGGAGCCGCCGCGAAGAACACGGGGCAGCCCGGGTACGCGATCTGGAGGAGCACGATAGGGGCCAGGCTGTCAACCGTCGTCACCACGAGGTTCCCGGCGAGCGTCGCGGGGGCGGTGCCGCAGGACATGGGCATGGGCATGAACCCGGTGGGGATGCCGTACTTCGCCGCGACCAGGGAGGCTTCGATGCTGCCCGCGTCCTCGCCGAGCGGGTCCGCCGAGCACTGCATCACCGAGAACACCGGCCGGGATTGGAGGTTCTCCTTTCCGCCCACGATTATTGCCGCGAGCTCGACGCAGTACTCGGCCATCTTCTCGGTGATGATGGTCTCCGGCTGCACGTGCTTCGAAGTCCCGAGGAACGCCGCCTGCAGCTCGTGAAGCGGCCGCACCTCGGCCGGGATATCCTGCGCCGACACCATGGGTCCCCAATAGAAGGCGATGTCGTCCAGGTAATCGGCCAGGCGCGCGGAGTCCTGTATGTCCTTCTTGGTCGAGAGCCGCTTTGCCCCGGTTTCAAGGTCGTACGTCTCTATGCCGCAGCCGTCGGTCGAAAGCCAGCAGCTTGTGCCGTCGAGGATTATGTTGTCCTCGGGGTTTCGAGCGGCGAGCGTGTAGGAGGGCGGAGCGGACGCGAGTGCCTTCGTGACAAGGTCGGGGGGCAGCTTCGCCACCATCGTGGACGGGTCAACGACCGCTCCCGCGTCCCCGAGTATCTCCAGCGCCTTACGCGACGGAAACCTGACGCCCACGTCCCTCATGACCTCGAGCGAGGCCTCGTGGATCTTCATTATGTCTTCCTTCGTCAGTATTTCGATCCTGAGCCTGGGCGAAATGGGTCGTATCCTTCTCTTCCCGGCCACGGGCTATCCTCCTCTCAGTGTGACCCGGCTTGCTCCGGGAGGATTGACACGCCGGGCGATTCATTCAGCCGCAAAGACGTAGATTGTGCCAATCGTGGACCGTTCATATGAATGGACCCTGGGTCGACTGCTGCTCGTCTCCCGGGTGGTTCGACCGAGAGATTCAGCGCGGAACCGGCCGCTCCCTGCCTCCTGTCGGGCCGGTCGGCATCCGCACCGCGCGTCTTCCCCGCATCCCGGTCCCGGGAGGGTCCTTCCGCGACCGCCGCCGCGGCCATCGAGGGAGCAAGTACCGTGCCCGGGTGTGGCGGGCCCGGCCGCACCGGGACTCAACCGCGAGTCGCTCGGCGCTGCGCGTCTCACGCCTCGGACCCCGGCACTCCCGGCTGCCCGTTGGTGGGCGTGGGTGCCCGCGGATGTGACAGAGTCGCCGGCGGCGTGGAGGAAGAGGGAGGGCGGTTCTTGAAACTTGACACGGGGGTGGGGTGATGGACGAGGGATTGGGGGTTCTCGGCGGCGCCCTGTTCCACACCGTGCTCAATTCGGTTGACGAAGCCATACACGTCGTCAACCGGGACGGCGTGACGGTGTTCTACAACCATGCGGCTGCGGACCTGGACTCGCTCGACCCGCGCGAGGTGATAGGAAAGCACCTGCTCGAGGTGTATCCTTCCCTGAGCGCGGAGACGAGCACCCTCCTGACAGTCCTTAGGACCGGAAAGCCGCTCCTTAACCAGCAGCAGACGTATGTGACTAAGAAAGGGACCGTGGTGACGACGATCCGCTCGACCCTCCCGCTCCTCGCCGGCTCGGAGGTCGTCGGGTCCGTGGAAATGTCCAAGAATGTCACCAGGATCAAGGAGTTGTCCGAGAAACTCATAAACCTCCAGCTCGAGCTGTCGGAGCGCAGGGCCGGGCCCCGCAAGGTCGGCGGACAATCGGCCCTGTATACGTTCGACGACATAGTGGGGCGGGACCCGAAGACCCTCCTGGTGAAGGAGATGGGGATGAGGGCCGCGCGCAGCAATTCGACGGTGCTCGTCTACGGCGATACCGGCACCGGAAAGGAGCTGCTGGTGCAAGCCATACACAACGCCGGCCGGCGATGCGCGGCGCCTTTCATAGCCCAGAACTGTGCCGCGCTGCCGGAGACCCTAGTCGAGGGGCTCCTCTTCGGCACCGCGAAGGGGGCCTTCACCGGTGCGGAAGACCGACCGGGTCTCTTCGAGCTCGCCGACGGCGGGACCCTGTACCTTGACGAGATCAACTCGCTCGCACCGGACCTGCAGGCGAAGCTGCTCAGGGTCCTGCAGGACGGCAGGGTGCGGCGGGTCGGAGACACCAGGGTGCGCCACGTGGACGTCCGGGTGATCGCGTCAATGAACGTGAGGCCGGAGGAAGCCCTCGCAGGACGCAAGCTCAGGGCGGACCTCTATTATCGGCTGAACGTCGTCTACATCGAGATACCCCCATTGAGGGAGAGACCCGACGACATTCCGGTGCTCGTACAGCATTTCATAAGGAAGTGCAACGACAAGCTCGGGAGCTCGATCGTCGGCGTCACACCCGAAGTGTTCGAGATGTTCCTGGGGTACGATTGGCCCGGGAACGTCCGCGAACTCGAACACTGCATCGAGGGTGCGGCCGTCGTCGTGGGGGAGGGGTTCATACGACCCGGGGACCTTCCGCCGCACCTGGGTCGGTCCGCGGCCCGGGGCATCCCCGGGCGGCTCACCATCGCTCTCGACCCCGCGACCCCGCTCAGGAAAGTCCTGATGGAAACCGAGGCGCGCATGATACGCAGCGCGGTGGAACAATCCCGCGGGAACGTTTCGCGCGCGGCACGGACACTGGGAATACCGCGGCAAACGCTCCAGCGCAAGCTCAAGGCCCTGCGTCCCTGACGGATCTGCCCCCGTCGGCCGCCGTCGGCGCGGCACGCTTCTTGCTCAGTCATCTGTGGGGAGTGGTGTGTCGAGCGTAGATAGTAATGATTGCGAGGGGTCTGCGAATGTCCTCTTTGCTTCTCGAAAAGCTCGTCGAATCCGTCGTCAGGGCGGACAGGGAAGAGGCGGAACGCCTGGCGAGGGAAGCGCTGGCCGCCGGGGTCGCCCCCCGGGACATACTGATGCTCGGCCTCTCACCCGCGATGACCCGCCTCGGCAGGCTGTGGGAGGAGGGCGAGGTGTTCCTGCCCGAGGTACTGGCGAGTGCCGAGGTATTCGAGGCCGTATCGCGCTCCGTGGACTCGACGGGGCGCGGTGGTAGGGCCCCGGTCGGAAGGTGTGTGCTGGGCACGGTTAGGGGTGACCTGCACGACCTGGGGAAGAACATCGTGGGAATCATGCTCCGGACGGCCGGATTTGAAGTAGTTGACCTCGGAAAGGACGTCCCGTGCGAAGCGTTCGTCGGAGCCGTAAGGCAATGGCGTGCGGACGTCCTGGGGATGAGCGCCCTGCTCACGACGACAATGCGCGAACAGCGCAACGTCATCGAACTGCTGAAGAAGGAGGGACTCCGCGAGGGGGTCCTGGTGATGGTGGGCGGCGCCCCGGTGACCGCGAAGTGGGCCGAGGAGATCGGGGCGGACGCATACGCGGCGAACGCGCACGAGGCGGTGGAGAAGGCCGAGCGGATGCTGGGGGTGGTGTGAGTGCAGGGATCGCGGCTTGACTCCCGGCCGATGTTGAGGCTGCTTTCGGACGACGATGTGGATCGGATCCACCGGGCGGCGATGCGGATCCTGGAGAAGACGGGGGTGATGTTCCGATCGCGGGAGGCCCTGGCCGTGCTCGGAGCGGCGGGAGCGAGGATTGACGAGGGACAGGGGAGGGCGATGTTCCCGCCCGAGATGGTCATGGAGGCCGTCTCGAAGTGCCCTTCGTCGCTGCAGCTTTACACGAGCGGAGGGTCGCCCGCGGCGTTCGTGGGGGGAGAGGAGTCTCACTACGCGCCCGGCTCTACGGCCCTGAATTTCGGCGACGGCGACGGGCGTGACGCGCGGGAGGCGACGTCGGCCGACCTCAGGGACATAGCCAGGCTCGTGGAGGGCCTGCCGAACATCCACCTGCAGTCCACAGCCGTCGTCGCCTGCGACGTTCCGCGAGAGATCGCCGACTTGTACAGGCTTTACATCGTCCTCTGCAATTCGAGCAAGCCGGTGATCACCGGGGCGTTCAGCGTACAGGGGCTGGTGGACATGAAGGACATGCTGTCGGCCGTGGCCGGCGGGGATGACGCGTTGAGAGCCAAGCCATTCGCCGTCTTCGACGTATGCCCGTCTCCGCCCCTGATGTGGACCGAGATATCCGCCGGGAACATCATGGATTGCGCCCGATTCGGGCTCCCGTTGGAACTTATTTCGATGCCCCTGAGCGGGGCCAACGCGCCGTGCACCGTGGCAGGGTCGGTGGTGCAACACACCGCGGAAACGCTCAGCGGGATCGTGCTCGCCCAGGCGGTGAAGGAGGGCGCGACCGTGATCTACGGCGGCGCGCCGTCTCTATTTGATATGCGGCACGGTACGACCCCCATGGGTTCGGTCGAGACGATGATGATAGACATCTGTTACGCGCAGATGGGGAAGTTTTACGGCCTCCCCACGCACACCTACTCCGCCACGACGGACGCCAAAGTGCTCGACATGCAAGCCGGCCTCGAATCATCGCTCGGTTCCGTGCTGTGCGCACTGGCCGGCATCAACATCATATCCGGTCCCGGGATGTACGACTTCCTGACGTGCCAGAGCCTCGTCAAGCTGGCGGTGGACAACGAGATATGCGGAATGGTGTACCGGTTCACCGCGGGCGTGGACGCCTCGGAGGAGGCCATGGCGAGCGAACTCATCGAATCGGCCGGTCCCGGCGCGAACTTCCTGTCGAGTCCCCATACCCTCAGGTTCTTCAAGGGGGAGCAGTACGTGCCCGGGCCCGCGATCGACAGAAGGGACAGAAAGAGGTGGCTGTCCAAGGGGGGAAAGGACACGATCGCGCGGGCCGCGGACGTGGTATCGAGGATCCTGGGTTCACCCGCCGCGCCGGTGTTGACCGACGAAGCGCGCTCCCGCCTCGACGAGGCCGTCCGGAGGATAGCGAGGCGACACGGCATCCGGAGCCTTCCCCTCGGACCCGATCTGTGACGCTCGGGACCCACGGGCGGCGGATTTCCCGGGATGGGTCAGCGCCCCGTCCCGGCCCCTGCTTTCCGCGCTTTTCTGCCGAGGTAGGCCTGCTGGATTGCCGGGTCTTTCGCGACCTCGGAGGCCGGTCCCTCCATGACCAGGTTCCCGGTCTCCAGTACGTACGCCCTGTTCGCGACCTTCAGCGCCTTGTGGGCGTTCTGTTCGACGAGCAGGATGGTGGTCCCGGCGTCGTTGATCTCCTTGATGGCGCTGAAGATGGTCGTCACGAGAACGGGGGCGAGGCCGAGAGAGGGTTCGTCCATGAGGAGCAATTTCGGGCTCATCATGAGGCCCCTGCTTATGGCTAGCATTTGCTGTTCGCCGCCGGACAGCGTGCCGGCGCGCTGCTTCGCCCGTTCCCTGAGGCGCGGGAACAGGTTGAACACCCTGTCGAGGTTCTCCTTGAACTTCTTCTTGTCATTCAAGACGAAGGCGCCCATTTCCAGGTTTTCCATGACGGAGAGGCCGGCGAACACGCGCCTTCCCTCTGGGACGTGGGCGATTCCCAGGGAGGCGATTGCCGAAGGGACCAGGGTGTTGAGGCGCCTGCCTTCGAACGTGATGGAGCCGCTCTTCGGCCTGACTATGCCGGAGATGGAGCGCAGGAGCGTGGATTTTCCGGCGCCGTTGGCGCCTATGATGGTGACGATTTCGCCCTGGTCCACGTGGAGGGACAGGCCTTTCAGGGCGTGGATGCCGCCGTAGAATACGTCGAGGTTTTCCACTCTCAACATGTCAGGCTGATTCCTCCTCTTCGCCGAGGTAGGCCTCCACGACCTCGCGGTTTGCCTGTATGCTCGCCGGGTCGCCGACGGCGATGGTTTTCCCGAAGTTGAGCACGTAGATCCTTTCGCAGATATCCATGACGACGTCCATGTGGTGTTCGATGAGCAGTATGGTGAGGTCGTAGTCCCGGCGTATCTTCAGGATGAGGGTGCAGAGGTCCTCCGACTCCTGCGGGTTCATTCCCGCCGCGGGTTCATCCAGCAGGAGCATCTTCGGGTTGAGTGCGAGCGCCCTGGCGATCTCGAGGCGTCTCTGGTGCCCGTACGGGAGGTTCTTCGCGAGCTCATCGCGCCTGTCTGCGAGTCCCATCAGGTCGAGCAGTTCCCGCGCGATCTTTGTGAGGTGGGCGTCCTGCCTGCGGCAGGTGGGCGTATGAAGGAGGGAATGGAATAGTCCGTAGTCCGCCCTGCCGTGGCAGGCTATCCTGACGTTTTCCTCCACGGTGAGGTTGGTGAACAGCCTGATATTCTGGAACGTCCTGCCGATGCCGAATTCGGCCACGACGTTCGGCTTCTTTCCGGTTATGTCGTGCCCGTCTATGAGCACGCGGCCGGCGGTGGGCTTGTAGATGCCGTTGACCACGTTGAAGACGGTGGTCTTTCCGGCCCCGTTGGGACCTATGAGTCCCACGAGTTCGCCGTGCTCGATACTGCAGTTGAAATCGTCAACGGCTACGAGGCCGCCGAAGGTCTTCGTGAGGTTCCTGATCTCGAATAACGCCAATGCCTAGGACCTCCTTCCCGTGGTCGCCGCTCCCGGCGCGGCGGGTCTCTTTCGGCCGGCGGCGAGCCGCGACCAGAGCCCCCTCAGTGATTCCAGGGTGATTTCTCGGTAACCCATGAGGCCTTGCGGCCTGTTGATTATCACGACGATGACCGCCAGCCCGTAGACGACGAGTCGCCAGTCACTGACGACATCGCGGAGCAGTTCAGGGAGCAAGGTGACGACGATAGCGGCCAGGACCGACCCGGTGACGCTGCCGGCGCCGCCCAGGATGACCGCGATGCCGAGCTCTTCGGACCTGACGATCCGGAACATCTTGGGGTGGAGCAGGCCGACGTAGTGGGCCATGAGCCCGCCGGAGAGCCCGCCGAGAAACGCGCTTATCATGAAGGCGATCATCTTGTGCTTGAAGGCGTTTATGCCGATGCATTCGGCCGCGAGCTGGTTCTCTCGGATCGCGACGCAGTTCCTGCCGTGGCGCGAGTTGACGAAGTTGCGCGTGACCCATATGCAGGCGATGACGAGGACCGCGGTGATGGGGAGGTTGGTGTACAGCGGCACCCCCGGGAGCCCCCGTCCCCCGCCGGTAATCTTGTCGAGGTTTTCCATGAGGAGGGCGACGATCTCGCCGACGCCGAGGGTGGCGACGATGAAGTAGTCACTCGTGAGGTGGAGGGTAGGCACGCCTATGGGGATACTGCACAGCATCGCCACTACGCAGCCGCAAAGCAGGGCGAGCGGGAAGGGTACCGAGTACCTCATGGTGAGTACCGCGGACGTATACGCGCCCAGGGCTTCGTATGCGGCGTGGCCGAAGGTGAACATGCCGGTGAAGCCGAGCAAGATTGACGGGCCGAGCACCGCTATGATATTGATGCCGACCGTGATGAGCATTCCAGACAGGAATCCGGTCATCCCCATCCCCCCCCTTAGGCCTTCTCCTCTGTGGTTTTCCCCAACAATCCGCTGGGCCTGAGGGCGAGCATCGCGATCAGGAGGACGAAGGCTATGATGTCGCGCAGGGCGGATGAGATGAACCCGGCGATGAACGTCTCCAGCACGCCCACGAGGAGCGACCCGAGGAGAGCGCCCTGTATGCTTCCGATGCCGCCTATGATCGCGCAGATCCAGGCCTTCAGGATGATGATTCCCATGTTCGCGTGGACGGTGTACTTGAGGCCGCGGAATATGCCGGCGAGGCCGGGACGCTCGCCGGCCTCGCCGGCATATTCCGCGGCCATGACGAAGACGGTGAAGCACACCCTGTCCATGTTGATGCCCATCATGGAGGCGGTCACGCTGTCCTGTGCCGCGGCCCTGATCGCCTTGCCTATCTTGGTGTAGGTGAGGACGAACTCCAGCAGGGCGACGGCTGCGGCCGACACGCCGAACACGACGAGATCGATGACGCCGATGTTGACGTTCCCTACGGGGACCGTCTGGACTGGCAATATCGGCGGGAAGGTGCGGAAAGTGGCGCTGAGCACCACGATTGCCGAGTTCATGAGCACGATTGACGTGCCCATGGCCGCGATGAAGAAGTACAGTTCGGGGGCTTTCCTCAACCGGAGCGGCCTGTAGGCCAG
>JANLGA010000010.1:0-263 GCA_024653225.1 Bacillota bacterium | reverse complement strand
GGCCGCGGGGAACGGCAACTTGGCGAGTGTCATCGCGAAGAAGGCCGCGAAGGCCCCGACCATCGTCATCTCGCCGTGGGCGAAGTTGGAGAACCCGAGGATGCTGTAGATGAGTGCGTATCCGACCGACGCCAGCCCGTAGATGCTTCCGATGGACAGACCGTTGATCAGCTGTTGAAAGAACATCCCTCTTTTTCCTCCCACCCTTCGTGCGGTCGCCGGATAACGCGTTGCACGGCGGTGTCGCCGCCGTGCACCCGGCA
>JANLGA010000109.1 GCA_024653225.1 Bacillota bacterium | reverse complement strand
GCGGCGGGCAAGATACTCAATCGCGAGAAGGTATCCTTGCGGACCGAGACCGGAGATGACCGCGTGCGCCACCGCGCCGGTGACGGAGCGGGCCCTGAAGTCCTCCCTCGCGAAGATGTTGGTGAGGTGTACCTCCACTACAGGCACTCTCACGGATGCAATGGCATCGCGTATAGCGATGCTGTAGTGCGAGTAAGCGGCCGGGTTTATCACGATCGCCTCTGCCCAAGCCCTCGAAGAGTGGATCGCGTCAATGATATCTCCCTCGGACGAATGCTGGACGATCTCGACGGCGATTCCCAGCTCCCTCGCCCTGGCCCGAACCATGTCGTCCAGCTCCGCGAGTGTCGTGGTACCATACGTCCCGGGCTCCCTCGTGCCGAGGAGATTCAGGTTCGGGCCGTGTATCACGAGGATTCTCATGAGACTGTCCCTCCAAGTCTTCACGATTTGAGCAGCCGTTCGACCATGGTGCGGGGGATGTCTTCCATCACCCTCACATCGCCTACCGCCGCCGGCAAGACCAGGCGCAATCTGCCGAGTCGCCGCTTCTTGTCGAGATTCATGGATTTCAGGATTTCGTCCGGCGAGGGCGGCCGGTCGAGATGGGCTGGGTCCGTGGGAAGGCCGTAGTGGCGCAACACGTCGGTCACGCGGGCGAGGAGCCCGGCATCCGCGATCCCTGACATGAGGGCCAGCCTGGTTGCCAGGCACAAGCCCACGGCGACGGCTTCACCGTGCGACACCGTCCCGTATCCGCACGCGGTCTCCAGGGCGTGCGCGAAGGTGTGCCCGAGGTTGAGCGTCATTCGCTTGCCCGTGTCGCGCTCGTCCTCGGAGACTATGCCGGCTTTGATCTTAACGCAGGCGCCCACCATGGCCTGGAGGGCGGCCGGTTCCCGCGCCTTCAGTCGGTCCGCATTCTGCTCCAGGAATCCGAACGGCCCCTCGCCGCCGACCAGGGCGGTCTTGATCGCTTCGGCGACGCCCTCCGAGAACACCCTGTCAGGCAGGGTGAGTAGGGTGCCGACGTCCGAAATGACGCATTCCGGATGGTGGAAGGCCCCTATCAGGTTCTTGCCCTTCGGATGATTGACCGCCACCTTTCCACCGACGCTGGAGTCCACCTGGGCGAGGAGAGTGGTGGGGATCTGGATGAATCGAAGCCCCCTCATGAACGTGGCCGCCACGAATCCGGCCAGGTCGCCGACAACACCGCCCCCGAGGGCCACCACCACCGTATCGCGGTCATGCTCCTCCCCCACAAGGGCGTCATAGAGCCTCGTGACACTGAGCAAGTTCTTGTGGTCCTCACCGTCCCCCACGAGGGCCGCGGTCGCCGCGGACCCCGCCTCCCCCAATCGGGCACGGACATCGTCGAGCCACAGGCGCGATACGATCGGATTCGATACGATGAAGGCGCGGCGCACGTTCTTGAACGGATTCGGGACCGCGGCGGAACGATCCGAAAGCAGGCCGTGGCCGATGTACACACGATAGGATCCGCTCGGGATGGTGACCTGGATGCACCGATTCGCGTGGCGACGGCTGTGGTCTTGTGGGGGAACGAGGTCGCCCGCGGCGGCACCGTGGGGGAGTCTCGATACTATGTCCTCGACCACCTGCTCGACAGGACGTTCGGCGTCAACGACGATGTCGCCGCACTCCGAGTAGACGGCGGCCCTGCTGCGGAGGAGTTCCCGTATCCTGGACAGAGTCCCGTCGGGATCGTATCCCTCGAGCAGCGGCCGGTCCCCGGGCCGTCCCATCCTCCCGAGGATTGTCTCAGGACGCGCAGTGAGGAGCACGACGGTGCAGCTCAGCCTCAGGGCTTCCCGCGTGGCGGGGCTCACCACTGCGCCGCCCCCGACGGCTATGACCACGCCCTTCAGGGCGCAGGCCTTCGAGACGGCGCGGGCCTCCATCTCGCGGAACGCCGGTTCTCCCAACTCCCGGAATATGCGCCGGATACTCATGCCCGCGGTGAGCTCGACCAGGGAATCCGTGTCAATGAAACGCCTGTCGAGCCTCTTTGCGAGGGCGCGTCCGACTGTGCTCTTTCCCGTGCCCATGAATCCGATCAATGCAATGTTATTGTTTTGGAACAAGCTCGTCACCACACCCGACGGAAGTGTTCGGCGCGCCTAGCCGCGGTGAATCGTATCCCCGCCGAGCCTCTCCAGGAACGCGTCGGCGATAACCAGCGCGACGACGGCCTCGGCGACGACCGCGGCCGAGCCGACCACGCACACATCGGACCTTTCCCTGTGCGCCGGACGGTTTTGTCCGGTCACGAGGTCAAACGATGAGAGAGGCCGCTGAAGGGTGGGTACAGGCTTGACAGCGGCCCTGAGAAAGATCGGTCGGCCGTTGGAGATCCCGCCCTCGATACCGCCGGCCCTGTTGGAGCGCCTGCGTATGCGACGGGGATCGGCTGGTGCGGCGCCCGGCGGCTCGTCCACCTGCGGGGGCTCCAGGACCATCTCGTCGTGGGCCTCGCTTCCCATCAGGTCGGCCACGGCGAATCCCGCGCCGATCTCCACGGCCTTCACGCTGTTGATGCTCATGACGGCCGCGGCGAGCCGGGCGTCGAGCCTGCGGTCCCAGTGGACGTGGCTGCCCAACGCGGGCGGGACCCCCAAGGCGACGACTTCGAAGGTGCCGCCCAGACTGTCACCGGCGGCCCGCGCCGCATCTATGGCCGCCACGATACGCAGGGAGGCGTCGGCATCGGGGCACCTCACCGGGGAGCGTTCCGCGGCATCGGCGAGGCGGAGAACCGTCGTCTCGTCCGCCATCCGGAGCTCGGCAGGGGGGAGTACGGCCGCGGCTCCGCCGACGGCAGTGACCCAGCTCACGATCCGCACCCCATGCACATCAAGGTACTTGCGGGCGAAATAGGCGCACGCGACCCGAGCCGCCGTTTCGCGGGCGCTGGCCCTCTCCGCGACGGGGCGGCAGTCCGTGAATCCGTATTTCAACGCGCCGGGAAGGTCCGCGTGCCCGGGCCTGGGCGCGGTTATCGGCACGTCCCTGTTCGCCCAGTTGACGTGGTCCTTGTTCGGGAGAAACACGGCGATCGGGGCACCGGTCGTCCTTCCCTTGTAGACACCTGCAGTGACGACGAATTCGTCCTCTTCTATGGCCGACCTCGGACCGCGCCCGTAGCACCGGCGACGCCTCTCCAGTTCGCGGCGCAACTCGTCGAGGGAGACGTTCACGCCCGCGGGCATCCCTTCGAGAATCGCCGTCAGACCCGGGCCGTGAGACTCGCCGGCGGTAAGAAACCTCAACACGCGGACCACTCCCCCGCGACCTCCGCAAGTGCGCCCCTCATTGTCCCCACGGGGGCGGGGAGGCCGGTAAACAGCTCCAAGGCGTAAGCCCCCTGCCACAGCAGCACCTCAAGGCCCGGGACGACTCGGTATTGCGCGTTCGCGGCGGACCTGGAGAGGGTGGTCGGGCCGGATGAGTAATTCAGGTCACAGAAGACCGAGCCGTCGCACCGCGCCGCCTCTAAGATGTCGCCGAGAGGCAACGAGGAGTCCTTGGGGACGCAGTTGAGCACGAGGTCGAAGCCTCCGATTCCCCCCGATGTTCGATACTTCCCGGATGCAGCCCGTTCGGGTGGCACGTACGACCACTCAGTATGCGGGAACCTGGCGCGCATCCGGGCGACCAAGCCCAATGCCCTGCGGGCCGTCCTGTTGACGATGGCTATTCTCGAAGCGCCGCGCCTCGCGAGCGCCG
>JANLGA010000108.1 GCA_024653225.1 Bacillota bacterium | reverse complement strand
AGCCGCGGGTTCACCCGCGGCTTGTGTACGCGGCGTGCTCCGGTTTCGGGCACACGGGTCCTTACAGTCGCAAACCCTGTTACGACCAGATTGCCCAGGGTATGGGCGGGATCATGAGCATCACCGGTCACCCGGGGGGGCCGCCCACGAGGGTCGGAGCGTCCGTGGGTGACATCACAGCGGGCCTGTTCACGGCCATAGGGATCCTGGCGGCTCTCAGGCACAGGGACCTGACGGGGAAGGGTCAGAAGGTGGACGTAGCGATGCTGGATTGCCAGGTGGCCATATTGGAGAACGCGATAGCGAGGTATTTCGTGCAGGGTAAGTCCCCCGGCAGGATAGGGAACAGGCACCCGTCGCTGACCCCGTTCACATCCATCGAGACGAAGGACGGCTACATGAACATCGCCGTCGGCAACGACCCCATGTGGGTGAGGTTCTGCAAGGCCATCGGGGTCCCCGGGCTGGCGGAGGACCCCAGGTTCACGACAAACCCGCTTCGGACGCAGAACTGGGGCCAACTGGAGCCCGTCCTAGCCGGCGTCTTCAGGACGAAGACCACGGCCGAATGGATATCCGCCCTGGAGGCGGCCGGAGTACCGTGCGGACCGATCAATACCATCGAGGAGGTGGTGAACGATCCACAGGTGAAGGCCAGAGAGATGGTGGTCAAGGTCGCTCATCCCGGCATCGGGGAGGTGATGATGGCCGGAGTGCCGGTCAAGTTCTCGGCGACCCCGTGTTCGGTGAGGACCCCGGCCCCCGGACTCGGTCACCACACGAGGGAGATACTCCGCGATCTCCTCGGAATTGACGACGAGGGCTTCGAGAGAATTGCCGCCGAAGGCGCGACGTGATCCTGGGCGCCGATGGACGGAAGGAGGGAGACTCGAGATGGAGATTTATGGGATGGCCGTAGTCAGCGTGTGCTACCTCGTGGGGATGTACGCGGGGACGATTCTTGCCAGGTTCCTGGGCCTCACCGGGGACGTCGGAGGCGTCGGTTTTGGAATGTTGCTCCTCATTCTGGTCACGACTTCACGGTACTGGGAAGAGAAGATCCCCGCGAAGACGAAGAGGGGCGTGGAGCTCGTGTCCGCGCTGTACATTCCCATCGTGGTTGCCATGGTGGCCAGGTCCGACGTGGTGGCCGCCCTCAAGGGCGGATGGATCGCGTTGGTGACCGGCGCCGCGGCGACCTTCTTGGGATTGCTGATGGTACCGGTACTGGCGGGCAAGGCGAAGATCCAAGAAGGCCGGTCCGCCGCGCACACCAGGGCTTAGGAGGTGCAGCGATATGAAGGAGGTCATACTCGACAAGCTCCTCAGCGGCAACGGTCTCGTGTGGGGTTTCGCCGTCGTGGCGCTGACGCTCTGGGTGGGGTACCTGATAGGCGACGTCCTTCTGGCGAAGAGGATCAGGGGCACGGCGATATCCTTGGTGCTCGGGCTGGTCCTCGCGTATGTCGGCGGGGTGCTCGCGAAGGGCAGCCAGGGACTGGCCAACATACCGGCTTTCTCCGGCCTGGGCCTGATGGGGGGCGCGATGCTCCGCGACTACGCCATCGTCTCCACGGCGTACGGCGCGAAGTTTGAAGAGCTCAAGAAGGCCGGATTGATAGGACTGTTATCACTGCTTCTCGGCATCGTCGGTTCCTTCGTGGTCGGCGTGGTCCTCGCGTACGCAATGGGGGTGCGAAACCCGGAGGACCTCACCACAATCGGGGCTGGGACGTGCACTTTCATCGTCGGTCCCGTCACCGGGGCGGCCGTCAAGGCGTCTTCCGCCGCCGTGACCCTATCCATCGCGGCGGGCATAGTCAAGGCGATCGTCGCGATCCTCGTCACCCCGCTCGTGGCCAAGCGGATAGGCCTGACCACGCCGGCGGCGGCGATGGTGTTCGGGGGATTCATCGGCAGCAACACTGGCGTGATGGGAGGGCTGGCGGCGACGGATCCCGCCCTCGTACCGTACGGGGCGATAACGGCGACCTTCTACACGGGGACGGGCTGCTTGCTCTGCCCGTCAATAGGATACATGATCGTCAAAGCCATATTCGGATAACGCGGTCCGGGCGAGGCAGGTTCGAGTGGTCCCATTGGTGTGATCAGTCAATCCATTATTCCAAAATGGTTCTATGTTAGATCCCTTTGTATCCTCCCGGAGGAAGGAATCCGGGGAGTGGCGGAGAAACACAACGGGGATCTACGGTGAACGGACGGGTTGACATCCTTGATCACAGTGTCGGACCGGGGGGCCGAAAGCCTCTCAACGTAGGCAACACCTGATCGAACCCCACTGTCGCCGCGGGCGTTCGGTCAGGTGTTATACTATGCTCGGGAGGGAGCGAGATGTTTGATAGAGAACGCCTCGACGGGATCAAGAAGGCCAGGGAGGCATGGGAGGGCGGTCTTCTCAAGTCCGTCCTGTCGAAGCACCCCGAGAGCAAGGCCCGGTTCGTGACTGGATCCAACTTGCCGGTCGAGCGGCTCTACACCCCGGAAGACATTGGAGCGATGGACTACGAGCGAGACCTCGGCTTCCCCGGGCAATTCCCGTACACCCGGGGCGTCCAACCCACCATGTACCGTGGACGACTCTGGACGATGAGACAGTACGCCGGGTTCGGATCGGCGGAGGAGTCCAATCGGAGATTCAAGTACCTCTTGGGCCAGGGGCAGACGGGCCTGAGCGCGGCGTTCGACCTCCCCACGCAGATAGGATACGATTCGGACCACCCGCTGGCGGAAGGCGAAGTGGGGAAGGTGGGTGTCGCCATAGACTCCCTCGCGGACATGGAGGTGCTTTTCGACGGGATCCCACTGGACAAGGTGAGCACCTCCATGACCATCAACGCGCCCGCGGCCGTGTTGCTGGCCATGTACATCGTCGTGGCGGAGAAGCAGGGCGTGCCGGCCCACAGGTTGTCGGGCACTATCCAGAACGACATACTCAAGGAATATGCGGCGCGCGGAACGTACATCTTCCCGCCGAAACCCTCCATGAGGCTCATCACGGACGTGTTCGCATATTGCTCGAAGAACCTGCCCGAGTGGAACACGATAAGCATCAGCGGGTACCACATAAGGGAAGCCGGGGCCTCGGCCGTGCAGGAAGTCGCGTTCACCCTCGCCAACGGCATCGCCTACGTGGATGCCGCGGTTCGCGCGGGTCTCGACGTGGATCAATTCGGCCCCAGGCTGTCGTTCTTCTTCAATGCCCACATGGACCTCCTGGAAGAAGTGGCCAAGTTCAGGGCCGCGAGGAGGCTGTGGGCCGGGATAATGAGGGATAGGTTCGGGGCGCGGGACCCGAGGTCAATGATGCTCAGGTTCCACACGCAGACGGCCGGTTCGACGTTGACTGCGCAGCAGCCCGACAACAACGTGGTCAGGGTCACCCTTCAGGCGCTGGCCGCCGTATTAGGCGGCACCCAATCCCTCCACACGAATTCGAGAGACGAGGCGTTGGCGCTTCCGTCCGAAGACTCGGCGCGGATCGCGTTGCGAACGCAGCAGGTCATAGCGTACGAGAGCGGCGTGACCAACACCGTGGACCCCCTGGCCGGTTCGTTCTACGTCGAGTCGCTGACCAATGCGATACAGCGCGAGGCCGAGTCGTACATCGCCAAGATAGACGCGCTCGGGGGGGCCGTCGCCGCCATAGAGAAGGGCTTCATACAGCGGGAGATCCAGGAGAACGCGTACAGGTACCAGCGGGAAGTGGAGAGCGGAGAGAGAGTGGTTGTCGGAGTTAACAAGTTCCAGATGGAAGAGCCGCCACCCACCGGTCTCCTGAGAGTGGATCCGTC
>JANLGA010000107.1:1871-3909 GCA_024653225.1 Bacillota bacterium | reverse complement strand
GGGTGCTATTGCCCATCTGGATAGGGCCGATCGAGGCTTCCGCGATCGGCCCTATCCAGATGGGCAATAGCACCCTTCCGTCAACGTCTTTCAGAAGCACGACGGCCTGGTCGCTGTTGATGTCCAACCCTACCTTGTCGACAGTCACGCGAACCATGAGTCGTCACCCCAGACGTCTCTCCGGTTGATCACATTATACTATATCGTCGCTTTGCACGCCTGCGCCCGAGGCTCGATCGGGGGGTACAGCCGCGCGCCGGGCTCCGACCTACCAAGCTACCTCACCGACCGCCGGATACTCCGAGAGTTTCTCCCGGATCCGTCGCTTGATGACCTCGAGGGACTCCGCATCCGACGCCTCGGCCCTGAGAACCAGTGCGGGTTGAGTGTTCGATGCCCTCACGAGGCCCCAGCCTTCCGGGAACATCACGCGCACGCCGTCTATATCAACGACATCGTACCTGGACTTGAAATACCGGGTTATCTCGTCCACTATTGCGAACTTCGCGTCGTCGGGGCACTCCACCCTCGTTTCGGGCGTCGAATAGTACGTCGGCAGGTCCGCCACCATCTCCGAGAGGCGCGAACCGGAATTGGACAGTATCCTCATCAGCCTGGCGGATGCGTATATAGCATCGTCGTACCCGTAGTACTCGTCGGCGAAGAACATGTGACCCGACATCTCGCCGGTGAACACCGCTCCGATCTCGCGCATCTTCGCCTTGATGAGGGAGTGCCCCGTCCTCCAGAACATGGGCCTACCGCCCAGCCGCCTTATCTCGTCCACCAGCGCCTGCGAACATTTCACTTCCACGAGGGCCGCGGCCCCGGGGTGCCTCGGAAGGATCTCGCGCCAGAACAACGCCATCAGGACATCCCCAAAGACGGGCCGACCCATCTCGTCCACCGCCCCCAGCCTGTCCGCGTCCCCGTCGTACGCCACGCCGACGTCCGCCCGGTGATCCCGGACGGCCTCGGACAACAGCCTGAGGTTTTCGGGCTTAACCGGGTCAGGAAAATGATTGGGAAAGTTCCCGTCCGGTTCACAGAACAGTGGGATCACGCGGCAGCCCAAGAGTTCGAGAATTCGCGGCCCGAACAGGCCTCCCGACCCATTCCCACAATCCACGACCACCGTGACAGGGCGGGGGCCCAGCCCCACGGACTTCACAATGGTCGCAACGTACTCCTCCGCCGGGTCGACCTCGCGGACCGACCCGCGGCCCTTCTCAAAGCGCCCCGATTCGGCTATCCTGCGGATCTCCTGTATCTGTTCCCCGTACATCGTGGCAGGGCCCGCGCCCAGCTTGAAGCCATTGTATTCCGGCGGGTTGTGGCTGCCGGTTATCATGACGCCTCCCTCGATACCGTACCTCACCCGCGCGAAGTAGAAGATGGGCGTCACCACCAGCCCGATGTCCGCTACGTTGCAGCCCGTCTCCAAGAGGCCTCGCACGATCGCGTTCCTGTACAGTTCTGACGACGGCCGATTGTCCCTACCCACTACGACGTCCGTCAGGCCCCGCCTTCGCAAGTAGGTGCCGTATGCCTTCCCTATCAGGCCGACCGACTCCGGGTCCAGGTCAACATCTACCAATCCTCTTATGTCGTACTCCCGAAAAACCCTCGGGTTGATAACGGGCATAGGCTTGTTCCCTCCGACAGTAGCCGCCGGGCGCGCGTTCCGTCGCGCCATATTCTTCCCCGCCGACTTCTTGGTAAACCGCCCGGGGATCGTTCGAGCGTCAGCCGAGAGGCACCTGTGACGGCGACCTGCCCGAAAACCGGGTGAGGCTCGTGTATCCGGCGCTCCTCGCATACGACACCGCCAGCGGGAAATCGCACCCGACGTGCTCGGGATAGTGGGCGTCGGACGAGATGATTATCGGGATGCGCCTGCGGGAGAGCGCCGACAAGAAGTCCGGATGGGGATACATCTCGCGGGCGGGCCTCCTCAACCCGGCCGTCCCCACCTCCATCACCACTCCGGCGGCCAGGGCGGCTTCAGCGATGGATCCGTAATACGGGCGGAGATTAA
>JANLGA010000107.1:0-1861 GCA_024653225.1 Bacillota bacterium | reverse complement strand
TCACGTCGGGGTGTGCTATTACGTCGTAGAGGCCGCACCGGATCGCCTTCTCGAGCAAAGAGAAGTAGAGCCTGTAAGCCTCGGCGACGTCCCTGTTTTCCCATTCGTCCCGCACCTCGGTGTCATCGAAAGCCCAGTCGCCTATGAAATGGACCGAGCCGATGACGTAATCCCAGGGGACCCCCTCCAGGAACTCGCCGATCTCCTTCTCCAGCCCCTCAATGTACTCGGCCTCCACCCCCAGCTTGACGGGTATTCCCATTGCCCGGGCCTCCGATACGAGCTCGACATAGTCCGACAGGTAGCGATCCGGCTTGAACCTCCACCAGCTCGGCCACAGCGATGACGACTCGTAGAACTTGAACATGTGCTCGGATACGCCCACCTCGGCGATCCCTTTGCCGACGGCCTCGTCCACGAATCTCCTGAGCCAGTCCATCTCGAGACGTCCGTGCTCGAGGTGGATATGGTAGTCCATGAGCATTGGTTCTCTCTTCCCTTCCCGCCCGTGGGGGTCCGACCGGTGGGCGCTCTACTCGGTCCGTCGTTCCTGGTACATCGCGATGAGCCGATCGAGTCTCAATCCGCCCGAGTACAAGGCCCTGCCGATTATGACGCCCTCCAGACCCTCAACTTCCATCCCCTTCAGTAGGTCGAGGTCCGCGTACGAGGTGACCCCGCCCGCGTACAGGACCCGCAGGCCGGACCCCAGGACCGTCCTCACCGACGAGGCATCTATGCCGCCGAGCATACCGTCCCTGGCGGTATCGGTGAATACGACCACCTCGACGCCGGACCCCCTGAACCGCCTCAGCATGTCGGGAATGGGTTCGTCCGACGTTTCCTTCCATCCCTTGACCGCAGCTCGACCACCCTTGAAGTCGAGTCCGGCGACTATCCTGCCCGGGTAAGCCTTGCAGGCCGCCTCGAGAAACCGGGGGTCGGACACCGCCGCGGTCCCAATCACCGCCCGGAAGACGCCCGCGTCCATGATGTCCCTTAGGGCGGCGGCGTCACGGATGCCCCCGCCCACTTGCACGGGCACCCCTAGTACCCTGGTCATTTCCCTGATGACCTCGATGTTGACGGGCCTACCCTGAAAGGCGCCGTCCAGGTCAACGACGTCAATCAATCTCGCCCCAAGCCGCTCCCACACCCTGGCGACGGCCGCAGGCGTGTTCGAGAATACGGTCTTCTCCGATTCGCGCCCTCGCCTGAGACGAACACATTTCCCTCCGAGCAACTCTATGGAGGGTATGATCAGCACGGCTTCGCCCTCCCCATGACGGGCGACGAACGACTATCCGAGGGGCGGTGCACGGCGTGAGACAGGGACTTCGGGCCGTCCGGCGAGAGGGTCACTTCTCAGCAGTCTCCTCGGCGTGCTCCCACAGATCCAGGGCGTCTCCCAGGATTTTCTGGATGTCGGCAATCAAAGTCAGCAGCCGGCTTTCGGCTTTGAGGAAGTCCATGATTGGTTTGTGCATTTCTACGATTTCCGTCAGCCTGCGCAGTTCCGCGAGGGCGGACTCCGACGGCTTCCTACCCGCCAGTCCGGCCGCTTGCACCTCGATCTGGTTCTTCCGGTAATCCCTCAGTATCAGCCGCGCGGTCCCCTCGCCCGAAATCGCCTCGCACGCCCTCCGGTACTCGCGGTATTCCTCAGTGTCGCGCAGCATTCGAGCAAGCTCGTGCGCCCTGTCGTATACCGACACGGCCGGCACCTCCGCATCCAGCCGGAGTCCTATCGCATCCATACTCTAATATATCTGGCACTCGCTCGCTTAGCAATCAGGGCCGCGCGAACGGCTGTGTCAAGAGATAGTAGGTGAATCCCCCCGGCTTTTCTATGCTGTGAGCG
>JANLGA010000106.1 GCA_024653225.1 Bacillota bacterium | reverse complement strand
GGCCGCTCCGCCGGCGGCGCCCCCGATGGCGCCGAGAGCCGGCGCGGGTCGGGCGGCCCCCGGAGGGCTTCAGAGGGGGCCCGTCGCGACGCCTGGACCGGGCGGGGCGGCTCGGCCCGTCATCGGACGGCCCATGGCCGCGCCGAGGGCTCCCCTGGCGAGGCCCCAGGTCTCGCGACCGGGGTCGGAGGGTGCGCGGGATGCGGGCGGACGGGGGCCGGGAAGGCAGGAGAGGCGCCCGCCGGAGGGACAGAGGCCGGGGATGAGGCCCGCGTTTCAATCGAGGCCCGGCGAGGCCCGGCCGCGCCAGGTGCCTGGCCCCAGGTACGGGCAGGGTTACCAGGGCGCCCAGCGACCGGCTCAGGCCAGGCAGCCGTTCGGGTACGGGAGGCCTCCCGGAGGGGCTCGGATGCCCGTGGGAGCCCCGCCCAGGTATGCGGGTCAGGCCGCAGGCCGTGGAGCCCAACCGGAGAGGCAGGGCAGGCGTAGGATACCGGCGGAGGAAGCCGGGTATGCCCGGATGGAGCGCAAGATCCCCGAGTCGCGCAGGGGCGACTTGACGAGCCGACCGCCGCAGGCGGCGACGAGAGCGGCCCCCAGGGGCCCGCGGACTATTCACCTGGAGGGGCCCCTGACCGTCAAGGACCTGGCCGCCAAGATGGGGTTGAGGGCGGCCGAGGTCATAAAGAAGCTCATGTGGCTGGGTGTGATGGCTGGGCTGAACCAGCTCGTTGACGCGGAAACCGCCGCCATCGCCGCCCAGGAAATGGGATTCGAGGTGACCGTCAAGCAGCCGGAGCTCACCAAGGAGCAAATCCTCGCCGCAGAGCTCGAAAAAGGAGAAGCTGAGGAGAATCTGAAGCCGAGACCCCCGGTGGTTACCGTCATGGGTCACGTGGACCACGGCAAGACGTCCTTGCTCGATGCGATACGGAAGACCAAGGTCACGGCGAGCGAAGCCGGAGGCATAACGCAGCGGATAGGCGCGTCGGTGGTTGACTGGAAAGGCAGAAAAGTGGTGTTTCTGGATACCCCCGGCCACGAGGCGTTCACCGCCATGAGAGCGCGCGGAGCCAAGGTGACCGACGTGGCGGTACTGGTGGTGGCGGCCGACGACGGGGTCATGCCGCAGACATTGGAGGCGCTCGACCACGCCAGGGCGGCGAGGGTGCCGGTGGTCGTCGCCATAAACAAGATAGATAAGCCGGAGGCCAAGCCGGAAAGGGTGAAGCAACAGCTGGCCGACAGGGGTCTCGTGCCCGAGGAATGGGGTGGAGACACAATATTCGTGCCGGTTTCGGCGCGACAGGGTACCGGTATAGACCAGCTGCTGGACATGATCCTCCTCGTTGCGGACGTGCACGAGATCAAGGCGAATCCCGACAAGAAGGCCGTGGGAACGGTCATAGAGGCCCAGCTCGACAAGGGCAGGGGAGCGGTGGCGACGGTCCTCGTCCAGTCGGGGACGCTCAAGGTGGGTGACGCTTTCGTCATCGGTTCCGCCTGGGGCCGAGTGCGGTCAATGACGGATGACAGGGCGAGACAGGTAAAGAAGGCGCCGCCCTCGACTCCGGTCGAGGTCACGGGACTCTCGGAGGTGCCGAACGCCGGCGACATTCTCCAGGTGGTGGACGACGAGCGCACGGCGAAGGAAGTGGCCGAAGCGAGGGCCATGAGGAAGAGAGCGGCCGAGATGCAGGGTTCCAGCAGGCTCAGCCTCGAGGATCTCGCCAGCCGGGTGAGGGAGGGTGAGGTGCCCGAGCTCAAGATCGTGGTCAAGGCGGATGTCCAGGGGTCCACGGAGGCGCTGAAGCAGTCGTTCGAGAAGCTCGACACGAAGGGCGTAAGGATGGGGATCATTCACAGCGGCGTCGGTGCCATCACCGAGTCGGACGTGATGCTGGCCGCCGCTTCGGGAGCCATAGTGATAGGGTTCAACGTGAGGCCGGACGCCAATGCCAGGCGGGCCGCCGACGAACAGAAGGTGGACATCAGGACCTATCGCATCATCTACGACGCGGTCGAGGACATCCAGGCCGCCATGAAGGGAATGCTGAAGCCCAAGTTCAGGGAGCTCGTCCTCGGGCGGGCTGAAGTGCGCCGGCTGTTCAGGATCCCCAAAGTCGGGACCGTGGCCGGTTGCTACGTCACTGACGGCAAGATCACCAGGGAGGCGACACTGCGGGTGCTTCGGGACGGCGTGGTCGTGCACGAAGCCCCGGTCGACTCGCTGAAGAGATTCAAAGACGATGTCAAGGAGGTACCGTCCGGCTACGAGTGCGGGATCAGCGTGGAGAAGTTCCAGGATGTCAAGGAAGGCGACATCCTCGAGGCATTCGTGATGGAGGAGGTTCAGCCCGCGTGAGGCCGCCCCAACGCCGTCGTGGGGCGGGCGCGGCCCGCGGGGCCACCGGGTGGTCGTCGGAACGCTGAGAATCGAACTATCGCTGCCCGGCAACGGTTCACTCAAGGGGAAGCGCAGGGTCTTGAGGAGCTTAATTGACCGCATAAGGGCGAGGTTCAACGTAGCCGTGGCAGAAGTGGATCACCTCGAGGCTTGGCAGAGGGCGAGTCTCGGCGTCGCCTGCGTCAGCGGCGACCCCGTGATCGCAAACGAGGTTCTGCGAAGGGTGTTGCGTTGGGTGGAGGACAATCACGACGGAGGGCTGGAAGACTACCGCATTCGGATCGAGGAGGGTCGGGAGGACTGAGATGTCGCTGCGGGGTGGGCGCGTCGCGGAAGCCATCAAGCAGGAGATAAGCGATATCCTCCGGGACGAGTTGAAGGACCCGCGCGTCGGCTTCGCGAGCGTGACGCGGGTAGATGTCTCGAAGGACTTGCGCCACGCCAAGGTGTTCGTGAGCGTCCTCGGGGACGAGAAGCAAAAAGCCGACACCATGGAAGGGTTGGAGAGCGCGACGGGATTCATCAGGTCTGAGGTCGGCAAGCGGATCAGGCTTCATCATACCCCGGAAATACTGTTCCGACTGGATGAGTCGATTGAGCGATCGGTGAGGATCGCCAAGGTGCTCCGGGAGCAAGAAGGGATGGGAAAGTGAGAACACTTGCCCGTCCGCTCCGGGAGGTGTTCCGCGACAAGGCGAACTTCGTACTTGTCCCGCACGTGAACCCGGACGGGGACGCCATCGGGTCGTGCCTGGCCCTTTTCCTGGCTTTGAGAAGGCGTGGAAAGCAGTGCCGCGTACTGTTGGACGAGCCCGTTCCCTCCAGGTACAGGTTTCTCCCCGGGTCGGCGGAGGTGACGGGTCATCCACCCGGGGACCAGGAATTCGTCCTCGTCGCCCTCGATTGTACGGACGAATCGCGGTGGGGGTATCCCAGGGAGGGTCTGGCCGCCGCTTCCGTGGTAGTCAACATGGATCACCACGTCTCGAACTCCCGGTTCGGGGATTACCAGCTCGTTGACGAGGATGCTTCCGCGACGGGTGAGATCGTGTTCGAGCTGCTGCGGGACCTCGGTTGGGGGATCACGTCCGACGAGGCAACGTCGCTGTACACGGCGATCGCCACGGACACGGGGTCGTTCAGGTTCGCCAACACGACACCGCGCAGCCTGGAAATCTGCGCCGACCTCGTGAGGGCCGGAGCCAAGCCCGACAGGATAGCGGAGGAAGTGTTCGAGACACGGTCGCTTGCGGCGACGCTGCTTCTCCAGAGGGCGCTCTCGAGTCTCAGGGTTGACCAGTCCGGGCGGATTGCCTGGATGTGTCTCGGCCTGGAGGACTTCCGCGAGTCGGGAGCCTCCGCCGAGGATACGGAGGGCATAGTGAACAACGCCAGGATGATAGAGGGCGTGGAGGTGGGCCTCCTGTTCAGGGAGATCGGCGAGGGACGGGTGAAGGTGGCGCTGAGATCCAAGAGCACGGTGGACGTGAGCCGCGTGGCGTCGGCTTTCTCGGGAGGCGGTCACCCGGCGGCGCGCGGGTGAC
>JANLGA010000105.1:281-4072 GCA_024653225.1 Bacillota bacterium | reverse complement strand
TGGTCAACATGGGCTTCGACGTGAAGATGTCGGAGATCCACGGGATGGCGCAGCGCGGCGGCAGCGTCACGACGCAAATCAAGTACGGCGACAAGGTGTATTCCCCGAGCATCGGCACCGGCGAGGCGGACGTGGTTGTTGCCTTCGAGAAGGTCGAGGCGGTTCGGTGGCTTCCTTTCCTGAAGCGGGGAGGTACTCTTATCGTCAACGATTACGAGGTGTACCCGCTGCCGGTGCTCATCGAGAAGGAAAAGTATCCCCCGAACGTCCTCGAAGCGCTGAAATCCAGTGTGGAGCGCGTGAAGGTGGTGCCCGCCGCGCGCATGGCCGAAGACCTCGGCAATGTCAGGGCCCAAAACATCGTCCTCCTGGGAGTACTGGTCAAGGTGCTCGGGCTCGACGCCCTCGATTGGGTCCAGTTGCTCAAGGAGCACGTGCCGCCCAGGTTCCACGACATCAACGTGAAGGCTCTACAAGCCGGCTTGGCGGCGTAGAAGACGCCCGGCGGGGCGGGCCCCCGCCGGGCCGTCCGAGTTCGGCCAGCATTTCGACGTGCCGCGACTTCTCACCTTGTTCTCGACATCCCCGATGGCGAAGCCCTCGGCGCCGACGAATTGGTGACACAGGTAGAGGGTGCCATTTGATTCCCAGTCGCCGCCCGCCGGCGGTGCTGTCGAAACCGCGGCGAATTCCGCGGTCTGGGGCGGGAGATTGTCCTCGCGGGAATCCACGCAGCGACAGAAAAGCCCGTCCGCTCTGCATTATGATTGACCCGTAGACTCTCGGGAAAGGAGCGTGGCGGCTGTGCGAAGGAAGGCCCTGTCGTTATTCCTGACCATCGTCTTTCTCGTCACTTGCGTACCGTCGGTCCTCGCCTTCGGGGGCGAGATTCCCCCGGAAGCCGGTGAATGCAGCTCCATGATCGTCGGCAAGAACGCCTCTGCCACGGGAGAAGTGCTGTTCGGCCACAACGAAGACAATGGCGATAATGTCATGCTCCAGTACAGGGTGCCGCGGATGACGTACGAACCCGGAGAATACGTGGTCTTCGGGGACTCGCCCGCACAGATCCCCCAGGTTCAACAAACCTGGAGCTACCTCTGGTCGGAGACCCGCGCAAGCTGGAAGGCGTCGTTCAGCGATTTCTTCATCAACGAATGGGGCGTCGCGATCGCGAGCGACAGTTGTTCCCCGTCTCGGGAGGACAGGCCGCTGTCGGAGATCACGAAAGACGGCGGGCTCGGTTACGGGCTGCGGGTCCTCGTCGCCCAAAGGGCGAAGACGGCCCGTGAAGGGGTCGAGATCGCCGCGGCGCTGTTGACGGAGTACGGGTACATGGCCTCCGGACGATCGTACCAGATCGTGGACAAGGACGAGGGCTGGGTCCTGCAGGTGGTCAAGGGGAGGCATTTCGTCGCCAAGAGGGTTCCCGACGACGAGGTATTCTTCATCCCCAACTGGTACACGATCCACCGGGTGGACCTGAACGACACCGCGAACTACGTCGCCTCGCCAGACCTCATCACCTACGCCATTGAGCGCGGATGGTACACGCCAGCCGTCCCCGGGGACTACAGTGATTTCGATTTCGCCGAGGCGTACCAGCGGCCGACCAACCAAGCGGGCAACATCGTCCGGCACGTCAACGCCCTCAGACTGATCCTCGGCAGGGAACCGGACGACCTCCGGCCCTTCTCGGTGAAGCCCTACAAGAAGCTCGGGGTCGAGGACGTCAAGCGTGTGCTTCGCACCCACTACGAGGGCACCCCGGACGACCTGAGCAACGGCTACGAGATCAATCCCCACCGTACCGGAAAGAGGACCATCTGTACGCGCACGACGATGGAGAGCATAGTCGTCCAGTTCCGCGAGCAGCCCCAGTTCACTGTGATCTGGCGGGCGACCTTAAACCCCTGCACGAGCCCGTACGTCCCATGGTACCTCGGCATCGACAGGGTCCCGGACGGATACGGCTGGCTCACGCCAGAGGAAGGCATGGCGACGCACTTCAACCCGGACCCCTCGGACCTCGCCCACAACCCCGACCGCGCCTGGTGGACGTTCCAGGACGTGCAGAACGTGGCCGACGAGAGGTACAAGGAGGTAATCCGGGAGATCGCCCGGCGTCGCGATGCCCTGGAGAAGCAATGGGCCGCCGCGCAACGCGGAATCGAGACGGCGGCATACGCCCAGTTCGAGAAGGACCCCCTCAAGGCCGTGGAGTTCCTGACCGAGTACACGGACAAGCAAGCCGGGCAGGCGTGGGCCGCATGGAGGACGCTTTACGAGCATCTCACCAGGTAGCATGAAGCGGGAACGGGCGGGTTCCCGCCGGGAGTGAGGACCGATAGAGGAGCCGGCGTCCATCGCCGGGACCCGGGAGATTGAGCCGGAACGAGGGGGTCGGCCACAAGGCCGATCCCCTCCAAACCGCTGTGTGCCTTATTGCCGCGCCTTCGCCGGTCCACCCAAAGGCTTTCACTGCTCCGGGCCACGGCCCGCGATGGTTCTCACCTCGTACCAAGTGAGTGCCACTGCCATGACTCCGAGCAGGACCGCGTTCAACAGGAACATTCCCCTGAAACCGGCGGCGCTCGACGCAGACGCTCTACTCGTGCTGTACAGCAAGCCGAGGAGCTGAGTGAGAATGGCGCTGCCCATGAAACCCACGGAACTGATTATGCCGTTCACGGTCCCCGTCAGCCACAGGGGGCAGATGTCCCGCGACTCCATTATGCACAGGTTATACGAAGCGAACGCAACCCCGAAGATGAGGTAAAATGACACCGCCGCGATCCAGGTCATACGATATGGATATGCCCATAGGACGCCCCACATGACGGTGACCATGAGGGTCGCCCCAAGCAGTACCAGGCGTCTATTCGGTGCCTTGTCCGACAATATCCCGACCAGGGGGCTTCCCGCGACGGTACCCAGGCTCAGCGCCAGGAGGAGCCATGACCCCGCCCCGGGGCCATAGGTACTCGAAAGGAATGCCCCCGCCCATAGTCCCTGAAACGCGAGCTTCGTCCCCGTGAACATCAGCATCCACACGGCGAGCAGCCATATCCTCGGGTGCCTCAAGATTGGGGCGATCGTCCGCCACGTCCAGACCGGGTCCCCGGGGCGCTTGGTGTTCTGCTTCGGCGGCCGGGGCAGGACCAGGATCATCGCGAGCCCCATCACGATCGCTGCAATGCCCAAGGAACAATAGAGGGAACGCCACGACATCACGGAGACAGCGATGCTGAGCGGCACGGAAGCCGCGACGCCCCCAACGTTCCCCGCAGCATTCACAATGCCCGTCATTATGCCCAGCTTGGCATCGAAGAACGTTTCCCTGACGGCCTTCATGACCGGAACCGTCACCAGCGCGCAGCTGAAGCCGATTAGGCCCCTGCCCAACACCAGGTAAGGTACTGCCCGGACGCTGCCGAACATGAAACATCCCAAAGCCATGATCGCAAGCGCACACCCGAGCGTCAGTCTCGTGCCATACTTGTCCGCGATCAATCCCGCCGGGACCTGCATTAGGGCATAAGGGTAGAAGTACGCGGCGCCTATGAGCCCGAGGTCCGCCTGGGTCATCAGTACCTCGTTCGAGATCGGCCTCGACAGTACGGCAAGTGACAGGCGATGAAAGAGTACAAACAGGTAGGACCCCGAAAGCAGGACCAGTATCAGCGACGCCCATCTCTTGGACAGCATCGTGGCCCATATCCCTTCTAGTGCTGCGTCACCCGGATGCCAGGTATCGCTCGATCTTTGCTCGCACCAGCCTGACCGTCTGC
>JANLGA010000105.1:0-271 GCA_024653225.1 Bacillota bacterium | reverse complement strand
ATGAGGAAGACCCGGTGGGTGTCCTGGAGAAGCACGGCCCGGACCATCGATTCGGGATCGCCGTCTTGTATGGCTTCCAGGATCGCCCCGTGCTTCTCCAGGACACCCACCGGGTCTTCCTCATCGTACACGAAAGTGATTATGTACCTGTGGCTCTTCATCAACAGATCTGTCAGAATGCGTTCGAGGTACTCGTTGTTGGAGAGCCTGTATATGCGCGTATGAAAATCGTAGCTGAGGCGCGCCACAGCCTTGGCGTCTCTTGCCTGTC
>JANLGA010000104.1 GCA_024653225.1 Bacillota bacterium | reverse complement strand
AGTTGAGGAACAGCCTGACGCCCGCGGCCACGCCGGCGTCGAGTACGTCCTGGGCGGCTCGCGCGGGCACCGTGAGGATGGCTATCCGGATGTCCCGGTGCCTGACCGCGTCGGCCAGCAGGCCGACGTGTTCGACCGGGACCTCCCCTATCGTCCTGCCGATCTTGTGCGGGTCCGTGTCGAACAGGGCCACGACCCTGAACGGTCCGGGCCGCCCCGATTCCCTCCTCATGATGTACCGGGCGAGCGCGGAACCGAGTTCGCCCATCCCGATTATCGCTATGTTCGACGGCCTGTCCACCTTCAGGATGCCCCTGATCTCCTGCCTGAGAGCGGCCACGGGATATCCCACTCCCTGCTTTCCGAACTCCCCGAAAGTGTCCAGATCCTTCCGTACCTGGGCGGGGGTGACCCCCGCCAGCTCTCCGAGCTCCTGCGAGGAAATGTACGGACCGTACGTGAACTCGTGCTCCTCGAGGAGCCTGAGGTACGAGGCGAGCCGCTTTATGACGACGTCCGGGGGTTTGCCGCGGGGCATGACGTTCCCACCTCTCAACGGGGAGCCGCGGGGCGGTTCCCCGGTATTCCGCCGCCCGTCGGTCAATCCTTCCGCCGGTCGGGGATTCGCCCAGACCTGCTCTTGAGAAGCGCCCGGACGGTTCCCTCGAGCGGTTTCATCTTCTGCGACAGGACGCCCACGAACACGCCCGTGGGCACCGCGAAGAACAGGAGCACCGGCAGGTAGAATACGAGGCCGGCCTGCCTGGTCAGGAGTGATGCGACCGCGAGCTGGGTCACGTTATGCGTGACCGCCCCCGCGACGCTCACGCCCACGGGACTCAGCGAATCCCGGCCCGGGCCCCGAGCCGACCGCCCAAGCAGGCCCATGACCGCGGTGCTCGACAGCCCGCCCGACACGCTCAGCGCGAATCCCGTCCCGAGAAAAGTCCCGCTCATGATGCTCCCCAGGAGCGCCCTCAGTCCCGTTACCGCGAGTGCCGCGCCTGCGCCGTACGTATAGATCACGTGGAGGGCCACGATGTTGGCGAGCCCGAGCTTCGCCCCAGGGAACAGGTATGGCACGGGAATGAGCGCCTCGACCGCGTGGAGGGCGACCGCCAGTGCGAGGAGCACCGACAGGTGCACCATCGCGAACGTGCCCCTCTCGCCGTTCACTCCGGCTCCACCTTGAGGACCACGCGGTTGGGAAGGCACACGATCGCCTGGCCCTGCCGCTCCACCCAGCCCATCCTGATGCATACCTTGTCAGGGCAATCGGACGACACCATCCGCACCCTGCCGTCCTCCACCTCGAAGGTGCTCCTGCCTATCAGCCCCCCGACGGTCTTCGTCGTCCGCCCGGCCCCGCGCGCGAGCGGCACCCGCTCGACGTCCACGCCCTTCACGTTGACCACGAGCACGTTCCCGCGCTTCCACGTGCGGGCGTAGCCGAAACCCAGCCACAGGAGGCAGGCGGCGAGGAGCACCGAAACGATTATCCTGCGGTCCGTCAACGGGGTTCCACCTTCCCGGGGAGCCCATTCTCCCCGACGACCACCACGGGATCCCCGTTGTTAACTCGCCCCCCCGCCACCACCTTGGCGAATATGCCCTCCCGCGGCATTATGCACCGGCCGACCTTTCGGAATATGTCGCAGCCCACGTGGCAGTCCTTCCCGATCTGCGTCACTTCGATGACGGCCTCGCCGACCCGGAGCCGCGTCCCGACGGGCAAGGACGAGAGGTCGAGGCCCTCGACGGTGAGGTTCTCGGCGAAGTCCCCCGGCCCGACGTCCAGCCCCAGGCGCCGCATCTCTTCGATGCCGTCCAGGGACAGGAGGCTGACCTGTCGGTGCCAGCCGCCGCCGTGAGCATCACCTTCCAGGCCGAATCCCTCAACCAGCACTCCCGACCCGATGTCCCTCTTCCTCGTCCCCTTTTCGTCGCTCCTGCATACAGCCACGATCCGGCCTTCCATGGGATCCCCCGCTTCCGGCGGGCCCTTCCGCGCGCATCCGCCCACCGGATCAACTATAGCACGGGCCGGTCCGCGGGTCACGGACACGCCGGGCGGGAGGCTTCTCTCATTATCGCCGCCCAGTCGTTCTCGGTCATGGGGATTCCCGATGTCGCCCTCGCGGCGGCCAGACGAGCCTCCCTCTCGCCCGGGAGAAGCACCTCTTCGACCCCCTCGGCCGGCCTGGACGACTTGACGTAGGAAACAAAGTCCGCGACCCGGTCCTCGTACTCCGCCCAATCAAGCACCGCCTGCACTCGGACAGCCGCGAGGGAGAATCCGACCCCCTGCGGCTTAGAGGGTTCCTTGTGCAGCGATCTCGTCCGCCTCGCGGGACAGCCGGTGAATACCCCCGCCAGGAGTTCGACCACGACCCCCAGGGCGTATCCCTTCGGACCGGCCATGGGAAGGAGCACGCCGTCCAGCGCCTCGCGAGCGTTCGTCGTGGGCCTGCCGCTGGAGTCTAGCGACCAGCCCTCGGGGATGGGCGAGCCCCTGTCGGCCATCTCGTATATCTTGCCCTTGGCGACCGCGCTGGTCGCCATGTCGGCGATTATCGGGTAGTTGGGCCCGGGAAACGCAAAGCACACCGGGTTCGTGCCGAGCCTCGGTTCCGTGCCGCCGTGCGGGGCCACGGTGGGATTTGCGTTGCCCGCCATGAACGACGCGTATCCGTCGCACGCGAGGAGAGAAGCGTAGTGACCGAGGGCGCCGACGTGGTTGGTATTCCTGACCCACACCGCTCCTATCCCGTTCGCGCGGGCGAGGCGCTTCACCACCTCGACGGCCCGTCTCCCGGCCACTTGGCCGAAGCCGTTCCTGCCGTCCATCAGGCATGCGCCCCGGGCCTCCCTCACCGCCACCGGCAGTGCCGACGGGTCGAGCCCGCCGTCGCGGGCCCTCCTGAGGTACACAGGCAGGTTCCGCACCCCGTGCGATGGTATCCCCCTGAGGTCGGCCCACACGAGCGCCTCGAATACGTCGCGGGCATTGTGCTCCGGCGTCCCCGCGGAAACCAATGCGCGGAGGCAGGCGTCTTCGACTTCCGCCAAGGGCACGACAAGGTGCTGCATTACTGCGACCCCTCTTTCTGAGACGTCACCGCCGTCACGCTCGACGGGCGGGCGGCTCCGGCGGCCGTCGCCGGTTTCGCCATCAGTCCTTCAGCAGGCCGAGGCGCACGAACTCGGCCCTCACCTTCTCCGCCTCCGCCGGGCCGAGAGGCAGATACGGCCTCCTCGGTCCCCATCCGCACTCGATCCCGCGCATCTTGAGCACCGCGTAGCAGCTCGGGATGGTCGCGGCGATCTTGAGGGCCGCCCTCGCCTCCACCACCTTGAGCTGAAGCGCCGACGCCTCGTCGTGGCACCCTGCCTTCAGCGCCCCCCAGAGCTCTCTCATGAGCTCCGGCCAGACGTTGGCCAGGCCGGACACCACCCCCGCCGCGCCCGCCATGACGGCCGCGTTGGCGATGGCCTCGGTGCCCACGATGAACGTGAAACCGGGTCGCCTCACCTTGATGAGGTAGCTGTAGAAATTGACCAGGTCAAACGCGCTGTCCTTCACGCCCGCGACCCCCAGGGAAGCCATTTCGGCCAGCGCCCTGGGGCTTATGGCGTTGCCCGAGGTGTGGGGGTTGTTGTACGCGAAGAAGGGGATCTTGACGGAAGAGGCGATGGTCCGGAAGTGCTCGACGATTTCTGCCTCGCTGTACTTGTAGTAGTAGGGCGCTATCGCCGCGACCGCGTCCGCCCCCGCGCTCTCGGCATGCTTCGCCAGGTCCACGCAGGTGGCGGTGTCCGCGGCCCCGATGTGGATGATGACGGGTATCCTTCCCCGCACCTGGTCGAGCACGGTCTCCGCCACGCGTTTCCTCTCCTCGGCGCTCATGAGCAGCCCGCACCCGTAGGTCCCGACCGGGTACAGGCCGTCAACCCTCGTCACGAAGAACTCCACGAGGCTCCTTTGCGCGGCTTCGTCGAAGCCTCCGTCCTCCTTGAAGCACGTGAGCAGCGGAGGTATTATCCCGGAAATCTCCTTGTGCACGGCGCACTCTCTCCTCCCAGCTGTGGTTCTG
>JANLGA010000103.1 GCA_024653225.1 Bacillota bacterium | reverse complement strand
AAACAGGCCTCGGAAGCCGTCAGGCTCGCCGAGCTGTACCGCGACCTCGCATTGGCTTACTACAGCCCGAACGTGTGGACCGTCCGGGAGGCGGAGTTGGACCTCGAGTCGGCCCGGATCCGGCTGGAGCTCGTCCGCCAGGCCGCCGAGTTGGAGATACGGTTGGCTTACGAAGCGATGATGGAAGCCGCCGAGCGGTATCGGTTGACCCGCAAGACCATGGAACAGGCGGAAGAAAGCGTCAGACTCGCAAGGCTCAGGTACGATGCCGGAGTGGGCACCAGCCTGGAGGTCACGGCGGCGGACTCCACCCTGAGGCAGGTGGAGGCCCAGGCGATCCAGGCCGAGTTCGACTACGCCCTGGCGACGGCGAAATTCGATTTCCTCAAGTCGGGCGGCCAAGAGGTGACAATGTCGGCGATAACGGGTTCGCAGGGTTGGGCCGGAGGAACTGACGGGGGGACCGGCGACCTGTTCTAGTGCGATGGCGAGGCCGCGCTGACGAGGCCCGGTGAAGGAGCGGCCTCTCGAAGGGGTGAATGCGCCATGCCGAGGAGCGTCGGAGAAGCCCCCGCGCCGGAAGAGGCGGAGTGCGGGGCAATGCCGGAGAAGCAGGCCCAGATCCTTGACGCGGCCCTCCATGTGTTCCGCGACTGGGGATTCCACGAGGCCAAGATCGAGGAAATCGCCCTCGCCGCGGGCGTCGGCAAGGGGACGATATACGAGTACTTCGAGAACAAGGCCGACCTCTTCCAGCAAACCGTAGTCTACCACATCAACAGGTTCTGGCGGATTGCCGAAGAGTACGTGTCGCGGGCTGCCACGGCCAGGGAGAAGATCGAGAGGATAGTCGAGAGCGAAGCGCGCCTCCTCCGAGACGAAGACGCCGTGGCATACTTGCTCCTTCAGGACACCGAGCCGGTGAGCAACGACCTGAGGAACTGGCTTTGGAAGCAGAGGGCCCAGGTGATCCTGGAGTCAATCAGGGGCGTCGTGCAGCGGGGCATAGAGGACGGCGAGATAAGACCCGTGGACTCCGCCGCCGCCGCGTGCTTCGTGTTCATGGCTTTTCACGCGTTTATCGGTATGCGCCTCATCGCCCGCGGACGCGACCAGGACCGGTGCGCGTCGTCCCCGAACAGCGAACAGGTCCGGACGATCCTGGACCTCATCTTCAACGGGCTGGCGGTCTAGACCGCCCGTCCACCGGAGCACCGGCCTACTGCCTGAGGGCGTCCACGGGGGATAAACCCGAGGCCTGGTACGCCGGGTACGCACCGAACAGCACACCCACGGCGAGGGCGGCGACGATGGCCACGCGGCACGCGTTCCAGGTGACCTCCGCCTCGATGCCGTACGAACCGATGACCCGACACCCGAAACAACCCAGACCGAGTCCGACGATCCCGCCCACCGCGCTCAGGACGAAGGCCTCCACCATGAACTGGAAGACCAAGTCGGCGCGGGTTGCGCCGAACGCCTTCCTCAGGCCTATTTCGGCCGTCCGCTCGGCCACGGAAACTAGCATGATATTCATGATGCCCAGGCCCCCGACGAGCAGCGACACCCCCGCAATTCCCCCCAACATGAGCGTCATGACCCTGTTCGCGCGGCCGGCTTCCTGCACGAGCTCATTCATGCTGGTGACGGAAAGGAGCGCGGCCGGTCCGAGACCCTGGTCTTTCTCGTAGGGCCGAGGCGCCTCCATCCTCACGGATCCTCGGTCCCAGTACCGGAAGGGCCGGTACGCGCTCTCCAGGTAGAACGGGTCACCGGCGGCGTCCCCGTACTCACCGGTCGGCTCGTCCAGGCCGTACTTTTTCCTGAATATCCTGCTTATTTGCACCACCGCCGCGTCAACGGCGTCGCGGGACACCCCCTGCGTCCATATCTCGTTGACCAGGTAGCTCCTCGTCAGGCGTTGAGCCGCCGTGATGGGAAGCACGATCTTCTCGTCAATGTCGTCGGCCATCCCTTCACCTTTCGGTCGGAGTACGCCGATCACCCTGAAACGCTGACCCCCGATGTAGATGCCCTGTCCGACGGGGTTGCGGCCCTCGAACAGACGCGTGGCAACGTTGAAGCCTACGACGGCGACCCTCAGACGTTCCCGAACGTGCAGCAAGGAGAAGAACCTGCCGGCGACCGTATCCTGCTCGCGGATGCGCGGGAACTCCTCGGTCACGCCGAGGATCTTGAGGGTCTCCGCGCGCCGTCTCCACTTGACGGGGGCCTCCGCCCGCACCACGGGCATGGCGGCGGTGATCGTCGGTACTCTCGACTCGATCATCTCGGCGTCTTCCATGGTGAGCGAGGCGCGCCAGTGGTGCGTTTCGATCTTGATGAGGTTCGTACCGAGGCTCTCGAATTGCCTGACGACTGCCAGCCTGGCACCCTCGCCGATCCCGACCAGGCTGACCACTGATGCGACGCCGATGGTGACGCCGAGCACCGTGATGGCGGAGCGAAGCCTGTTCATACCGACGCCGCCGAGGGCGGCCTCGAAGCCGAAAACGGCCCGCGCCCACAATCCGGCCGGAGTCGCGAAAGGAAGAAACCTGGACGACCCGGCACGCCCCTCGGTCACGGTGTCTCGACCCGCCCCGTCCGGCCGCCGGATCCGCCCCGCCCCTTCGCCGGGAGTATCAGCGGCTCGCCGTCTTCTTCCCCATCCCGTTCTTCTTCCAACGCCCTGTCGAGCCGGTCGAGGGAACTGCCGGTCACCACGGTCCAGCCTTCTTCGACCCCGCTCACCACTTCGGCCACTTCATCATTCACGAGGCCGAGCTCGACCGGCACGACCCTCAGGTTCCCGCCATGGAGCACCTCGACCGAGGCCCGGTCATCCTGCTCGAAAACGGCTTCTACCGGCACGAGAAGCACATCTCGTTTCTCCGCGACGAAGATCTCTACGTTCGCCGTCATCCCCGGCTTCAGCACGTCGGTCCCTTCAACCTCTAAGAACACCCCGTACTGCGCGAAGCCGCCTTCGGTCTGGCCCATCATGTCCACCCGCAACACCACGCCCTTGAACCGCCTGCCCGGCAGGGCCTCCACCGATACCGTGGCCTCCTGTCCGTCCCTGAGGTGCACGACGTCCAGCTCGTCAACGCGGATCATCAGGTTCATCTTGGAGTTGTCGAAGATGTTCCCCAGCGGCTCTCCCGCCCGCACGTATGTCCCGGCCCCGCCCCTCACCCAGGCGACGACGCCGGCTATCGGGGAGACCACGACGAGCTTGTCGCGTATCTCCTGCTTCTTGGCTATCTTCACCTCGAGCTCGCGGATGTCGAGCTGCTTCTTTTCGACGTAGCGCTTCGTCTCCTCGCCGCCGAGCGTGACTATCGTCTGCCCCGGCTTCACTAGGGACATATTCCGGACGTCCACCGACGTCACCGTGCCCTCGGCCAGGGAGCTCACGATGGTTTCGCGCCTGTACCGGTCCACCCTGAGCACCGAACCGACCGCCACATCACCGCGAGGCGTGTGTACGGTGGCCCGGAATTCCTGGCCGAGCTTCACCAACCCGGGGTTGTCGGCCTCGATTGTCACCCTATACACGAACCCCTCGCCTTTGGGAACGGGCGTCAGGTCAACGTCGGAGATCCAGCCCCTGATCGAGCCGGAGAACTCATCGAATCTCATCGTCACCGGCTGGCCCCTGGCGACGCCGGGTATCTCGGTCGATACGAGCTCGGCGACCGAGATCACCGCGGAGTCGTCAACGATTCGGGCGATCAGCGTGCCCTCGGCGACGGCATCGCCGACCTTCACCTCGAGACTCGTGACCCGGCCCGAAATCGGCGCCTTTATCTGCACCCCCATGCCCGGGTTGACCTTCGTCACCTCGGACTTCGGCACGTCCAACACGCTGGATAGCTCCAGGCGCGCGCGCTCGAGCTGGAACTCGAGGTCCGCTACTTCGTACGCTATCTCGTCGTTCCTGAGCCTCGCGACGACCTGGCCCTCCTCCACCCGCTGGCCGCGGTCAACCAGCATCTCCTCTATGGTCCCGTCCGCCGGGGATTCGAGGTTGCTGAGATAGATGGGCTGGAGCTGACCGGTGCCCTCCACCGCGACGCGGATGTTTCCGCGCACCACTCGCGCGGTAGAGTATACGGGGCGGCTTTCCTTCTCGGCGCCGCCCGAGAGGAGCCGGCTGTAAGCGGCCCGCCCGCCCGCGATGAGGATCAGGGCGACGACGACGGCGCTGATGATTCGCCGGCTCACGGAGACCACCTCTGGACGGATGGCATCGGTCACGAAGCGGCGGGAATCGGATTCACGGGGGAGTCGTCCACGATCCTGCCGTCCCTGAGGGCGA
>JANLGA010000102.1:1790-4345 GCA_024653225.1 Bacillota bacterium | reverse complement strand
GGCGTTCGGAGTCACGCAGGGGCTGATTGACGAATTCGGCCCCGAGCGCGTGCGCGACACGCCCATATCGGAAGCGGCGATCGCCGGGGCGGGAGCCGGGGCCGCGGTGACCGGTATGAGGCCCGTCGTCGAGATCATGTTCATTGACTTTGCCACCGTCGCCGCGGACCAGATCGTCAACCAGGCGGCGAAAATGCGGTACATGTTCGGCGGGGCGAGCAAGGTGCCCCTGGTCATACGGACCCAGGGAGGGGCCGGGAGATCGGCTGCCGCACAGCATTCGCAGAGCCTGGAGGCGTGGTACGTGCACATCCCCGGGCTGGTCGTCATCATGCCCTCGACCCCGTACGATGCCAAGGGGCTTCTCAAGTCGGCGATCAGGGACGACAACCCGGTGATGTTCATCGAGCACAAGATGCTTTACGGGGTCAAGGGCGAGGTGCCGGACCAGGAGTACCTCGTCCCGATTGGGGTCGCGGACGTGAAGAGGACCGGGTCGGATGTGACGGTCGTGGCCACCTCACGGATGGTCCATCTCGCCCTCGAGGCTGCCGAAGAAGCGGCTTCTTCGGGCGTGAGCGTCGAGGTGATAGACCCTCGGACCCTCAAGCCCCTGGATTCGAAGACGATCGTGGATTCGGTGAAGAAGACGGGGCGGCTGGTCATAGTCCACGAAGCGTGCAAGACGGGGGGGTTCGGGGCCGAGATTGCGGCGATAGTGGTGGGGAGCGAGGCGTTCGACTACCTCGAGGCGCCGATAGAGCGGGTGTGCGGCCTCGACGTCCCGGTGCCGTACAGCCCGGCGCTCGAACCGCTTTCCGTTCCCGGCAAGAACAGCATTCTCGAGGGGATAGACAGGACTCTTCGTTAGGGGTGACCGCCTTGATCCACAAGGTGATAATGCCCGCGCTGGGCATGACGATGGAACAAGGCACGATAGTGAGATGGCTGAAGCGAGAGGGCGAACGGGTGGAAGCCGGCGAGCCCTTGCTTGAGGTGATGACGGACAAACTCACGATGGAGGTGGAATCGCCGGCGTCCGGGGTCGTGAGGGGGATCCTGGCGGCGGAGGGCCAGGTCGTACCGGTCACACACGTGATAGCGCTCGTCGGACCGGAGGACGAGGACCTGGCGCCGTTGCTCGGAGCCGGTGAGGGTGCGCGGGAAACATCGGCGGGACCGTCCGCATCCGAAAGGGAGGGGCGTCCGCCGGCCGAGCGACAGGCTCCCAGGGGCGCGGAGCCGCCCGCCGGTTTGAGGGCCTCGCCCGCGGCGAGGCGGCTCGCCAGGGAAATGGGCATTGACCTCCGGAAAGTCGCGGGCACGGGGCCGAGCGGGAGAATACGGGCGTCGGATGTGGCTTCAGCCGGCAGCCCCGCCGATGCGGGCGCGGCCCGCACCGAGCCGATCGCGGGTCCCCCCGAGCCCGGCGGCGGGATGAGGGCGATCATCGCGAAGAGGATGGTCGAGAGCGTTCGTACCACCGCGCCGTTCACCGTCACGACCGAGGTTGACGCCTCCGGGATGGTGAGGCTCCGCGACGAAACGAGGGGCAGGATGGGGATCCCCGGAGGTTCTCTGAACTACACGGCAGTCATAGTCAAGGCGTGTGCGGCGGCGCTTAAGGAGTTCCCGTCGCTTAACGCCTCGTACTCGGAGGACGGCGTGGTGGCGCACCCCGCAATTAACATAGGGGTGGCTGTCGCCCTTCCCGAGGGGCTCGTGGTGCCGGTCGTCAGGAACGCGGATCGTAAGGCGCTCATTGACATCGCGGTCGAGATAGAGGCGTTGGCGAAGGATGCCCGTGAGCACAGGCTGAGGCCGGAACAGACCGACGGCGGCACGTTCACAGTGTCCAACCTGGGGATGACGGGCGTGACATCGTTCGCCCCGATCATCCGGTTGCCGGAATGTTGCATCCTGGGCGTCGGGGCGATAATCACCCGGCCGGCCGTCACGCCCGCCGGCGCGCTGGAGGCGCGGCCCATCATGAACCTCGCGCTGACCGCGGACCATCGCGTGACGGACGGCGTGCCCGCCGCAAGGTTCCTGATGCGGGTCAAGGAGCTCTTGGAGGCACCCGCGGGACTATTGCTGTAGGAGGCTCGATGCCATGGCCCGGAGGATAATGATAGCCCCATCCGTCATATGCGCGGACTTGGGGGCCCTGAGGGACGACATAATCAAGCTCGAGTCCGCGGGGTGCGATGTGCTCCACTTCGACATCATGGACGGCGATTTCATCGGCACCTTCGCGTTCGGGCCGGATACGATATCGTCGGTCAGGGGGTGCACGCGGCTGCCGTTCGAGGTCCACCTGCTGACTGAGAGGCCCGAGCGATTCATCGGCCCCGACACTATACTCCGTCCCATCGAAGCCTGCTCCGACCCGACGGCGGCGGTCGCCGCCGTGGCGAAGAGGGCCAAGGCGGGTCTGGCATTCTACCCCCCGACGCCGGCCGAGGCGGTGATCCCCCTGCTCGACAGCATCGAGGTGTGCACGGTGATGACGATGGAACGCGCCTACCCGTTTCGCGGCAGGCCGTTCGCCTACG
>JANLGA010000102.1:0-1780 GCA_024653225.1 Bacillota bacterium | reverse complement strand
CGGCCAGCTCGAGAAGATCTCCCTCATCCGAAGGGAGATAGACAAGCGGTGCCGCGGGACGAGGCTCGAAGTTGACGGAGGCATCACGCTGGACACCGCCCGACTGTGCAGGGAGTCGGGAGCGGACACCATCGTGGCGGGGTCGGCGATATTCAAACACGCGGGCGGCTACTCGGACTCGTTTCGGCTTCTCAGGGGCGAATAGCGATGGTGCGGCGGGAGAACACACCAGGAGGCGATGAGACAGTGACTGTTCTTGCAACCAGAGGACTTGAGGCGGCCGAGAAAGCCATAAGGACGGCGATCGAGAGGGATCGCGAGGCCATCGAGAAGATCGCGGAAATGATGGTGGAGAGCTTCCGTCGCGGGGGCAAGGTGCTCGCGTGCGGGAACGGGGGAAGTGCCGCGAACGCCGCGCACATGTGCGACGACCTGGTTGGTCACTTCAAGTTCGAGCGGCCCGGCCTTCCCGCGATCGCCCTGGTGGTTGACCCGTGCGTCATGACCGCTCTCTCGAACGATTACGGCTACGACAAGGCATTCTCCCGCCAGGTCGAGTCCCTGGGGCGACCGGGCGACGTGCTCATCGCCTTCAGCTCGAGCGGCAATTCGCCAAATTGCAACAACGCGGTCGAGGCCGCGAAGAAACTCGGCATAAAGACGGTCGGCCTCACCGCCAAGGGGGGCGGCAAGCTCAAGGACCTCGCCGACATATGCATTATCCTCGACACCAATGACTCGTCCTGCGCTGAAGAGGTGCATATGATCATAGCGCACACCCTGTGCGAGCTGGTGGAGAAGGCGATTTTCGGGGAGGGCTACGGCCCGGCGATCCGGCGATAGTCATGAGGGCCCTGGTCAAGCTCGGGGAGGGTCCGGGGAACCTCCAGGTGCTGGAAGTTCCCGAACCGGTCCCCGGACCCGGTGAGGTCAAGGTAAGGGTCGCGTTTTGCGGGGTGTGCGGCACCGACCTGAGGATCGCGGCCGGGAGATACCACATGAAGCCGCCGGTCGTGCTCGGCCACGAGGTGAGCGGGTGGGTCGAGGCCGTGGGCCCGGGCGTGACGGGGGTCGTTCCGGGGGACCCGGTGTGTTGCGAGACTATTGTCGGGCAGTGCGGTGTTTGCCCGCGGTGCCGGGAGGGACGGCCGCAGCTGTGTCCGTCGCACCTCGGCATGGGTACTCGCCGCGACGGCGGGTTCGCGGAGTACGTGGTCGTCCCGGAGGCGAACGCGTATCCCCTTCCGCGGGGGATAACCCTCGAAGAGGGTGCGCTGGTCGAGCCGCTGGCTTGCGCCGTTAGGGCCGTTCGACGCGGGCGGGAGCCGTCGCCCGGCTCGAAGGTGCTCGTGACGGGGCCCGGCCCCATCGGCCTCCTCGTCACCAGGCTGTGTGCCCTGGCGGGCGCGACAGTGGCGGTGACCGGGCTGTCGCGGGACGGTCACAGGCTGAAGAAGGCGGCCGATTTCGCCGCGTCGTATTCATGTAACGTGGAGGACCCCGGGTCCGCGAACGCGCTGGAGCGGATCACCGGCGGCGAGGGCTTCGACACGGTCTACGAATGCGCCGGCGGAGACGGCCGAGCACTGGCGACCGCGCTGGCCCTCGTCAGGCGGGGAGGCACCGTCGTCCAGGTCGGGGTGATAGACGGTGAGCCCGCGCTTCCGTTGGGGGTCGTCGTGGAAAAGGAGATCAGCCTGCTTGGGACCAAGAGCCAGACGCCGGACGACTGGCTGGAGGCGCTCGACCTCATCGCGGACGGGAGGGTGGCGCTGAAGCC
>JANLGA010000101.1 GCA_024653225.1 Bacillota bacterium | reverse complement strand
TCATGACGAGGCGCTCGGACCGTGAACTGACGGACAGCCGGTCCCCCGACGCCGAAGAGCTGGGCGCCCGAGTGAACGTGGCGAACAGGGCGGGGGCGATCCTCTTCATCTCGATACACAGCAACGCGTACGAGAAGGACCCGGGGGTTTCCGGGGTGATGTCATTCCACAACGGCGGCGCGGATGATGCCAGGCTGGCCAGGAGCCTGCTCGACGGGGTCGGCACGGCGACCGGGCTGGAGCGGGTGGGCTTGGAGCGCGCGAGTTTCTTCGTCCTGAGGAATTCGGACATGCCGTCGGCCCTGGTGGAGATCGGGTTCATGACCAACGCGCGCGACGAGGCCAAGCTCGCGTCCCCCGAGTTCAGGATGGAGGCCGCGAGGGGGCTGCTGGTAGGCATCGTGGAGTACCTCGGAGCGAGGTAGGCGGGCTTTACAGGCGCCGTGCGGGATTATATGATGAGGACGCGGAACTGCTGGTGGCCGTACGGCCACCTTTCTGATGCCTGGAAGTCGGACCGGGACCGGGGGGTGACAGATGGCTGTGCTCGCGAAAGTCGGGATGGTTTCGCTGGGTTGCCCGAAAAACCTCGTGGACTCGGAGCACATGCTCGGTCTCCTCGTCGAGGCCGGTTACGAGGTCACCGCGGATGCCGCGGACGCCGATGTGTTGATCGTCAATACCTGTGGATTCATCGAAGAGGCCAAGCGGGAATCGGTTGAGGCGGTGCTCGACATGGCGCGCTTCAAGGCGGACGGCCGCTGCCGCGCCCTGATCGTGGCCGGCTGCCTCGCCGAGCGGTACAGAATGGAGCTGCTCGAGAATATCCCCGAAGCCGACGGCATCATGGGCGTCGGCGCGGTTGCGGACGTCTGTTCCGTCGTCGCCGAGGCGCTGGCCGGGCGGCGGCCGGTGCTGTTCCCGGCCGCGGGTCCCGAGCGCTGCATGCCGAGGGTCGGGCTGACGCCGCGGCACACCGCCTACCTGAGGATAGCGGACGGGTGCTCCAACAGGTGTTCGTACTGCGCGATACCGGGGATACGTGGGCCCCTCAGGTCGAAGCCGCTCGACCTGGTCCTGGGGGAAGCGAGCTCCCTCGCCGAATCGGGCGTGATGGAGGTCGTCCTCGTCGCGCAGGACTGCACCGCCTGGGGGACGGACATCTACGGGCGGCCGAGCCTGCACCTGCTCGTGCGGCGCCTGGCCGCCGTCTCGGGCTTTCACTGGATAAGGCTGATGTACTGCCATCCGTCCAGGGTCACCGACGACCTCATCGAGGTGATGGCGGCGACGCCCAAGGTGTGCCACTATCTCGACGTACCCGTGCAGCACGCCTCCGCCCGGATCCTCCGGCTGATGAAGAGACCCCATGACGCCGGGCATGTCCTCGAGGTGGTGGGGAAACTCAGGAGGGCCATGCCCGACGTGGCCTTGAGGACGACATACATGGTGGGATTCCCGGGCGAGACGGAGCGGGATTTCTCGGAGCTCCTCGCTTTCATGAAGGAGGCGCGGTTCGACAGGGCCGGAGTATTCGTTTACTCTCCGGAGGAAGGGACGCCAGCAGCGTCGCTGGGGGGACGCGTCCCGGAGCGGACCAAGCGCGACAGATACCGGAGGGCCATGTCGCTCCAGAGAACGATCTCCAGGTCAATGAATAGGCGACTGGTCGGTTCGAGGGTGGAGGTGCTCGTGGAGCGACGCCTCGGCCCCACGCGGTGGCTCGGAAGGACCTGGCGCGACGCGCCGGAGGTAGACGGAGTCGCCCACCTCTCGGGGCCCGCCCCGGCCCCCGGCACGTTCGTCCCCGCGGTTGTCGCCTCGGCCGGCGCTTACGACATTCACTGCACGGTCGAGGAACACTGACCGACAGCGGCCTGCTCAGACGGGGATTTCCTCACCCCTCGGGTGTTCACGTGTAACAGACAATGCTATAATTATGTCAACAGCTTGGCTGACGCGGGGTCAGCCCGGCGATTTTCATGGCTGTATTCCGGAGATGGTGAACGGGTGAAGCCGATTCCGAGGCGATTGGCGGCTGTCGCGGTGGGAGTCACGGCGGGAATCGCGATACTGTACGGAGCCGGTGCCCTGTACGGCATGCTCACCGTGAGCAGTCCGCTCGACAGGGTCTTCGGCGAGTCGCCGTCCGTGGTGTCCCATACCATTGTGGCGAGGCAACCGGTAATGGTCGTCAGGGTGACCCTCGACGAGGTTGACGACTTGCGCGAGGAAGTCCGGACGCTGGAGGAGCGGGCGTCTTCGGCGCTCCGCGGTCAGCCCGTCCAGATCCAGGTGAGGGACAACCGGGACGCCGCGCTCGCGGCCGCCTACCACTCCATGCATTTCTACATCCAGGAGGCCGTGGTGACGGGGCGCTTCTCGGAAATGAACGAGAGGATCGCCTCCTGCGCGCGGCAGGCGGGCCTGGATAAGTACAAGGTCTTCGTGGATGACGACAGGGTGTACGTCCAGCTGCACCTCGACGGCCGCCACCTGTACGAGATAGTGTCCAGGGAAGAGCGGCCCGAGGCGCCACGCTCGGGCGCTTAAACCCGTGAGAACGAGCAGTCGGCGGTGATGGATGACGTGTGGAAAGAGATAGCCGCGGGCGCGGCGATTGGCGCGGTAATCTACCTCGCGTACGCGGGACTGAACGTGCTTCCAGTGGTCTTTCTGGCCGCGCTCGTGTATGTCCTCGCCCAGGCGGGCGGGCTGCGCGGCTTCTCAAGACGCTTTGCGACGGTGAAGCGGGGATCCTTGCCCGGTCCCACGTTCCAGGACGTGGGCGGCCAGTCCTCGGCGAAGAAAGAGCTCATGGAGGCGCTCGATTTCGTCAAGGCGAGCCACGTGGCGGAGAAGCTCGGGATAAGACCGTTGAAGGGTATACTCCTCACCGGGCCGCCGGGGACCGGCAAGACGATGCTCGCGAAGGCTGCCGCCAATTACACTGATTCGGCGTTCGTGGCGGCCAGTGGGAGCGAGTTCATAGAGGTTTACGCGGGGGTCGGGGCTCAACGGGTCAGGGAGCTGTTCCGGACCGCCCGCGACACGGCGAGGTCCATGGGCAGGAGAGGGGCCGTTGTGTTCATTGACGAGATCGAGGTGCTGGGCGGCCGCCGCGGCCAGAACGTGGGTCACCTCGAGTACGATCAGACGATCAACCAGCTCCTCGTCGAGATGGATGGACTTTCCGTGAATGATGACGTGAGGATACTCGTGATCGGCGCCACCAACCGCGCCGACCTTCTCGATCCGGCGCTGACGAGGCCCGGGCGGTTCGACAGGGTGGTCAGGGTGGAGATCCCGGACAAGGAGGCCAGGCTCCAGATCCTGAAGCTCCACACGAAGAACAAGCCGCTGGCAAAGGACGTGGACCTCGAGCGCGTGGCGCGCGGGACGTTCGGCTTCACGGGGGCCCACCTGGAGAGCCTCGCGAACGAGGCGGCCATACTCGCCATGAGAGAAGGAAGGCTGGAAATCGAGCAGAGGCACCTCGAGGACGCGATCGAGAAGGTGATACTGGGGGAGAAAATAGAGAGGAGGCCGTCCGAGGAGGAGCTCAGGAGGATAGCCGCACACGAGGCCGGCCACGCGGTGGTGAGCGAGGTTCTCGATGCCGGTTCGGTGGCCTCGATCGCGATCTCGCCGCGCGGAGGCGCGCTCGGGTATGTCAGGAACGCCCCGCGGGATGACCGATATATCTATCCCAAGGAGCAACTCGAGAACGAGATCGCGGGTCTCGTCGCCGGAGCACTCGCGGAGGAAATCGCCTGCGGTTCTCGCAGTACGGGTGCCGCGGAGGATTTCGAGAGGGCGGTGCACCTGGCGCGGCGCATAGTGCTCTCCGGGATGTCCCCGCTCGGCGTTGTTGACGGGCAGTCACTGCCGGCGGAGGTACTGGCGCGGGCCGTCAGTCAGACGATAAGCGACCAGGAGAAGCGGGCGGGGGAGATACTCGCCAAGTATGAGCGCGTGGTGACCGGGGTGGCCGAGTACCTGGTGAAGCACGAGCGCATGGACGGCGAGACATTCGGGAAGTTCATGCGCGCGGGGCCGCGCCCGGCGACCTCGCTGCCGGAAACGGTCGCGGCAAGGCTCAGGAATAGGGGAAGGTCGCGCAGGCGGTTTGGCGCCGGCACCGCGCCTGGGCGCGAGTAGAGGAATAAAGCGTCTACGCCGCGAAACGATGTGCAGTGGGAAGCAATGGGGCCGTTCCCAGGGGTGTTTGCCGGTTGATAGCGGAAATCGTCGCAGTCGGCACCGAATTGCTCTTGGGGCAGATAGTGAACTCCAACGCCCGATACCTCAGTGAGAAGCTGGCGGGACTGGGGGTGGACGTGTATTACCACGTCGTGGTGGGCGACAATGCGCCCCGCATTGTCGCGGCACTGGCGCAGGCGCTGTCCCGGTCGGACGTCGTGATAACCACGGGCGGGCTCGGCCCGACCGCGG
>JANLGA010000100.1 GCA_024653225.1 Bacillota bacterium | reverse complement strand
TGCGGCAGCTGCGGCATATCCACCCACACGAATCACTGGACGAGGGCATGCAAGGCCGCCGTGAACCCTGAGGATGTGGGTTTCAGCACCGAGGAGGAGATTCAATCATGACGCGCGGGGCGTCTGTCGTCGTAATCGGGGGCGGTTGGGCCGGCTGCTCCGCCGCTGTCGCCGCGGTGAAAGCGGGAGCGCGCGTGACCTTGCTCGAACGCACGGATATGCTTCTCGGGGCCGGTCTCAGCGGTGGGATAATGCGCAACAACGGCAGGTACACGGCGGCGGAAGAGGCCGCGGCGATGGGTGCGGGCGACCTGTTCGCCATCACCGATGCCCACTCCATCCACACGAACGTTTCTTTCCCGGGGCACGAACACGCCAGCCTCTACGACATAACGACCATCGAGCCGCCGGTCAGGAGCGCCCTCGAGCACCTCGGGGTGACGGTGCTGACGCAGCGGAGAATAATCTCGGTGAGGGTCGAAGGGGATACGGTGCTCTCGGTCGGCACGGCGGACGGAGAAACTTGGGAAGCCGGGGCATTCGTGGACGCGACCGGCAGCGCGGGTCCAATGGGCTCCTGCACCAAGCACGGCAACGGGTGTGCAATGTGCATGTTCCGGTGCCCAAGCTTCGGGCCCCGCCAGGGGGTCACCAAGCTGGCGGGTGCCCGCGAGATCGCTCTCGAGGGTCCGCGCCCGGCGCCGGGGGTGTTCAGCGGGTCGTGCGACCTCATCAAGACCTCCCTCTCGCGCGAGATCGTCTCCAAGCTCGACCGGGACGGCGTCGCCGTGGTTCCCTTGCCGCGCTCGTTCATCAACAAGTCCAAACTCTCTTCGAAAGCCTGCCAGCAGTATGCCCTGGATGCGTACGCCGAGAACCTGGTCGTCCTCGACAACGGTCACGCCAAGATAATGACCCCGTACTTTCCACTCGAGCACCTGAGACAGGTACCCGGGTTCGAGTGCGCCAGGTACGCCGAGCCGCTGGCGGGTGGAAAGGGCAACTCCGTGCGGTACCTGTCCATCGCCGAGAGAGACGACACCCTCAAGGTGATCGGGCTGGCGAACCTCTTCTGCTGCGGAGAGAAGTGCGGCCCATACGTCGGCCATACCGAGGCGATCCTCACCGGTGCCGTCGCGGGCAGGAACGCCGCGGCTGCTGCAGCCGGAGCCGGACTCCTGAGACTGACGCGGAACACCGTGACGGGTGACCTCATAGCCGTGGCTCTCGACGAACGCCCCTCGGCGGCGCGCTTCTCGTCCACCCTCACCTTCGCGGGCGGTGCCTTCTTCGAGAGGATGAAGGAGAGGGGTCTTTACACGACGGACGCGCGACTCATTCGCTCGAGGGTCAGGAGCGAGGGCCTCGAGGGAGTGTTCGGGAGACCGGTTACGGCTCCGTAACCGGTCTCCCGCCGTTCCTCCTCACGACCTGATGTCGCACGACCAGTTCCACCCGCTGTTGTTGTCCCAGTGGTCGGCGGAGTCTTTGAAGCAGAAGTTGACGTAGCGGTCTCCCTGGCACAGCACGGAGCAGCTGAAACCCCCGTCGCCGCGCCTCGTCATGGGTTGGGTCTGGACGTTCTTCCATCCGTCGAAGCCGTAGTGAATCCAGACGGAGTCGGCCCCCGATCTCGCGAGCAGTCCATTGTAGCCTATCTCCGCCCTCTGGTTCTTCACGGCGGGTGTGGGTCTCACCCAGACCCTGTCGTCCGTGATCACTTATCCCATCGCCTCCTGTTTCGTGTTCTTGCCGGAACCCCCTCGATTATTGTTATTGTGCCCGCGTCGAGCCATTCATAGTGAGCCACTTAGTCTCGTAGTCCAGGACGGCCGTCACAAATGTCGCGTGCGACCACGCGAGGGGCGCCACGGACAACGGCTCGCCCGAGAAGGGATTCACCTGCTCCGGAAGTATGCCCGCCTCGGACGCGCGCGACGCGGCCCATTCGATCATCTTGCGCGCGGACGCCAGGTCTTCCGCACTCCGCGCGGCCGCCGCATACCACGACCCCAGCCACAGCGTGGTCACCGGCCACGGATTACCAGGCACCCCCGGGTGTTCGGTCACCCTGAAGTACCAGTCGTTTGGATACCTGCACAGGCCGCCGATGTCGGTCCCAACCCAAAGGCTGCGGTGCACGGTGTCCATCGTGAGAAGACTTCGGGGATCCATCGGCGGAACGGCCCCCGAAAGCACCACTCCGTACACGCTGGAATCCACGGAAGAATCCTCGCGGCAGGCACCAGACCTGTCCACCAGCACGCCGCGAATGAATCTGCCGAGCTGCTCGCGAAAGAGTACGCGGGCGATGCCGTTCCGCACTCGGTGCGAGGCGTTATAGAACTCCGCCGCCCGCGCCGGCTCGAAGACGGCGGCCAGGTCCCCGGTGGCCTTGAGGCCGGCGTACACGAAGGCCGCCGTCCACGAGAAGACGCCCAACCTCTCTTCCCATAGGTCGTATCCCGGAAGCGGCAGACCGGAATACCCGTCCGTGTGGCGGGCCAGGAAGAAACCGCATTTCCTGGCCATGCGGTGGTAGACACCCGACAGGAATTCTGCGTCCCCGAACAGGCGCAGGTGTTCGCCGCAGAGGAAGAGTACCAGTCCCGTCTCGTCCACCTGGATGGGCGGGAAGTCCCCGGCCCTCGAATGCCAGCTCGGCCCCTCGGTGCCGTCGCAGTTGTATTTCGGCCAGAAGAACCCGGCGTCCGAGGCTATTTCGGAGGCGAAACCGATGAACGAGCGAGAACACTCGGGGTGCCCCGCCAAGGCCAGCGCCCTGGCGGCAAGTGATGCGTCGCGGGGCCAGACGTAGGCGTAGTTGTCGCGGTTCGTCGTCATTATGTCCATGTCCGTCGAGGCGACGACCCCTCCCCCGCAGTCCAGCGCGGCCCTAGTCAACAGCACGCTCCGCGTGAAGCAGCGCCTCACGTTCGCCGACAGGTCCGATGTGATTTCAGGCGTGCCGACGAGCCAACTCCGCCAGTAATTGTCGGTCTCTTCTATCAGCCGGTCCGGGCCCGCCGTGGACGTCCACCGATTCAGCTCGATTGCTTCCGCCGCCCCGGCGGCGACGCACATCCAGTAGTGGACGGTAACAGCGGATTCGGGCGCGATGTCGAACCAGAAGGACACGGTGCTGTCTATGGAGCCGTGGGAAACGTCGCCGCCTTCGAGGTATCCGTCCTCGGCGTCCCGCCACGTCCCCTCCGTCCCGCCGTGCCTTTTCTTTCCGACGGCGCACTGGCTGAACCCCCGATCCCCGACGCGGCCGGAGAAGCAAAAGTAGGTGCCACGCTTGTAGTGAACCAGGACGCCGAGCCCGGGGTCGTAGTATGCCGAGTCCCCGATGTCCGATTCGTCAATGCAGAGGTCGTTGACGAAGAACAGGCGAAGGTGGCGGGCGGTGCGGGACTCGTTCCTCACGACTACCTTCCTGAGAAGGACGTTCTCCCGGTAGTGAACGCAGTCGCTGAATTCGATCGTCACGGCCGCACGGGGACTGCTCGCGGAGCAGGCTGAGACCAGGGAGTTCTCCCTGTACCGAATGGACCGCGTCCACTCGTCGGAATCCATCCAGAGAAATCGGCCGGTCTCCCACAGGCCGACCATGTTCCTCCTGCCCTGGACGTGGTTCCTCATGCCCACGTGGGGAAAGAATATCTCCCGCAGCACAAGGCGCGAATCGAAGTTGACGGCCAGGGATCCGTTTCCAAGTACCAGGGACCTCGGCACGCTATCCTCCCGTATAAAAGGATCGCGATTACTCCATATTGAAAACGTGGCTTTCTCAGACATGCTTTCACCGGAGGGAGGATAGTATGCAGCTCCTTGCTCTCCTCGCCGCCGCCCTGATCGTTCTCGCCCTCGTCATGCTCGCCGAGAGGTCCGGTATGCTCGGAGGGCGGCGGTCGTGCGAGCGTCGTCCGGGGCGCCCGGTCCCTCCACTCACCGAGCGGCAAGCGGAGTTCTCCGAGGAGATCGCGCCCACGCGGCCAGTGGCCGAGCCCGAGTACGCGATCCCGTCCCGGTACGGCGACAACACGATGGTCCTCATGGTGCGCGACCCGGAGTGGCTTTACGCGTACTGGGAGATCCAGCCCGAGGAGCTGCGGAGGGCGGCCGAGATGGAGGGCCTCGACCTATCCGACTCGGTCCCGGTGATGAGGCTTTACGATGTAACGGACGGTCGCAAGGTACACTGTCGGGACATAATCCTGAACGAGTACTCGGACAGTTGGTACCTGAGCTCGATGGTGCCGGCCCGCACCTACTATGCCGAATTGGGAAGGCTCACGAAGACCGGGCGTTTCGTCCGCCTCGCCGCCTCCAACACGGTGTCCACCCCGCCGGCCGAGGTCTCCCCAGTGGTCTCGCCTGAGTGGCCACCGTTGGCGCAGCCCGCCGGCCCGTGGGCGGCGCCCGGTTCGCCCGAATTCGCGGAATCCATGGGAAAGGCGCGCT